>NZ_JBQTGH010000011.1:23690-180442 GCF_052400625.1 Thermophagus sp. OGC60D27
TTGAATCTAAAATTTTTCAGGTCGAAAATCAGCGGCTGAAATTGAATCTAAAATTTTTCAGGTCGAAAATCAGCGGCTAAAATTGAATCTAAAATTTTTTAGGTCGAAAACCAGCGGCTGAAATCGAATCTAAAATTTTTTAGGTCGAAAATTGACGACCCAAATAGGATCTGAAAATTTTAGAGTAAGTATCAGAAGCCGGAGGTTTAGTCGTCAGTATCAGAGGTTGAAAGTATAAGTCCCTATTTATATTCAATGATATCGCGCTATTTAGTATCTTTCTTCTGAGCACAGCCTGAAGTCTTCTAAAAACTAATTTATTTTCTGTATATTTATTTCATGAGTTATAAGAGAATAGTAATATTATTGTTATTTGCCGTTCAGGGTTGGATGGTGATGGGCCAGACATCGGTTCTTCGCGGACTGGTAAAAGATGCCTATACCAATGAGCCGCTGCCGTTTGTCAATATCATCATTGAAGGTACCACCATAGGCACCACCACCAATGAGGCCGGAGCGTTTGTTTTTGAAGGTTTGGAGCCCGGTTTCATTCGTTTGCAACTGTCGTCAATCGGTTACGAACGGTTGCTGTCGGAAGAGATCAATATTTCTGCCATCCGCTCCAATTATGTGGAGATTTCGATGGTGCAAAAAAGTACACAGCTGGAGGAGGTGCAGGTAAGTGCCGGTGCTTTTGTGCGTAAGGGCGAAACGCCCGTATCGTTGCGAAGAATAGGCATCGAACAGATTGAAAAGAGTGCCGGTGCATCCCGCGACCTGGCCAAGGTGCTTCAGAGCTTTCCCGGTGTGGGCGCCAATGCGTCGTTTCGTAATGATCTGATTGTTCGGGGTGGCGGGCCATCAGAGAATCGCTTCTTTCTCGATGGGATAGAAATACCCGTGTTGAATCACTTTTCCACACAGGGCGCCTCGGGTGGATCGGTGGGGATCCTGAATGTGGATTTTATTCGGGAGGTGGATTTTTATTCCAGCGCTTTTCCTGCCGATCGAGGCAATGCCATGAGTTCGGTCTTTGAGTTTAAACAAATTGATGCCAATAAGGATAAGCCTGGCTTTAAGGCTACGCTGGGCGCTTCAGAGTTGTCATTGTCGACCAACACGCCACTGGGCAAGAAAACGGGTGGTTTGTTTTCCGTTCGTCGTTCATATCTGCAGTTTTTGTTTGATCAATTGGGGCTACCCTTTTTGCCGTCGTTTACCGATTTCCAGTACCGCACCAAAACCCGCTTTGATTCAAAGAATGAGTTAGTCCTGCTGGGGGTCGGGGCAATAGACCGGTTTAAATATAACCCATCACCCGATCCTACCGAAGAAAACCAATACATCCTGGAATATCTTCCGGCCTTTGAACAATGGAACTATACGGTGGGAGCATCCTTTAAGCATTTTATGGACCAAAACTATGTTGAGGTGGCCTTAAGTCGCAGCCATCTCAATAATCGGATCAATAAATATCAGGATAATGAAGAGGATAACCCCGATAAACTGCTGAATGATTACGTGAGCGATGAGATCCAAAACCGGTTGCGGATGGAGTTGTACAGCAATCCGGGGCGCGTGACGCTTCGGGCCGGACTGTCGATGGAGGGCATTTCTTATTACAACCGAACCTATACGCGGGTTTTTAGAGATGAGCTACCCATGGAGATCAACTACCGCACCGACATGGATTTTTTCAGTTACGGTGTTTTCGGGTCGGTTTACAGTACCTTTGCCGACGAACGCCTCGATGTGCGGCTGGGACTGCGGATGGATGCCAATACCTACAGCGATGAAATGAATAATTTGATGGATCAGCTGAGTCCGCGGATCACTTTGTCGTACCGGATTATCCCCGAGCTAAGTTTAAATTTCAATGCAGGAAGATATTTTCAGTTGCCACCTTACACAACCATGGGTTTTCGAAATAATGCGGGAGAGATGGTCAATAAAGAGAATGGGCTGTCCTACATTCATTCCGATCACTTGGTGGGAGGGATGGAGTGGCGCCCCAATAATTCGACCCGTTTGAGTGTGGAAGGCTTTTGGAAAAGGTATCGCAACTATCCGTTTTCGGTTACCGATTCGGTGGCGTTGGCCAGTAAAGGTGCCGACTATGGCGTGCTGGGCGATGAGGAGGTGACCAGCTCTGCCGACGGACGCACCTATGGCGTGGAATTCCTGGTACGTCAGAAATCGGCCAAAGGGTATAGCTACATTCTGGCCTATACCTGGGTGAACAGCCAGTTTACCGACATTAACGGGAATTATGTGCCCTCCTCGTGGGACGCCGGACATTTGCTGACCCTTACTTTTAACAAATCCTTTTCCCGGCACTGGGACTTCGGCCTGAAATGGCGTCTGGCAGGAGGATTACCCTATACGCCCTACGACAAAGAGCGGTCGGAGTTGGTGGCTGCCTGGGATGTGCAGGGACGTGAATACCTCGATTACAGTCGTTTTAACCAAAATCGGTTAGATCCTTTTCATCAGTTGGATCTTCGCGTGGATAAAACATGGATTTTCCGAAACTTTTCACTGGGGGTCTACCTCGACATTCAAAATGCCTACAACAAAAAGAACGTGGAAGCCCCTAAGCTGATACAAGTTACCGACGAAAACGGAAATCCGGTGATTCAAAATCCGGAGGCTCCCGAAGCGGAACAACGATATGAGCTGAAAGAGCTGGCCACCTCTTCCGGGACGGTGTTGCCCACCATTGGGATAATCCTGGAATTTTGATTATTTGCCCGCGTTAAATTTCAAGGTCAACACCACCACCTCTGGACGATTGCCCGTACGTACCGGCGGTCCCCAGGTGCCAAAACCCGTACTCACATAAAAGTGGGTGGACCCTTTTTGCTTATATCCCCGGCTCACCTCATATATTCGGTTGGTGATATAGCCAAAAGGCCACAGTTGACCGTGGTGGGTATGCCCCGATATCTGAAGGTCCACACCGGTATTGGCCACTTTGTCTAAATGATAGGGCTGGTGATCCAGCAGAATAACGGGTTTGGTGGTATCTACAGTTGGAAGCAACTCTTCGATGGTTTTTCTCTTTTTTCCTGTTCTGGAAGGGGCACTTCGATCTTCTCTGCCAATGAGGTAAAAAGCATCATTGATGAAGACATTCGTGTCGCGTAATACCCGGATGTTGTGTTGTTCGAGGTATTGGATGGATGGTTCTCCGCCACCGATGTATTCATGATTGCCGGTGCAGGCGTAGATCCCCATCGGGGCGCTAAGTTGACTGAGTGAGTCACCAAGATTTTGGCGAATGACGGGGCCTACGTCTTCGTCGAGCACATCGCCGGCCAACAGGATGATGTCAGGATTCAACGCATTGACCGTACGAACCAGTTTGCCTGTTTTTCGCGGACCAATGATGGTGCCCAGATGGATGTCGCTGACGGCTACAATGCGCAGGCTGTCCATGCCTTCCACTTTTTTAGGGATATCCAGACTGAGGTGAACCGTTTTGGGATACCAGGCATTGAGATGTCCTGCCATCACCACCAAAAAGGTGATGGAAGCGACGATCAGACCCGTTCTGAATTTAAACAAGGGATAATTTTCGCCTGAAAGTTTGCGGATAAAGGGGAGGACCAGGTCGATGATGCGTGTCAGGTCGATCAGAAGCAGTTGCAATGTGGCGTAAAGCATCACGGCAAACCAAAAAGCACCCAGCCAGTGAAGTGAGACCACCAAAGGATTGTACATGCTTTTTTCTAATGTGCGGCCAACCAGGTAGGAAAAGGTGGCGACAATCATAAACGCAATAAACCAGGGCCGCACCCGGGGAAAGGCTTCCAGGGCCTGGTAGCCTCGCAGAGTCAGGTAAAAATTAACAAGAATTTGAACCGATATTACTATTGTAAAGAACACGATGAACTGACTTTTTTCCATTTTTACGATTGATGAGGTGTTTTGTGAATTAAACAGATTAAAAGTAACCGACAGATGCGCCGATTGTTTTTTTAAGCTGCTTTAAACAAAACATTAAATGTTGGTTATTACGCGAATAATTTTTTGAAACCAGGAAAGGGGTAGCAAACGATAAATAAACAAATAGACATGCACCTGAAAGCCCGGTTTATATCTTAATTTTCTTCGTTTTGAAACGGCTGCTTTAAAGATGGTTTTGGCCACTACTTTAGGGGCGGAGGCATATTTGAAGGTGATGTTGTAGAAATGGGCAACCTTTTGCGAAATGGCAATGTACTTTTCATGGTCAGGAGGCATAATATCTTCTTTGGATCTTCCATAAAATTCGGTACATACGGGGCCCGGTTCGATGAGTCGCACTTTAATATTAAAAGGACGAACCTCGAAGTAGAGACTTTCGGTAAACCCTTCGATGGCATATTTGCTGGCGTTATAGAGGGAATAGAGGGGCAGCCCCATCCTTCCGGCCATGGAGGAGAGGTTGATAATGGTCCCTTCTCTTCTTTCGCGCATCAGCGGAAGAAGGGCTTTTATCACTCGCAAGGTTCCCAAAAAATTGGTGTCGATTTGTCGAATAATCTGATCGTCATTGGCCCCTTCAAAGGTTCCCAGGGTGCCGTAACCCGCATTGTTGATCACCACCGCTATGCCGTCCAGATCATCCCATGCTTTTTGAATGGTCTCATCAACGATGTGAGGCTGGGTGACATCGAGGCGATAGATGGCCACCCCCGGAAGATCTTTTAGTTGGCCGGCTCTGGATGTATCTCTCATGGTGGCGGCAACTTTCCACCCCTTATGGGCAAAATAGCTGACTGTTTCTTTTCCTATACCGGAAGAAGCTCCCGTTATTAATACTGTTTTGCGCTTCATGAGAATGAGTTAAGTTTTTTGTCAGAGAAATATTCTTTAACCTTGCACCTGCGGCCCCAAAAAAATATTGACCAAACCGAAGTGCCGGTTGAGTAATTATAACTGCTTGACTTTTTTGATTTAGGAATTAAAGATAATCAAACCATTTGATTTGATTGGTTATTTTTGGGCGTTTTGTAGATTCTGAATATCGGCGTTGGCTCGAACAATAGCCGCCTGCCTTTTGTTGGTTTCAAATAATCAGATCGGTTTGCGCCGGAATCATTGAAGAGGTATTGTTAAATAATATTGAATGCTATGAGAATAAAATATCTGTTGTTTATAGGATTAGGGTTGGTGCTTTTTTCTTTAGGATTGCGTGTGTTTGGGGTGGAATGGTATTATTTTATTCTGATTCCCGGAATAACGCTTAAGGTCATTTATTTGGTGATCGGCTTGCTGAATGGCACGCTGGCTGCCGGCCGTTATCTGGCCCTGCTGTTTGTGGGTATCGGCATGGTTGGTGCCGGAGGATATCTGAAGAATGTCCTACCTGATGAAGGGCCCGGTTTTTGGATGATGATGACCGGTTTTCTGCTAAAAGGTATATCTATTGTATTAATGGTTGTGGTAGGCCGTCGTCGTCGCTTGCAGACAGAGAGGGTTATGGAATCGTAAAAGGGCGGGGAACCGGATTTTTTGGTAAATCCTTTGTTCCCCGTGCCATTGATTATAGATGATTTATGCGTTTTTGTTTTTACTCCTTAAGCCAGTGATCGAGCCAGTCGAAAAATTCGCGCTGCCACAAGATTCCATTCTGAGGCGAAAGCACCCAGTGGCTTTCTTCGGGGAAGAATAAAAAGCGTGAGGGAATCCCCCTTAACTGTGCCGCATTAAAGGCGGCCATGCCCTGTGTGTAGGGAATCCTAAAGTCTTTGCCGCCATGAATAACCAGTATGGGGGTGTCCCATTTATCGACAAAGAGGTGAGGTGAAAAATCGTATCTCTTGTCCGGCATTTCCCAGTAAGGCTTTTTCAAATCCCAGTTAACGAAGAACATCTCTTCGGTGGTGGTGTACATCATATCCTGATTAAATACCCCGCAATGAGAGATGAAAGCTTTAAACCGTTTGTTATGGTTGCCGGCCAGCCAGTAGACGGAGTAACCTCCATAGCTGGCACCTACGGCCCCTAATTTATTTTGGTCCACAAAGGGCTCTTCGGCCATGGAATCGATAGCGCTTAAATAATCCAGCATGTTTTGTCCGCCATAATCGCCACTGATCTGTTCGGTCCATTCACGTCCGAATCCGGGTAGTCCTCGTCGATTGGGAGCTACTATAATATAATCGTTGGCCGCCATCATCTGGAAGTTCCATCTGAAACTCCAAAACTGGCTCACACTGCTTTGGGGGCCGCCCTGGCAGTATAATAGAGTGGGATATTTTTTGCCGGGGTCAAAATTGGGCGGATAAATAACCCAGGTGAGCATTTTTTTATTGTCGGTGGTGGTGATCCATCGTTTTTCCACTTTTCCCATGGTGAGCTTATTCAAAATAGGCTGATTAACCATGGAGATGTTGATGGCCGATCCGTCGATGGAATTAACGGCATAAATTTCTGTGGGACTGCTCATACTCATTCGGGTGGCAATCAGTTGTCCTCCGGCAGGAATAACGGAGGTGTAGTTATGTTCCCCGGCTGTGATTTTATGAATGTCCCCGCCCGGTAAATTGATTCGGTAAATATCTTCGGTGGCGTGTCGGTTACTAATGAAAAAGAGGGCGTCGCCCATTAGATTCCATACGGGACTGTGAATGTCTTGATCGAGGTTGGCGGTGTAATCAATCACTTTTCCCGATTCCAGATCTTTGATCATCAGCCGGTTTTTGTCGGCTTCGTAGCCGTCGCGCGGCATGCTTTCCCAGGCCATCCTAAGACCGTCGGGTGAAAAGACAGGATTTTTGTCATACCCGGGCATTCCTTCGGTTAGATTCTGGGTGGCTTGGGTCTTCAGGTCGTAAAGATATATGTCGGAATTGGTTGAAACAGCATACTCTTTTCCCTTGAGTTTTTTGCATGTGTAGGCAATTTTTTGTCCGTCGGGGGTCCATGAGATTTGTTCCATGCCTCCAAAGGGTTTCAGAGGGGTGTCGAAGGGTTCCCCCTCCATGATATCTGTGGCTTCGGTAATCAAATGATCCTGTTGATAGGGTGCCACAAAGATGTGGCTGTATTTATAGTCGTGCCAGTGATCCCAGTGTCGGTACATCAAATCATCTTCAATGCGCGCATTCACTTTGGGCAGGTCGGGGTATTTTTCGGCAGGTGTTTCGTCCAGCTTTACCTCTTTCAGCACCAGCAGATGTTTCAGGTTGGGCGCGTACTTGTATCCTTTGATTCCATCCGGGAGGTCGGTGATTTGAATAACATCTTTCCCGTCGGGAAGCATTTCGAAGAGCTGGTAGGTGCCGTATTTATTACTGATAAAGGTGATCTTTTTCCCATCGGGGTGCCAGGATACATCAGATATGGAGAAATCAGGTTTGTCGTCTGTTTCGATCGATACCTTTTTTTTATTTCCCCAAGTGAGGCTTAGCGATAATAAGCTTGGTTTTTGGAATTGGGGGACAACTTGTTGTTTTTCCGAGCCGTCCAGGTTGGAAATGAATAGGTTTGTGTGGAATGAGTTTTTTTCAATGTCGGGCCAGGAAACGGTGTAAAGGATTTTTTTATGGTCGGGCGAAACTTTGACATTGCCGATTCTGCCGAACGACCATAATATTTCTGGCGTCAGGATTCCGCTTTTTACCTCAACTTTTTCGGGACTGAAAACAGGTCGAATAAATGACTGGGACTTATCGTTACAGCCTGTCATAAACCCCAGGCCTGCAAGAATGAGAGATGTCAGTTTTTTCATGGTTAGTATGTAAATGGATAGTCAATTTAATAAAATTTGTTGGATATGAGGATGATTGGTGGAATTAAGGTGTGCAAAAATAAACAGATTTTTTGGTTTCACACAATGAGGGGGTTAAAGGAGAATGTTCGGATAAACCGTTGTTTTTCGGGTAATAAATTGAAAAATCGCGTGGTAACCTATAATTTTGAAGGTCGCAATAATAAAAAATAAAGGTGCTATGAATGACCGGATCAATCCGGAGCTAAAAATTGCCAGAGAATTTGTAGAATTCACTCAACGTAATGTTTTTCTGACCGGAAAAGCGGGAACGGGAAAGACAACCTTCCTGCGTCGATTGAAAAAAGAGTTGCCCAAACGGATGGTGGTGGTTGCTCCTACCGGTGTGGCGGCCATTAATGCCGGGGGAGTAACGATTCACTCTTTTTTTCAGCTTCCATTAGGTCCATTGCTGCCGGGCTCTACCAACCGGTCGGGAAAGGAAGGACGATCGACTTTTCGGTTCAGCCGTCAAAAAATTGACATCATCCGGACTTTGGATCTTCTGGTTATCGACGAAATTAGTATGGTGAGAGCGGATCTGCTGGACGGTATCGATGAGGTGTTAAGGCGTTACCGTAAGAGCAGTAAGCCCTTCGGAGGAATTCAACTGTTGATGATCGGCGACCTTCAACAACTCGCACCGGTGGTGAAACCGGAAGAATGGGCGTTGTTGAAAAACCATTATGATTCGTCATTTTTCTTTGGTAGCAGGGCTTTGCAACAGACCGGTTATGTGACGATAGAACTGAAATATGTTTATCGGCAGCAGGATGAAAAATTTATTGAAGTGCTCAATATGATTCGGGATAACCGGCTGAATCAGGAAGGACTAGACCTGCTGAATGCCTGTTATCGGCCCCAGGTGTTGAAAAATCCCGAACAAGGGTATATTACCCTGACGACTCATAATTATCAGGCGCGAAAGATCAATGATTCGCGGCTGGATAAACTGCCCGGAAAAGCCAGAAAATTTGTGGCCCGGGTGGAAGGGAATTTTCCGGAGAGCAATTACCCTACCGATCCGGAGTTGTTGCTTAAGGTTGGTGCTCAGGTGATGTTTATTAAAAATGATTCGTCGGGAGAAAAGCTTTATTACAACGGAAAAATCGGGGAAGTAACCGGTTTTTCGGATGATGCCATACTGGTGACATGCGATGATCATCCCCAACCCATTGAGGTGAAACCCGATCGGTGGGATAATGTTAAATACATTATTGATGACGAGACCAAAGAAATTCAGGAGAATGTGGAGGGGGCCTTTATTCAGTATCCGCTGAAAACGGCATGGGCCATCACCATTCACAAAAGTCAGGGGCTCACTTTCGAAAAGGCCATAATTGATGCCAATGCAGCCTTTGCTCATGGTCAGGTGTACGTGGCTTTGAGCCGTTGTAAATCGCTTGAAGGATTGGTGTTGACAAAACCACTGGATGTATCGGCGCTGAAAACCGATACCGAAGTGATGGCGTTTGTTCGACAAGTGGAAGAAAACCCTGTGGATGATGCGACGCTGACGCGTTCCAAATACGAATTTGGGCTGACCGTTTTGACCGGAATGTTTGACTTTGACATTTTGAGCCGGCAATTGGGCTATCTGATGCGGCTGATAAATGAAAACAAAGGAGCCCTGGGAGAGGATCTTAATTCTACATTGGGGGAAATGAAAAGGTTGGTTGAGGATACGCTGAAGCCGGTAGCTGAAAAGTTTATCCTTCAGCTAAAACAACTGATGCAAGAAAACGAAGATGTAACCAACAACGTAGTGTTACAGGAACGGTTAAAAAAAGCCTGCACGTGGTTTTATGACCAAATGAAGTCGGGTCTGTTGGAACCTTATGGAAGCTTTAGCATCGAGACCGATAACAAAGATTTTCGGAAGATGCTGAAGCAAGCGTTGGATCGGCTGGGTAGTGAACTGCAGGTAAAAGGTGAGGTGTTTCTCTCCTGTCGGGACGGGTTTACGGTGCGGAAATATCTGGAAGTGAGAGCTAAAGCCATGTTGGACGAGACTTCTTCAAAGGTAAAAACCATGGGTGGGGGCAAAGCGGTGAATGTGTCGGTGGCCCATCCGGAATTATATGCCCGCTTGAAGAGCTGGAGGGATGATATGGCTGAAAAAGCAAATGTTCCGGTATATATAATTCTTCAGGTTAAATCCATGAAGCATATTGCGGACCGGCTACCTGCTTCGCTGAGAGAATTGAAAACCATTCCCGGACTTGGAAAAGCAAAATTGGAAAAATATGGCCCTAAAGTTCTTGAGATCATTCAGGCGTATTGTAAAGAGAAAAAACTAACACTGGTTGAAACCGATTCCGAAGAAATAGAACCCCCAAAAAAGCCCAAACCCAATACCAGAGAAATTACATTTCAACTGTTTAAAAAGGGGAAAAGTATTGAAGAGATCGCGGCAGAACGTCATCTGACGGTCGGTACCGTTTACAACCATTTTTGCCATTATGTGCGCAATGGGGAGGTGAATGTTTTTCAATTTGTACCTTCCGAAAAGGTGAAGCCGGTCGTCGAGTGGCTGGAAAAGAATAAGGTTGAAAGTTTAAGTGAGATCAAGAAACATTTTGGAGAGAAGATCTCGTGGGATGAGCTTCGGCTCATTATCAGCCATATGGCATACCTGAAAGATGAAAATGGTTTAAAATCAGATTCCCGCTAGGGGGTGTTAAAAGAAGGACCATTCACGACAAGAAGAGAATTTCATTTTCAATTTGCCAGTTTGTGGGGTCCATGAAACATGCTGATGAAGTCAAAGGGCGGGGGCCTTTAAAGATTGTTTCTTGCTTGCAGGAACTCTGTGACGCCCCGGTGAGATGGCGTGAAACAAAATTTCATACAGTGCGTCACAAAGAAGGCACCAGGGATCACAGAGCTGCTTGACATCCATTTTCCGTTCATCTTTTTTTCAGCTTTTCGATCTTTTCCGAACCAGATAACGGATCAACAGGAGAAGGCCCCTCAAGAGCCATAAAACTCCGTAGATGAAAAAACTCAGAACGATGACATATCCTGCTTTGGTATAAAGTTCATGCCAGCTGGTGGAATAAATGAGGATAGCATAAACGTTTAGCCCGACAGCGGCAACCAGGCAAAGAAGCCAGATGACCAATTCTCTTTTTAGTTGTTGAGAGGTTATTATAATGTTCTTCATGCGTATGTAATTTATCTAAAACATTGGACCAATGAACCTCGCATGGCTTGTCTGTATTATATACATCTCTTTTTGGGGCAAACATCGCTATGCTCATTTCATTGGTCTTTAAATTGTCTAATATTAAAATATTAGGTTTGCAGAGGATGGGAAAACTTGTATTTCAAGGTGTTTCATACTTTATATTCTTCGGGCAATGTTACTTTTTCTCCTGTATCAATGGCTATTTCGCCCAGAAGGGTCCAGATACTGGCATTGTAACCCTCAAGGATTAGTTTTTCCGGGGCTTGCCCTTTCCTTATATATTGGATAAATCCTTCCAGTTGAAGTGCCGAGTCATAGAAGTCTGTCTCCTCGACGATTGGTTCACCCTGATATTTTACTGCCGTTTCGGGGATCCAGCTTGCCCCGCCAATATTGACTTTTTCAAAGAAGCCGGATTCTATGTCGTTAAGTAGTTGAAGGATTCCGGGTGCCGGCGGTGGGGTCTCAGAATAATAGCGGTTGGTTTCGAATTCAATGGTTCCTTTGTGTCCCAAAACTTGTTCTTCCAGCCCGTATTTTTTGTTGCTGATCATCGAGTCGTAGATGAATTGCACGCCGTTATCGTAGGAATAGATCAAGGCGATATTATCCTCAACTTCTCTACCGTCTTTCCAGAAAACAATACTTCCGGTTCCGGTCACCGATACGGGCGTTTTTTGCAATGCCCAGTTGGCTACCTGAATCTGGTGTGACATCAATTCGGTGAGTAGTCCGGCCGAATATTTTTTATACAACCGCCAGTTGATGAATCGTTCCATCTTTTCGGTATCATCGGGTACTTTTCGTCGCCAGTCGTTGTTGCGATGCCAATAGGCGCGAATTTGTCCGATTTGTCCCAGTTCACCGTTGTGAATGCGTTTCATTCCTTCCAGATAAACGGGATTGAAAACCCGCTGATGGCCCACCTGTAATATTCTACCGGTTTCTCGGTGCGCATCGTACATGGCTTTGGTTTCCTCCAAGGTGCGGGCCATTGCTTTTTCGCAAAATACGTGAATGCCTGCCTTTAAACAATCGATGGTGAGGTGTGCATGTTGGTGCAAAGGTGTCGTAATAATTACGCCGTCGGGCTTTTCCTTGGAAATCAGATCCTCATAATTAAGATACGATTTGACTTTAAGGTGGTTTTTATTGCACATATTTATCGCCATGTCGAGGTGAGGTTGGTAGACATCGCAAAGAGCGCAAATCTCCATGTTGGTGGTTTTTGCTATGCGGAACAGATGTCGAAGCAACTGTTTGCCTCTGCTTCCCGTTCCGATCACTGCCAGACGGACTCTGTCGGAAGGGTTCTTTCCAATGGCAATATTCTCCGAAAAGGCATTCAGCCAAGGGGAGGCTGCCAAGGTGGCAACAGACCCGGTGCGTGCCATTTTTTTTAAAAAATCTCTTCGTGTATGGTATTGGTTTGTCATTCGTAATGATTTATTCAATTAGTGACCTTTAAAACCCTGTATTTCTTTATTTTAAAATGATCGGTTATTTCGCGGTGTTGCTCTTCCGGTGCAACGATCAGGGCCGTGGACAGCACTTCTGCATCGGCAGCGGTAGGTGACTGAACACAGCAGAGAAGGGCCTCTTGTACCGGCTCATTTTTTCGGTTGTCCCATATATGGGGTTGTTGTTGGTTGCCGGCACGGGTAGAGCTTACAGATACAGCGTCATCATTGAGCTTCCAGACTTCATCCTTCCGTTGTGAGGCTTTCAAGGAAAAGGGCCAGAAGGTGCCGTGGGGATGGCTGCCCCGGGTAAGAATGGAACTGCCGCCAAAGCTGATAAAGGCATTGGTTATTTCCATTTCTTTCAGGATGATTGCCGCCAAATCCAAAGCCCATCCTTTCCCGACGCCACCAAAATCAAGAGACACCGCTCTTTGCAGAAAGCGAATCCGACAATCTTCGCGGTTTACTTCTACCAATTCTTCCGGATCACCAATGGAAGAGAACGAGGAATGCGCAATCGGATGATTGCTTTTTAGAGATGAATAAAATGTTCCTCCGAAAATATTAAAATAACCATTGGTCAGTCGATAATAGCTACAACCTCGAAGAATGTATTCAGCCAGCAAAGGATTAACTGAAGTCATGCCTTGGTGGGCCTCACGATTTATCCGAAACGTTTCTGCATTGGGGGCGTGTCGGTCAAGAAGTTCTTGAAGCGTTTTAATTTCCCTGATGATTGTTGTGGCAGCCAATTCAGCGCATTCCTGATCCACCCCATGGAAGATAATATCCAAAGAGGTGTTCATCAGGAATGCGTTGGCATGAAATGGTGGATCACAATTTAGGTTCCCATCCTTTTTCATACTCTCTTTCCCATAATGACATGGCTTTGTAGCTGTTTAGGATGTGTCCGTTGGCAGGATCGCATTGGAGGATTTCTCCGGTACGTGAACCGATGTTGGCCAGGTGTCCCAACAAGGTGCTGATGGCGCCCTCGTCGATGGGGGAGCGTTGTTCCTCTTTTCCCCTGATGGCTTCAAAGAAATTTCGGACATGTTGTGTTGACATGTCACCACCACCTCCCAGTTGGGTTCCGCCTTCACTGGTTCCGGATTGTTTCTCGCGGATGAGGTGACCATTACGGTCATAAAGTTTATACCCACCCCGATCGACCCAAACCGTTCCTTCGGTGCCGTAAATGATGGTTCCTCTACCACCACCGTAAGTATTATGTCCGTTCCGGCTTTTTCCATCCCATTTAATGATCTTATTACCGGGGAATCGAAGGGTGGCATCCATGGTGTCGTACATGGTCCAGCCGTCATCGATCCAATGGTATTTGCCGGCATCGACGATGACCTCTTCGGGAAATTTAACCTGCAGGGCCCATCGGGCAACGTCCAGTTCATGGATGGCGTTATTTCCGGTTTCGGCCGTGCCGTAATCCCATCCGTACCAGTGCCAGTTATAATCCCACGTGTTGTGCTCGTAAGATTTTCTGGGAGCGGGTCCTTGCCATAAATCCCAATTGAGGCCTGTGGGAACCGGTGCTTTGACCGGGTTGATCACACGGCCTCTGTTGTTGGAGTAGAAGGCTTTGGCCATATATGGCGTGCCAATGATTCCGTTATGGATTTCGCGGATGATTTCAATGGTTTCGGCCGAGGAACGTTGCTGGTTCCCCATCTGTATTATCTTGCCGTAGCGATCACGCGATTTTACCAGTAATTCTCCCTCATAGGGATTATGGCTACACGGCTTTTCCACATAGACATGTTTTCCGGCTTCGTTGGCCAGCCAAGTGCCGGGCGCATGCCAGTGGTCGGGGGTGGCCAGCAAAACGGCATCCACGTTGGGATCGTCCAGTACTTTGAAGAAGTTTTCTTCCTGTTTGGGAGCATAATCCAGCGCTTTTGAGAAAGTTTTCCCCGCATTGACCCGTTGTTTTTCCATGACATCGCATAAATACAACAGGCGAACATTGCTTTGGGGCATGGCGATGGGGGGTAGGTAGGCCCCCAGCCGACGTCCCAGACCAACAATGGCGATGTTCAGTCGATCGTTGGCACCGGGAATGGAAGCATAACTTTTGGCAGTCATACCCATTCCTGCCAGCGTCACTCCCGCAGCTCCAAAGGCGGTTTTTTTGATGAATTCCCGTCGCGAATTAATATTGTTTTTCATGATTGATTTCAGATTGTTGATTTAACTTATAATTCTTTGATTTTAATATTGCGGAACGCTACTTCATTGCCATGATCCTGCAGGAGGATATGTCCCTCTTCCGCTTCGCCAAAGTGGGGCCATTTTTTATACTTGCTGTAAGCTACTAATGCCCGCCACATTTGGGTGTTACGTTCGTATTCGACCACCTTAATGCCGTTGAGATAGTGGGCCACTTTTTTGCCATTAACGACGATTCTCGCCCGGTTCCAGTGATCGTATCCATTTACATATTTTTGGGTTGGCAGGTAGGGGTTGAATTCCAGTCCATTGGCGGTGATTAAATCATAGAGGGATCCCAGCGTACGGTTTCCGCTGACACCTTTTTTAGCATCGGGATGATATTTGTCGTCGAGGATTTGAAATTCACATCCGATAGAAGAACCGGCGCCCTGATTGAGGTCGGTATCCACAAAATATTTGATGCCGCTGTTAGCTCCCTTGGTGAGTCGGAAGTCTACTTCCAGAATGAAATTCCTGTATTTTTTGATGGTGACAATGTCTCCACCGTTGCTGGATTCACCACCATCCGACTCCAAAACTTTAAGAATGCCATTGTTGATGGTCCATCCTTGCCTGGGGAAATGATCCAGTTTGGCCCCACGCCATCCGTCGGTAGTTGTTCCGTCCCACAATAGCTTCCATCCGTCGGCTTTTTCCCGGTCGGTAAGTTGGTTGTTCTGATAACTAACCTGCGGGGCTTCCATGTCTTTGTAGGGTTCAAAATCTTCGGCATCAATTTCTTTGATGGTAATATTTTTCCATCGGATCTTTTTGCCTTCCAAAGATTTATTATTGCCGATATCATGCACTTGAAGGGCGATAAAACCGGTTTCGCTCTTCTCCTCAACCAGATTGGCGGTAGGAATGTCGTTCACCCACGTCATTATGTGATTGTTATAGGCAATTACTTTGAAGTGGTTCCACTCACCTTTTTTAAAGGCCGATTTGGCTGCGGTATTATAATCCAGCGGATATCGCCACCCTTTCCGGGCCTCGTCATAAATGCCACCGGCCCATCCGCGCTTGGTGTCTTCACATTCTACCTGTAACCCGTGGACGCGCCCGTTATGGTAATCTTTGTAGCTATGGCTTCTGATCTGAACTCCGGAGTTTAATCCTTCATCCATTTTCATGTCATATTCCAATATAAAATTGGTGAATTCCTTTTTGGTGGCCAGAAATGAGTTGGGGGAATTGGTGACTGAAGTTCCGATGATCATACCGTCGATCACTTCATAGGGGGCTTTGCCGTTGAGAACCTTCCAGCCTTTGAGGTTTTTACCGTTGAAAAGCTCTTTGTGATTATTTTGTCCATTTGCCGAGAAGCAGGAGGCAAATGCTAATACCAGGAGAAATAAAAAATTATTTTTTCGCATAATCAGTGTTTTTTGATTTTAAAGCAAATTAATGTTTGTTAATTTTGAACGAGGGATGTTTTTGTGTCGTTTAAGGATGTTTTTGTCTCAATGAAGTGAATCTGATAAGGTGTGATGAATTTAATTCGCTGTTTTGTAGTTGTATGTGTGTTTCTTGTTTTTTCCGGGCTTTATGGTCAGTCGGTCCGTTTTGACCATTTTGATATCTCCGGTGGGTTATCACAAAATAACATTAACGGACTGGTCATTGATGACAAAGGAAATATCTGGGTGGGGACGCTTGACGGGTTGAATAAATACAACGGCTATGCGTTTGAAATCTTTAAACCCATTTCGGGTGAGTCGGAAGGTATTTCGGGCAACCATATTATTTCGATGGGGAGCGGTTTAAACGGAGACATCTGGATTACCACCCGGGAAGGCGTCTTGAATCGTTATCAGGCCGATGTGAAAAGCTTTAGACAATATCCGGATACGCTTTTTATAGCCGCCGGTGTTTTTCCTTTTCAGAATCTGATTCAACAGAACGATTCGTTGCTATGGTTCAGTGATGGCGCTAATGCCGGATTGCTTCATTTAGAACGAAATGAATGTCTGAAATATGGTGCCGGGGGGCTCATCCGCGGGATGATAACCAAAGGAGACAGCGCATTCCTCTATGGCCGTTTTGGAATTGAATATCTAAAGCCCATAATGACAGGTGGAACCATCGATCTGGAAAGTTCCCGAATAAGTAATTTCCCCTGTTATCATTTAGCACGGGACGGTAGTTCCTGGTATGTGGTTTCTGACCGGGGCATTGAGTTGCTGTTGTCGGACTTTACATCGCGCACCCCGGTGGTTGCCTTTGAGGCGTTGGGTCTTTCGGGCCTGTCTGCTTCTATGCTCAACAGCTTTGCCGTTCATAAGGGTACGTTCTGGCTGGGGGATGATAATTTGCTGGTACGCATCCGAAAAGAGGGGAAAAGGTATAACGCAGATCGCTTCCGGTATGACCCGGAAAATGATTTCTCCTTCAAGGGGTATCATGTTACCCATCTTCAGTTTGACAAGCTTGGCAACTTGTGGATTGGGACCCAGAAAAACGGATTGAATCATTTCAACTATCGGAAAAATCAGTTCCTGCATTACAACTGGAACCGCCCTCTGTTGACGAGTCCCGATACCGATCCTGTCCGGGCCATATGTAAACGTAAAAATGGAGAAATATGGCTGGGCTTTGACAGGAACGGGATCGGCATCATTGGTCCGGGAGGCGAGCAAACATACATCGATCATTATTACACATCCAACGGAGAAAAAAAAGCGATTACCAATGTTCGATCCATTTATGAAGACTCTTCCGGAAATATATGGATTGGTGAATCCAAGGGATTGTTTATCTACAATGAATCGCGCAGACGAATAGAAACGGCGGGGTGTCAATATGCTTGGGACTGGCCCTATTATTGTTATTCGGTGAAGGAACTTGAACCCGGTACTTTGACGTTGACGTCCACTCAAAAAATAGGGTTGGTTTCTCTTGAAACGGGTGAATTGTCTGTCATTGAATTGAATGTCGATGACGGGAATCATTGGGGTAATGTGCGCGATATCGTAAAGGATAACAATGGCCATTTGTGGATCGCCAAAAATGAAAACGGGCTGATTAAATATGAAGGCCGGGATACACCGGTTAAAGCCATTCGAACGTCTACCCATGGATTGTCCGACAACAAAGTTTATTGTCTTTTGGCTCGTGGTGACAGTCTTTGGATCGGGACCAATGCAGGTCTTAATCTGTTCAGTATATCGGGCGATACCATCCTTAGGAAGTACTTCGAAAAGGATGGATTATCTAATAATATTGTTTACAGTTTGATGAGCGATTCCAAAGATCATCTTTGGATGAGCACCAACAGAGGGATTACGCGGTTTGATCCCGAGACAGGACAATTTACCGTTTATCTGGGCAATGACTTCTTTATGGATGATGCCTATTGTGCCGACGAGGCGGGATTTATTTTTTATGGCGGCTATACGGGAGTGGTGAGTTTTCATCCCGACAGCATCGTCGCCCCTCATTCCCGGATAAAGGCTTGCTTTGAGGGCTTCCATTTGTTTAACCGGGAGGTGTTTCCCGGCGATACGGTAGGGAAACGAGTACTGATAAAGCAACCTTTGGAATCCGGAGATGAGATAAGACTGAAGCATGACGAAAATTCATTTTCCATATTGGTGGGTGCTTATCCTTTTGATTATCCGAATCATAATATATGTCGATACCGACTGTCGGGGCTTCAGGAAGAGTGGGTTTATTTATCCCCCGGCAACCGACAGGCTTCATATACCGTGGTGCCACCGGGGGAATACCACTTTGAGCTTCAGGCGGGTGCTACGCCTCACTCATTTGGTGCTACCGCTCAATTAAAAATTGTTATTGTGCCACCGTTTTGGCGGACCTCCTGGTTTAAAGGAGGATTGATGCTTTTGTTGTTGGGACTGATTTTGGGAGGCTATCAAATCCGGCTGAGGCAGGTCAGAAAAAGAAACCTGCTGCTGAAAACTCGAGTGGAGGAACAGACTAAAGAACTAAGAGAGCGCAATCAACAGATTCTTGAGATGTCCCAAAAGCTTCATGAGGCCGATCAGTCCAAACTGCGGTTTTTTACCAATATTTCTCATGATTTTCGAACCCCTCTGACCCTTATTCTGGCGCATCTCGATCACCTTGACCGGAATAAAGCCCGAGCGGTGCGCATCATCCGGAACAATGCCCGTCGTTTGTTGAATATGATTAATCAACTGATTGACTTGCGAAAACTGGATCAGGGAAAACTTAAATTGTCCGTTTCCAAATTCGATGTGATATCGTTCATTCAGGAGGTAATTCAGAATTTTCAGCCTCTGGCCAACCAAAAGAATATTGAAATCCGGTTTTTCTCGTCCAGGGAGAAGTTGGAGGTCTGGCTAGATGTGGATAAAATGGAAAATATTGTTGGTAACCTGCTGTCCAATGCCATCAAATATTCTTCTGAAGGGAGTCCGGTATTGGTGAGTGTCGGTGAAAAAGAGAATTGGTTCTACATAGAGGTGGAAGATCAGGGGCCCGGAATGTCGGAAGAGGAAGTGAAAAATATATTTGATCGTTTTTATCGCTCTGAGAATGTGGAAAAACATACCTCCGGACACGGCATCGGGCTGACCATCGTGAAAGGTCTTACCGAACTACAAAAGGGGAAGGTGGCAATTAAAAGTTCCAAAGGGTCCGGCACTCGGTTTAGATTATATTTTTTAAGTGGGCGAGACCATTATGCGGCGGGAGATTTCGGGAATTCCAATTTGGCTGATGCGCTTTGGAAGGAGAACTTAATATTGGAGGATATTACCGATGATTTTTCGCGTTTCTCCGGGCAAAAGATCCTTGTTGCAGAAGACAATCCTGAATTGTCGGGGCTATTAAAAGAGTTGCTCGAAAAATGGTTTGAGGTGAGGATCGCCGGGAATGGGAAACAGGCCCTGAAAATGGTGTCGGATTTTCCTCCCGATCTTATTATTTCCGATATCATGATGCCGGTGATGGATGGTATCGAATTTTGTAAAATAGTGAAGAGCGATGCTCGTACTTCGCATATCCCCATTGTCTTGTTGACGGCCCGTATCGATGAGGAGGTGCAGATTGAAGGGTTCCAGTTGGGCGTTGATGATTATATAGAAAAACCATTTAATACCAGAATATTCCTGGCTCGCGTAAAATCGCTGCTGGAAAACCGACAAAAGATTCGGCGGCATCTGGAGACAGACGATAATTTACTGACCGTAGATCCGGCTCTTTCAGATCAGGATAAGGATTTTTTAAATTCAGTTAATGTTATGATTGAAGAAAAGTATTCCGATTCTGCATTTAATGTTGAAGTTCTTAGCAAAGAACTTTTTATGAGTCGTTCTTCATTTTACCGAAAATTTAAAAACTTGACGGGTATGACCGCGGCCGATTATCTGCGGAAGATTCGCCTTCATAAAGCGGCCAGGCTGATAAAATATGAAGAGGTACCTGTGAGTGAGGTGGCAGAATATGTGGGCTTCCAGAGTGTGGCTCATTTTCGCAAAAGCTTTAAAAACGAGTTCGGTTCCACCCCCGGATCTTGGAGTAAGAAGTATCGTTCAAAGGATGTTCGACCCTAAAACGTTCAACCTTTCAGGTGGAATTTGGGATTGGTAACCGTTTCATTTTTCCTTCATAAGCCTTGAAGCTACTTACATTCAATTATCCACTGTCTACTATTCACAAAGAAAATTTTGTTTTGAGAATATTCTCATTATCTTTGTGTGAACGATAGTTCATTATGGCACGACCCAAAACATTAAGAAAAGTAGTTAAGCCGCCCGGTTTTAAAGGTTATAAGCCTTATGGGCATCAGCAAGATAAGGCAAAGTGTGTGGAGCTGCTCTATGAAGAGTATGAGGCTTTAAAGCTGGCCGATTATGATTTGATGACCCATCAGGAGGCTTCAAAAGTGATGGGTGTCTCTCGTGCCACCTTCGCCAGGATATACGAGCGGGCACGGCGGAAGATGGCGGAGGCCTTGGTGGAGGTGAAAGAGATAAAAGCTGTTTATGGTCATGCGCTGCTGGACAAAAGCTGGCTGGTCTGTCGTAGTTGTAATGCACGCTTTACGATCCCCAAAACGGTCGATGATCGAAATTGCCCGGTTTGCAAATCCTTTAACGTTGAGACAATCAAATAGCTTCGGGGTATTTGTTGGAGCCTATGAAGCGAGCATGACCAACTAAGTGTTGCACAACAAGAACATGAATAAAAAAGACAGCGTCAGAAGGAGCATGGATCAATTTCCTGTTTGGCGGGAAGGATGGTTTTTTCCTTTAAGGGGATAAAGGGGTGAGCGTTGGACATAATAAGCTTTAAACTAATTACATAAATTTATTTTATACGGATGAAGACATTAATAACCTCTACTACAGAAAATTCAGAGGGCCTCTTTGATAAACGTTTTGGCCGGGCAGCCTGGTTTTGCGTGTTGGATGAAGAGACCGGGGAAACATCATTTCTTAAAAATGAGAATGCCGAAGGGCAGAGCGGAGCCGGCACCAAGACTGCCGAAAAGGTGGTTGAACTGGGCGTAGAAAAAGTCATTTCCGGCGACTTCGGACCCAAAGCGAAAAAGCTTCTGGAGAAATTCGGCGTACAGATGGTAATAATTAATGAAGATCTGAAAGTTATCGATTTAATTAATCGCATTAAAGGATAGTATTATGCCAAAAATGGACCATACCGGTCCCGAAGGCGAAGGGCCTCGAACCGGACGAAAATTAGGACGGTGTTCCAAAGACAACAAAGATGCATCTACCGGGAAACTGGGGAAAGGGATGGGTAAGAAACGAAAAGAAGGATGCGGTCAAGGAAAAGGAAAAAGATTGCAAAGCCATATTCCTTAGCACTATTTTTTCAACCGGATCACGAATTTTCAATGGATTTTTTCATCATGTAAAGAATCATTTTTATGCCTTTCAAAATTGCTGTGGCCAGTGGTAAAGGAGGAACCGGCAAAACCACCGTTTCTGTTAATCTTCAGTATTTTATTTCCAGATATTTGACGGATGAAGTGTTGTTGGTAGATTGCGATGTGGAGGAACCCAATGATCGTATTTTTTTCCCACAACATAAAATTGTTTCTGACCTTGAGGTGTCCCAATCAATTCCTGAAATAGATCTGGAAAAATGTGTCTATTGCCGTCGGTGTGCCGACTACTGCGAATTTAACGCCATCGTGGTCATACCACCGGCTCGCTTTGCCGAGATTAATGCCTCTTTGTGTCATTCGTGCGGGGCTTGTTCTGCGGCCTGCCGCGAAGGTACCATTATGGAAAAGCCTCATCCCTTAGGGACGATAACAACCATAGATACCGGGATCGGCAAAGGCGTGGTGGAAGGCGCCTTAAAAGTGGGTTCTGCCATGCAAACCCTGATGATTAAAGAACTTAAGAAGTATGTTTCCGGTAATCGGACGGGCAGCGAGAATTCCGAAGAAATCATTCTTTTTGATGCTCCTCCCGGCACCAGTTGTCCGGTGGTTGAAACCGTTGCAGATGTGGACTATGTGATATTGGTAACCGAACCCACACCATTTGGGTTGAATGACCTTATGCTCATGGTGGAACTGTTGGTGGAGATTGAGAAACCTTTTGGGGTGGTAGTCAATAAAGCCGGGCTGGGGAATAGTGAAATATATTCTTTTCTGCGGGAACAGGAAGTTGATTTGTTGGGAGAGATTCCCTTCGACAAGGATTATGCCGGCAGATATGCCGAAGGAAAGCTGCTTCAAAATGTGGATGATCGTTGGGGGTGTTGTTATTCAGGCATTGTTAAATCATTAGAAAGGCGTTTTCAGCAATATGAAGGAATTAACTATTTTAAGTGGTAAGGGCGGAGCCGGAAAAACCAGTGTTGCCGCAGCGCTTGCCACGGTAGCAGAAAATGCTGTGTTTTGTGACGATGATGTGGATGCGGCAGATCTTCACCTGATTTTTAATCCCGATATCAAGGAGACCCACCGATTTGAGGGGGGGCAGGTCGCTGTCATTGATGTGGAAAAATGTACCAACTGCGGGATTTGCTGGTCCTATTGCCGGTTTGATGCCATACACGCCAGGGCGGGTGGTGGATTTTATATCAACGCGTTTCAGTGTGAAGGGTGCCGGTTGTGTGAGAGAGTTTGTCCTTCAGGAGCCATCCATTCCGTTAAAAACGACAATAATTTTTGGTTTGTCTCCAATAGTCGGTTTGGTCCATTTGTGCATGCGAAGATGGGTGCCGGGGAGGATAATTCGGGAAAACTGGTGGCCACGGTCCGACAAAAGGCCCGAGAAATTGCTGAGGAAACCGACGCAGCTTTTATCATCAACGATGGACCTCCGGGAATTGGCTGTCCTGCGATCTCTTCCGTTTCCGGCGTTGACGCGGTTCTGTTGGTGGTTGAACCAACCTTGTCGGGCTTGCATGACGCCCGGCGGCTGGTGGAACTCACCAAATCTTTTCATGTGCCTGTTTATGGTTTTATCAATAAGTATGATATCAACCCTGAAGTTTCAAAATCCATTGAAAAGTTTATGGTTGACAAGGGGATTCCACTCCTGGGCCGATGGAATTTTGATGAAAATATCATTGAATCAATGGTGGATAAAATGAGTGTCGTGGAATATGCCCCGGAAAGCCTGAATGCAATGGAAGTAAAAAGGGTCTGGAAGCAGTTAAAGGAATTGATGGGCGAAGGGTGAGTTTTGCCTGTCGCAGGAAGATATTTTTAGCTTAAAAGCAGAGCCGATAAAGAATTTTTTTGTCAAAAACTCTAAACTTTAAAACTAAAGAAAACCAACTATGTCAAACAAACGAATTATCGTGATTGGCGGTTCGGCCGCCGGCCCTAAGTCGGCCGCCAAAGCTCGTCGGATGGACGAATTTGCAGATATTACCATGTTTCAGAAAGCCCCCGAGCTATCCATGGCTTCTTGTGGCTATCCCTATTATGTAGGGGGATTTTTTGACGACCGGAACAAATTGCTGTGTACGCCGACAGGCGTTGTACGCGACCCTAAATTTTTCTGGAATGCGAAGGGTATTGTAGCCAAAGTGAACACGGAGGTGACTCGTATCGATCGGAAAAATAAGATGGTAGAATATACCAATTTGGCAACCGGAGAAAAAGGCACCCAGCAATATGATAAGTTGATAATGGCAACCGGGTCTACTCCCAATATGCCACCCGTTCCGGGAAACGACCTGGAAGGCATTACGACTCTGCAATCGATGCAGGATGCCGATTTTCTGAGGAAGATCAGAGATGATGGTAAAATAAAAAAAGCCGTGGTGATTGGTGGCGGACTCATCGGTATTGAGACGCTGGAAGCCTTGAATCTGGCCGGTATTGAGTTGACACTGGTAGAGCTGCTTCCCCAGCTGTTGACTTTCCTGGACTGGAAGATGGCCAAGCTGGTGGAAAATTATCTTAAAACCAAAGCCAATGTCATCACCCAAAACGGGGTGGCCGAGTTTATCGGGGAGAACGGAAAATTAACTGCCGTTAAACTGCAGAACGGAACGGAGATTCCTTGTCAGCTGGCAGTGGTGGCTATCGGCGTACGGCCCAACGTGAAGCTGGCCAAAGAGGCCGGACTGGAAATCGGACAGTTGGGTGGAATCACCACCAATGAATATATGCAAACCAGTGATCCGGACATCTATGCGGCAGGCGATTGTTGCGAAGTAACCAATATTATTACGGGCAAAAAAGTGCTGGCACCCTACGGTGATTTGGCTAACTTGCAAGGACGCGTGGCCGGCGAAAATGTCATTGCCGGAAATGTGGCCCAATTTCCCGGAACCATTCAAACCGGTATATGTAAGATTTTTGATTATGGTGTGGGCATCACCGGTCT
Organism: Thermophagus sp. OGC60D27; assembly: GCF_052400625.1. Classification (NCBI taxonomy): domain Bacteria; kingdom Pseudomonadati; phylum Bacteroidota; class Bacteroidia; order Marinilabiliales; family Marinilabiliaceae; genus Thermophagus; species Thermophagus sp. OGC60D27. The sequence continues at coordinate 48,138 of NZ_JBQTGH010000011.1, forward strand.
TTCGGAACAAAAGGCCAAAGAGGCAGGCTTCGATTATGAAAGAGTGCTGAATGCCAGTCCCGATAAGCCGGGATTTATGAATGGCAAACTGTTGATCACCAAACTGGTGGTGGATAAAAAGAGTAGAAGGATTCTGGGTGCCCAGTGTCTGGGACCCGGCGATGTGAGCAAACAATTGGCCATCTGGGCGACCGCCATTAAAGGTAACCTGACCGTCGACGATATGGTGAATGCCGATTTGCCCTATGCACCGCCCTTCTCGTTGGCGATAGATCACAGCATCGCCACCGCACATATCATGGAAAATAAATTGAAAGGTATTTTTAATGGGATCTCTTCTGTTGAACTAAAAGAAAAAGTGGAGCGAGGTGACGACATGTTTATTCTGGATGCCCGTGGGGCCGATGAATATGAACAGATGCGACTGGGCATCGGTGAAACATTGATTCCCATAGGTAAGCTGAGAGAAAGATTGAATGAGTTACCAAAGGATAAAAACAAAGAGATTATTGCGTTTTGTAAGATTTCGCTTCGTGGTTATGAAGCGGCAGTGCTTCTGAATCATCATGGATATAAGAATGTGAAGATTCTGGAAGGCGGGGTGGTGGCCTGGCCATTCGAAAGAGAGAAATAAAAGAAAACCACCACCGGCCTTTTTTTCGGCTGGAGATTGTTTCTATGATCGATAGAGATAATTGTTCAACCTACAAAGCAGATGTGAGCGTTTCACCGTCAAGAGTTGTGGAATCGCCCGGATAACTGTAGTATTATGAAATAAGTTCCCGACCCACAGTGAATTAAAGCCCGGATAGTCAATGGCCATCATCCGGGCTTTTCTTTTTATCGCGGGGATGATATTCTCCCGTTATTGGTCCTGGCAGGGCGGTCTTAATCGTTGTGGTGGATTTTCTTCACATTGTTGTGGTGGATTTCCAACAAAAACAGGCCAATGGTCTGTTTACCTTATAGGGGGGCCATTTTATAACTTAAAAAACTATCTAAATACAAATATTACGCTTACTACATGATTGTATTTAATGTTTTTCTCCAGATCGGGAACCACCTTGTTTAAAGCTTCCAAATTGTCAATGGTATTACACTCATATTTAAGTGCCATGTACATATTCCCGGAACCATATAAGATGCCTCCCCCCAATCCGTAGGCAAACTGGGTCGAATAGGGTGCTTTATATTTTACTCCCTGGCGATTATAGTACCTGCGATTTAAATGAGGATTGAAGTAGCCATTTATTTCCGGAAATATTCCTATTCGATAATTTTCTTTGTCGTCTTGGTTTTTGTTAAAGGTTTTTAGAGTCAGAGATTTGTTCATTCCGGCCTGAAGGAGGAAAGACGTGAGCGATTCTGTTTCATGCTCCTCACAGCATTCGTATTCGTCGTCGTCTTCAAAAGAAATAAGGGTGTTGCTCTGGGAAAACATATTAATACCCGCGAAAACAGTTAACTCGTTAAATAGAGTATATCCAATACTTCCGTTTGTCGTTTTTGCAATAAAATAATCCGAATAAGGACTTATGCCAACTCCCATTTCATATCTATAGGTTAATTGAGAAAAAACAAGATTTGAAAGTCCAAAACAAATCAATAAACTTAATAATGCGCTCTTTATCACTGCTCTAAAAGATTTTTAACAAAAATATTGCTAAAAGTACAAAAAATGAGCTTTCAACAAAAAACTATGACAACAAGGTTGTTGCAATTTTTTCTTCCGCACCCGGGGAAAAACTATCTAATTACAAGTATCAGGCTTCCTACATGGTTGAAATTTTTTTAATGGGAGTGACGTTTATATCTCTTTAATCATCTCAAACTGTTTTCCGGTCACCTCAATGTTTTTGGCTTTAAGAAAATTGACAATAGAACTGCAGGAAGTGTCGGCGTTGATAAGTTTTGTTGCTGAACATTTATTGTGTTTGTTTGCTTCAAAAAGTAGTTGTGAGGCAGCGCCTTTTCTTCGATGGGCTTTATCAACGGCAAGTTGGGTTATGTCGCCCGAGTTGGGTTCAAAGATGCAGTAGCCTATAAGCTTTTCGTCGGCAAAGGCACCTAAACTGATAAAATCTTCGCGTGCCCGCTGGATGGATTCAAAGCTGTTCTGCCATGAGGGGTAGAAGTCCCAAAAATCAGACAAATTATCATATTCGTCGATATCGATTGCCTGGACCCGGAAAGGCGTATCTTTTATTTTATTCTTGAACGCTTCGTTCTTCCAGAAGAAGTAGTTAAACTCACGGGTTGTCTTAAAATTAATTTTTTGATAGATGGAAACCGCTTTGGTGTTGTGCTGCAATACCTCCAACAGATAATGCCGGATGTTCTCTTTTTTCAAAAAGGGGATGGAATGTTCGAATATTTTGGTTGCCAAACCTTGACCACGATATTCTTTTACGGTTCCGGTTCCTGTATCGTAGGCCATTGGTTTTCCATTAAAATTACCTGTTCCGTTCAATGTGAATGCTACAATATCATCACCCTCAAAGGCGGCAAAAGACAACTCAGGCGTAAAACCACGCCTTTTCAACATGTTTTTGAGTTCATGGTGGTTGAGTTGAATGTCATAGTCGGCAAATGCTCTGCGAAAAGCAATGAATATGGTGTCAAAGTTTGTGCGTTCGAGGGATTTTATTTCCATGTCCTAATATTTTGTCATTTAAAAAAACTCTTAAAGCTCGGCTTTTCTTGATTTATCCGGATGATGACATCGAATGCCCTGTATTGCGCTGTCAGTTGCACAGAGCATGATGATACAGCCTTTATTGTCAACTGCTTTTAGTCTGATGAAATTATTTTCGGCCCCAATACTTTTTAGTTGACAGGCATTTTCGATTCCCATAAGGATTAGTTTTTCTGCCAATGTCTTGCCAATATTGGGTAATTGTTTGAGCTCTTCGTTTTGGGTGGTCAAAATTATGAATGGTTGAAGCAATAAAATAATAATTTTCGGGACGGCATGAATTTTTTTATCCAAAAAACGCAGGAAGAAGCGGAAGCATTTGAAATTTTTCTTAATCAGTTTCAGTACTTCAAAAATTCAGTGAGGTTTAATCAGACATGTGTTTTCGGGGATGAGGTTGAACGCTTTCAGTTCGTAATCGCTCACATTTCTAAGATACGTAGATGTTGTGGAGGGTCAGATTTAAAGGCTATAGCTAATTCCGTTTTCAATTGCTTCATCAATCCGGCTGTTGGAGGGGCAATGCTTTTTATGCTAAGGTCTCCGACGTTTATGCTAAGGTCTCCGAGGTTTATGCTAAGGTTTCCGGGGTTTATGCTAAGGTCTCCGACGTTTATGCTAAGGTCCCCGGGGTTTATGCTAAGGTCCCCGGGGTTTATGTTAAGGTTTCCGGGGTTTATGCTAAGGTCACCAGGGTTTATGCTAAGGTCACCGGGGTTTATGCTAAGGTTTCCGGGGTTTATGTTAAGGTCTCCGACGTTTATGCTAAGGTCTCCGACGTTTATGATTAGGTTAAAGAGGTTTATGATTAAGTCTAAGACCTTTATGCAGATTTAAAAGTCCGAAATTATTGGGGTGGTAATCAATCTGTGTCAACTTTGTATAATTTTGCTGGAGTAAAAAGAACTTTACCATTAAAATAGACCATATAGCCATCCGGACACGTGACCTGGATAAGGTCAGAGATTTTTATGTCAGGTATTTTGGTGCTGTATGCAGTAGAAAGTATGAGAATCCTGAAAAGAAATTTTCGTCCTATTTTTGTCTTTTCCGGGTGAGTCTACCCGAATAGAATTTATAGACCACCGCAAAGGGTGACTAATTTAAACGGTTCTCTGATTTTGGCACAAGATGAACCGAAATAATTTTTGTCTGGCACATCTTACTTTGGTAAGTCGATTATTGGCTGTATCAGGTTCACTAAGTCTGAATCCTCGAGATCGGGCTTTAAATAAAGGGGATTATAAATGGTCTTTTTTCTTTTAATATAGGCGGTTGTAAGATTTTCATTTTATTTGTTGACACTGAGTCTGTTGGTTTCCACGAGCCGGTCTATCTCATCACGCAGGGCGTATTTCTGGTCGTCGATAGTTTCATCTTTGAGCAGTTTGTTCAGTGCAATAAATTTATTTACAGGTTTTTTATATTCATCAGTGTGCATAAATGTTTCCATCCAGTCGCGGTAGTTGTTGGTTAAAAGCTTTTTGCCGTCGTCGGTTAATGATTTGGCAAAATCAAGCATGTTGGGTCCGTGGTCGTACATATCAATCAGATTAACCTCTTTATCAAGTAATAATTCCGGCAGATAAATGTTTTGAAAAGCCATATCGATGGTGTAAATTTTTGCTTCTGCCATCTTCCCGGTTTCGAAATAGGCTATTGCCCATATGAGCGAAAGGAAGGGTGAGCCAATATCATCAGGAAAATTTTTGTCAAACCATTTTTTGTAGGTAATGACTCCTTTATAATCTGCTATTTTCATGTACAGCTCAAAGATGTATAATAGCGATTACCGGCACTATCAATAAAACCGCCAAATTTCCGTTTCTCGGCGGTTAATGCCACGCGACGTTTCCTTATCGATTTTTTTATTTTCTCAATCTGTTTTTCTGTCATGATTTTAAGTGTTCAAGCAATTAATATGTGAATATTTTTCTTACCATGTTTTATTATTTATCGGTTTAAAATTATCCAATTTATTGGTATGATGAAACTCGAATGACAAATGGTTTTCTTGAGCCACTATAGCGGCGCCTTATACCAACTTCAAACGCAGAGACGCAAAGAGGGAATGAAGAGAGAATAGAAATAAAAACAACATACTTAAGATATAAGAAACCCCATGCCCTGTGCTCTATGCTCCACGCATGTCTCTTGCCTCACGCCATCCCACCATTGACCCCTATATTTTGTCCGGTAATCCATTTGGCCTCATTGGTGGCTAAAAACACCACAATATGGGCGATGTCGGAGGGCAAGCCCAAACGTTTAAACGCATTGCTGTTGGCCAGTTGGGTGATGACTTCTTCCGACTTGCCTTCCAGAAACAGGTCTGTTGCCGTGGGTCCCGGCAAAACACAGTTGACATTTATCCCTCTTTTCCCTACTTCTTTGGCAAATACCCGGCTCAATTGCTGTACCGCCGCCTTGGTGGCCGAATAGACGCCATAGGTGGGGAAAATGGTGCGGGTGACGGTCGATGATATGTTAATGATACTTCCATTGTCGGCCAGTCGGGTGGAGGCTTCACGAAGCGTGTAAAAAACCCCTTTCAGATTTATGTTTAACTGTTTCTCAAAAATCTCATCGGTCGTATCCTGAATCAGGGTGTTGACCATCACACCGGCATTGTTGACCAACACGTCAACTTTTCCGAAGTGCTTAATGGTTTCGTTAAAGAGGTATTTCACCGCTTCCTTTTGGCTCACATCGGCTTTAATGCAAACGGCTTTGGTGTCGTTGGCATTAATCTTTTTGGCCACCTTCTCGGCCAGGGATTTGCTGTTGGCATAATTAACAACCACTCTGGCGCCCTGTGCAGCTAATGCGGTGGCGATTTCGGCCCCAATTCCCTTCGACGCCCCCGTTACGATGGCTACTTTGTCTTTTAAGGTGTTCATGTTACGTTGATTTATTGAATTTATTTTTTGTAAGTTACTGCAATTTAGGATATGGATTAAGACAGAACGGAAAATTAAAGCTGTTTTTTAGGCGAAGAGGGATGTCTGGGATGAAGAATATTTTGGGGCAATCGATAAAATCGGGTTGTAAAGAAGGGTAGAGAGATTGCCTAAGAATGGTAATATGTACTCTGTGGAATCCTGTGAATAACTCTGTGATCCTCTGAGAAACTTTAAAATTCTCACGCCGAAGATCTAATGCATAATTGGGGGTTTAACTGTTTTTACTGATCATTTCCAGTTTTTTCCGGTCTTTGATTTCAATGTCTTTTCTTTTTAGCTCTATCATTGCTTCGTTTTCAAATTCTTTCAAAAACTTTATGGTGCTTTCGGTTGAGATGGCAGCAAAATCGGCGATGTCCTGACGGGTAAGAAATTGGAAGACTTGTTCTTTCAGGAAAGGTTCAGCCGAGAGATAGAGTAGGGCAGATGCCAGTTTTCCTCTCATTTGTTTATAGGATAGGTTTGCCACCACATTCAGCAATTGTTGTTCATTCCGACAGTTTCTGGAAACGATACGTAAGGCAAAGTCGGCATTGGTTTGAAGTAAATTGCGCAAAGCCTCTTTTTCGATCATGCAAACCCATGCATCTTTTACGGCGATGGCGGAATAGTGATACGTGGTTTCTCCAAAGACGGAGGAGAAAGAAAGGAAATCCCCGGGGCCGGCCAACCGGATGTTTAGTTGGCGGTTATGTCCGGTCTGGAGATAAACCCGCACCAACCCGTCCAACACATAGGTGACGTGGGGCGAGAATGCGCCCTGTTTGAAGATGGTTTCACCTTTCAGATACTGGACTCTGGTTTTATGATGTTGTAGTTTGTCCAGCTCTTCGGGATAAAGTCCCTGAAAACATTCTGCTGAGTCAAATATCGACTTGTTTTTAGTTGTTTGGTTCTCTTCCATCCGTCGCTCTGGTTTTTAGTATTTCTATCGGTTCGAATGACTTCCTGTTTGGTATTGGATCTAACCGGGGGATGATCGGCCTAAGCGAAGGTCGCGCATCCGCAAAGATCGTGATCTTAACACCGTTTTTCTACTTCCTTTGTTGATTGGTAGATGAAAAGCGGAAAATCGTTATTCCCAATTAGGGTATAAAGTTAACTTATTCGGTGTATTTTGATGCCTGTTGAAAGGCGTTTAATGGCGGGGTTTTGTTCTTAATTTTCAGCGATTGTGAATCCATTGGCTGTGGGATGACATAAAAAAAGGTGAAAAATTTCAGGTGAAAAACCGGTATTCTCCAATGTCGTTTCGTTGAAGCCACATGAGGGAGGCGCTACCTTTGCATCATCATAAACAATCGATGTTAACCCATAAAAAAGGAATAATTATGAAGATGTTACAAACAGGGCTTCAGGAAATAGAAACAGCCGATGAGTTGAAGAAAATTATTTCGGAAAATGAGAAGGTCATGGTCTGTTGTGGGCGGATGGGCCCCATGTGTATTCCGGTGTATGAAGCCATGGAGGAGCTGGAAGAGGAACGTGAGGATGTGAAATTTTTCAGCATGGCCTTTGACAATCCGGAAGCGCATATCATTCGCAATGCGCCCGAAACTCAAGGGTTCATGGGGTTGCCTTTTACCATGTATTACAAAAACGGGAAAGTGGTTCATGCCACCAGCAGTATTCAAAGTATGGAGCAAATAACCGCTGTTTTGGATAATCATTTGAAATGAGTCCTACGTAAGCGTTGTAAAGTGATTTCAGATCTGAAGGTGCGGTTACTATTGGCACCTTCAAATTTTTTTACCGGAGACGTTTCGAAAAACATTATAACAGGGAATGAATATGAACGATACGTATGACATCATTATAATAGGTGGAGGTGCGGCCGGCCTTACTGCAGGGATCTATGCTTCCCGCGCCCGCATGACCACTCTTATTTTGAATGAAGGCGCTTTGGGTGGGCAAATGGTACTAACCAATGAAGTGGCCAACTATCCCGGGGTTGAAACCACCAATGGATACCTGTTGGCAAATACCATGAAGAAGCAGGCCAAATCTTTTGGCTGTAAAATAAAATCGAATGTAAAGATTGTCGGTTACCAACTGGAGGGTCGGATCAAAGAGGTGACACTGGAAGATGGCCGTTCTTTTAAGGGGCGGTCGATCATTCTGACACCCGGCGGCCGCCCTCGTTCCTTAAATATTCCCGGCGAAGAGACTTTTAAAGGTACCGGCATCTCTTATTGTGCCACCTGTGATGGCGATTTTTTCAGAGATAAGGAGATTGCGGTCGTTGGCGGAGGAAATTCAGCCCTTGAAGAGGCTGTGACGCTGACCAAATTTGCATCCAAAGTAACCATCGTCCATCAGTTTGACCGGTTTCAGGCGTTTGAGCATGCCGTGGAAGAAGCCAGGAAAAACCCGAAAATTGAATTTATGATGGAGCATGAACCTCGGGAATTTATGGGCAATGGACGTTTGGAAAAGCTGGTGATAGAGCATCTGCCAACGGGAGATCATAAATCGTTAAATGTGGAAGGAACTTTTGTTTTTATTGGGTATCTGCCCAATACCGAGGCATTTAAGGGATTGGTAGAGCTTAATGATCGTAATGAAATTGTCGTGGATAGAGATATGAAAACCAGTGTTGCCGGCGTTTTTGCTGCCGGAGACTGCATTAATAAACGCTTTCGCCAAATCACGACTGCCACGGCTGAAGGAACCATTGCGGCACTGAGTGCCTCAGAATACCTTAGACAGATGTAGTTTTTTTTGAATTGTCCTTAACTCCAAAGATGAAGCCCGGAAAGACATTAGCCTTGCTCCGGGCTTTTTTCGATTTATTTGGGGTAGAATAATGTTATGATAATGAGGTTAAGATTTCATTTTAAGCTGGCTGTAATGGCCTTATATATAGTGTTATAATATTGAAAGTGCTGATCATTCTCCGGTTATTACCTTAATTTGTTCAACTTTTATATGCCAAAATATCTTTTGCATCTATTCTATTTTATATTTTCGCCTTTTGTTGACTTTTAATAATTTTAACATTGATGGAATAGGATGATGTTTGCCCAATGGTTGGGGAGATTAACAAAAAAATAGACATGTAATTAATAGGAGTGGGTTTAAAAATATTTCTTTTTTATATTGACGTATTCAGAATTCCTCATTTAGGAGATTAATTTCTTCGGTAAAATATCCTATTATAGGTTTAATTAGAGATATTTATGGGTAAAAATCCGGATCATATTATAGGTCATATAAGACTTGTTGGCATATTGTTTATGCGGGCGATAAAAATAATTCATGATACTTTTATTGTTAGAGAATTAAAAAAAATAATGCTTTGCATTTTAATATTTTTTCTTTTTTTAACGGCCATATCTTCGTTTGGGCAAAATAATGTAGACGAATTATTTATAAAACTTGATGAAGTTATAGAACAAAAAGACCAGTTTGAGCTTGAAAAGATTCATAATATAAAAGTACTGACACAGGAGTATTCAAGAACAGATTCAACGAATCTAAACGAACGTTTTATTTTGACCAATAAACTTCATCAGTCCTATTTTACTTTTCATTATGATTCAGCAGTCTTTTATTCCCGTCGGATGCTGAAAATTGCCAATAAAATTGGAAAATCTGATTATATAAATTATTCACGCTTGAAAATTATTGAGACATTGCTTGCCTCGGGTCTCTTTTCAATCGTGAAAGATTCTTTGAAAAAGGTTTCTACGGCCTCATTGTCGGATAGTTTAAGGGTGAAGTATTATTATTTAAAAGCCCGTCTATATATTGATATGGCTAATTATTATCAACGCCCCTATTACACACATGAGTTTAGGCAAAAGGTTACTTTTTGTCTCGATTCTGCCATTTCCATAACGAATGCCAAGACGCCGCAATATTACTCGTTGAAAGGCCTTCAAAATATTTGGCTTGAACAATATGGAGAGGCCCGAAGAAGTTTTCTTTATTTATTTGAAAATTTTGAAATAGATGGCCGTCAATTCGCTGTGGATGCATCGACTTTTGCTTTTGTATACAACTGTCTGGGTGAACCGGAAAAAGAACTCGAATGGTTATTGAAGGCGGCTATCAGAGATATTAAGTTTGCCAATAAGGAATATGTTGCATTACGGATTATTGCCAATCGTCTCTTTTCGCAGGGACAAATAAAGAAATCAAGCCACTATCTCAATATTGCCATCAATGATGCGCAAAGCTATGGTGCTATTCAGCGTGTTTTTCAGATTTCGCAAATACAACCCTTGGTTGAAGCGGCAAGGCTGGATCTTGTTGAAAAGCAGAAGTTACGTTTAAAAGTATTGGTGTTTGCCATTACTTTTTTATTTCTTTTGTTAATCGCTGTACTTGTTTTGTTGTTTAAGCAGTATTATAGAATCAAACTGGTGAAAGATGAACTGGATAAATCCAATAAAGCCCTGTCGGAAAGTAATACAAAACTGAGGGAAGTAAATTTAATTAAGGAAGAGTACATTGCTTTTTTCTTTAAAACTAACTCCGACTTAATTGAAAAGCTCGATGAATATCGTCAGACCATTGATAATAAATTGGCAGTGAATAAAATTAACCAGATACGTTCCATTATTACCAGGGCCGATATTAAACGTGAACGCGAAGCGCTTTTCAGGGATTTTGATACCGGTTTTTTGAATATCTTTCCCGATTTTATCAAAAGATTTAATGCTTTGTTTAAGGAAGGGGATCGCGAATTACCCGATAATAGTAAGCATTTAAATACCAACTTGAGGATTTTTGCTTTAATCCGTTTGGGAATTACCGAAACCGATAAAATTGCTCATATTTTAAACTATTCTGTGAACACCATTAATACGTATAAGACGAAAATCAAAAACAGATCCGTTGTCCCAAATGATGAATTTGAGAAAGAAATCCTAAAAATTCAATCCGTTTGATTGTTGGGATGCATTGAATTCGTTTTCTTCTATACGCCAAAGGCAACTCATATACTCATTCCTTATCCAGAAAATTCGATGATCGTTTGGCTGAATCTATTTACTTATGTTTGGTGTCATACATTTATTTGTTAAAGAATTGTGCTTTAATCTTAATAAATATTTAAAAAGCATTATATTTTTGTGTCGATTTTTAGGATTTGTCTATTTTTTAAGTGCTTTTCTTACAGGTGGTTATGTGTTGTAGCCCGGCTTAATTGCATTATATTCTCCTTATACTTTTTGATTGCCAATCTTTTCAGAGACAAATTTGCACTTCCCGATAATGGGTGGGCATGAAATGTTGTTGTTATAAGAAATGATAATTCAAAATCAGTTTTTTAATTAAATTAAAATCTACCTATGGAGAAAAAAAATGGTAAAGGAATTCGACAAAACACAACACTCATACGTGTTTTTCTGTTCCTGATGTTTTTTGGCTTTATCGACCTTGCTCTTTATGCTGAAAAAGGTTTCGTAAATGAAGAAGAATCCAAGGTTCAGGATTCCAGAACCTATACCGGAAAGGTATATGATGAAACGGGCTTGCCACTTCCGGGGGTCACCGTTGTGATTAAAGGCACACAAATTGGAACCATCACCTCAGCTGACGGTACGTTTACCATTGAAGCCGGAACTGGTGATGTTCTTGTATTTTCTTTTATCGGATTTGAGAAAACAGAATTAGTGCTTGGTTCTGAAACTACCCTTCAACTTACACTCAAACCTGAAATAACAAGTCTGGATGAGGTAGTGGTGGTTGGTTATGGTGTTTCCAAAAAGATGGACCTTACAGGTGCTACCACCAATATAACACACGATGACTTTAACCAGGGGGCGGTAACAAATCCTCTGGAACTGATTTCAGGACGTGCTGCAGGTGTCAACATCACGCAAACCGGCAGTGAGCCGGGTGAAAATCCTTCGGTCCGAATCAGGGGTATTACCTCTCTCATTGGGGGGAATGATCCATTGGTTGTAGTAGATGGCATTCAGGGAAATATGGACCTTTTAAATCAGATTCCACCTTCGGAAATTGAGGCGGTTGACATCTTAAAAGATGCTTCTGCTACGGCCATTTACGGATCCAGAGGTGCCCCGGGAGTAATTATCGTGACCACCAAAAAGGCCAAAGAAGGTCAGTCTGTTGTTGAGTATTCCGGTGCCATGTCTGTAGATGTGATCGCTAACAAGCTGGACATGTTCAATGCAGATCAATGGGAGGAACAAGCCAAAAAATGGGGGGTTCCATACAGTGCCAGGCACGGTTCCGATACCGATTGGTACAATCTTTTGACCCAAACAGGAACCACTCAGAATCATACTTTATCCCTTGGTGGGGGAACGGACAATTTTAGTTATCGGGCTTCTGTTTCGGCCATTTTGCAGGAAGGGGTTGTGATAAATTCTAAGAATGACCAATATATTGGTCGCATCCAGGCTACACAGAAAGCATTTGATGAAAAATTGAAAATATCCGTAAACCTGAGTAATAGTATTTCTCAAAAGGATGGCAGCCCGCAAAGTGTGGGAAGAGCTGATTTTACTTCCAACCTGATCACCAATGCCTATTTGGCACGTCCTACCGATCCGGTTTTGGCATCGGATGGCAGCTATTTTTTCGATGAGAATGTATTTCAATATATAAATCCTTATGCTGTTGCTCAGGAAATAGTCAATGAAGAAGAAACCAAAAATCAATTCGGAAGTTTGAGAACCGATCTGGAGCTGTTTGATGACTTTAATATTGGTTGGTTCGGAAGTTGGAGAAAGGTGTCACGCAGTGCAGGATATTATGCACCGGCAAGCTCAACGTTGGCTTTCGCGATGGATGAAGAGGGAGTGGCCAATGTGACTTCCAATAATACTGATGAAAAGTTGATGGATATAAGCGTTAATTATCAAAAGGAGATAAAAGAACATAGTCTTAAAGTTCTTGGTGTATATGAATGGCAAAAGCAAACCTATCAGGGACACTTTGCTCAGGCCAAAGGTTTTCTTAACGACCTTACCACCTACAATGCCCTCCAATTGGGATCGGTTGATCGATTTAAACCGGGAGACATTTCTTCCTATAAGAACGACAGAAAGTTGATTTCATTCCTAAGCCGTGTCAATTATTCATTTGCTGACAAATATTTGGTTACGGTCAGTTTACGACGCGATGGATCATCGGTATTTGGGGAAGATCATAAGTGGGGAACATTTCCTTCAGCCTCTGTGGCCTGGAGAATTTCCGAGGAGTCTTTTCTTCAAAGTCAGGATTTCCTGACCAATCTGAAATTGAGAGCCGGTTATGGAGTTACGGGAAATCAACAGGGATTGTATCCACAAAACTCATTGCAGTTGGTGAGTGAATCGGGAACGCTGTATTTCAATGGAAAATTGATAACAAATTTTGCAGTTACTCAAAATGCCAATAGCGATCTGCGCTGGGAAACTCGTTACCAAACTAATATAGGACTGGATTTTGGATTGTTTAACGGTCGATTGAACGGAACTTTGGATCTGTTTAGTGCTACCACCGAAAACCTGTTGTTCGATTATACTGTTCCCCAACCGCCTTATCCCTATGGTTCGATAAAAGCAAATGTTGGAAGTCTTAAAAACGAAGGTGTTGAATTGAGTCTGGATGCAAGGTTGATCAATAAGCCTGATTTAATTTTTGCAATGGGTGGTAATATTTCTTTGTTACGCAATGAAGTGATTAAGTTGAGTGGAAGCATTAGTGGCGTGGAGTTGAATACCAACTATGTGCCATGGGGATACAATGCTTATCTGATCGAGGGAAAACCTATAGGAACTTATTATATTCTCGAGAATGCCGGTAAGGATCCTGAAACCAATGAAGAATTGGTGGTTGACCGAAATAATGATGGCGAAATCGATCAGGGTGACAGAAGCGAAGATCGTTATTTCAATGGTTCCTCTCTTCCCAAATATACATTTGCCATTACACCCATGTTGAAATATAAAAATTTCGATGTTTCAATGGTATGGCGTGGTTCTGGGGGTAACAAGATTTTTAATAGAATCAGGAGAGATTTTAGTTTGTTTGAAAAACTGGGGAAACAAAATCTCTTGGTTAGTGCCGCGGAAAAGGGTCTTTTTACCTCCAAATATTCTTCGGATTTGTGGTTGGAAGATGGTGATTATTTGAGATTCGAGAATCTAACTATTGGATACACTTTTAATACCGATAATTGGAAATATGTTGATAAAGTTAGAGTGTCGTTAACGGGAAATAACCTGGCTTTATTTACTGATTATTCCGGTGTAGATCCAGAACTGGATGTTTCGGGAGGGAGTAATTCCGGTGTGGATAACGGAATTTATCCAAAGACAAGAAGCGTAACTTTTGGTTTGAATGTGTCATTTTAATAAACAATGAAGATTATGAAAAAAATAGCATATATATTGTTAATCTCCATGTCATTTCTGGGTTGTGTTGATGTGGAGGAAGAAGTATATGATAAATATGCAGCCAAGGATTTCTATGCATCGCCTGAAGGTTCCGACGCCGCTTTGGCAAGCGTTTATGCTCAAATTCCGGGTAACTGGGATGGTTTTGGATATGCGGGTGCCGATAATGGTTGGTATGATTTGAACTGCATGTCCACCGACGAACAGGTTGTTCCTCATAGAAATACCGGTGATTGGCAGCTTGAATTTGCAAGAATCTATTTGCGTGACTGGCAACCTTCCAATTACTTATTAAACAATACCTGGAATTGGCTTTATCAGTCGGTATTCCGGGCTAATACTGCCATTGAGCAATTGGAAGCCGCCAATGCAGATCCCATGAAAATTGCAGAAGCCAGAGTTTTAAGAGCATTCTTCTATTACTTGCTAATAGATGATTTTGGAGATGTGCCATGGTTTGTGAAAAATGAGCTACCGGTGGACTCTATTCCTCAGACACCTCGAGCAGAGATCTTCGACTTTATTGTTTCTGAGCTTGAAACCTATATGGATGATTTGAGCTTAACAAAGGGCGGGAATTTTTACGGACGAATCAACCGATGGGCCGGTTTGGCCATCTTGGCCAAAGTATATCTTAATGCAGAAGTCTATGTTGGAGACCCCATGTATGAAAAATGCCTTTCGGTTTGTGATGAAATCATTAACGAGGGCGGATTTTCTCTTCATTCGGCTGAAGAGGATGCCTCTCATCCTCTGAAATCGAAATATTACGAATTGTTTGGGGATGTCTGTCCAAACGACGAAACAATCTGGGCTATTTACACCACTGCAGATGTGGTGGGCCGGAATATTTTTACCATTAGAAGTTTTTGGGGTAACGACGGTACTCTTCTATTTGGATACGGCGCCTGGAACGGGACAGTGGTTCCTCCGGAGTTTATTGCATTGTATGAAGATCATGATATCAGAAAAAGGCAGTTTCGATATGGTTCGGATCCTTATGGTCCTCAACCTGAAGGCTTTATTAATTATTTGCTGGAAATTGATAATCTGGACAATCCCGGTGCTGCTCCTGAAGCAGGTGCCCGAAATATGAAGTTTTGGCCGGTTGAACCTATGAGCAGTGGGGGTGCTTCCAATGATTTTCCAATATATCGGTATGCAGACATATTATTGATGAAGGCCGAATGTTTGATTCGTCTGGGCAATGCCGCAGATGCCAAGCCTTTCGTGGATGAGGTGCGCCAAAGAGTAGGGTTGAACTCCCTTTCAACTAATCCCACTCTTAATGACGTTTATGATGAACGAGGTCGGGAGTTGAACTGGGAAGGACATCGCCGTCAGGATATGATTCGTTTTGGCACCTTTACTCGGTCGCATGGTCTGGTACCCGAAGTGGATGAAAAATATCATCTTTTCCCCATTCCAACGGCTGCATTAAATGCAAATCCAAGATTAAAACAAAATCCGGGATGGTAATTTTTAAAAAAGTGTTCTATGAAAAATATTAAATTATTTAGTTCCTTAATCACAGCCTTAATGATAAGTTTTTATGGCTGTGACGATGACCCGTCATTGACAGTACAGCAAAAGGTGGAATTTTCCGATAATATCACCCTGTCTGCCGAAAGTGTAATACTCTCAGATGACAATGCTTCTGATAATGCTTTAACGATCTCATGGCCGGCAGTTCTATTTTCCATAGATGCCCCGGTGAGTTATTCCGTTCAGTTTGCAATTAATCAAGAGTGGGCTTCTGGTGTAAGGCAAGAAATTGGTAGTGATGTTTATTCAGCAACATTTACCGTGGAAGAACTTAATACTATTGTTCTTGAATTAGGTCTCGAAGCCGATAAAGAATCTTCTGTGGATGTAAGGGTCGAAGCTTATCTTAATCAACGGGTATATTCTTCATCTCAGTCGTTTAGTGTAACGGCATATAATTTTGTAGAACCCTATATTAACTACCCCTCTTTATATATTGCCGGAGATTATCAGGGATGGAATATTGCGGCATGTGATTCCATATCATCCAGGGAGGATAATGGTGTTTACGAAGGTTATATCTACATCCCACCGGGAGGAACCAACGAATTTAAGGTGTATGCGCAAAAAGACTGGACTCCCACTTCTTATGGGAATGGCGGGGATGGAAAAGTAATCGTTGCAAATTATGCCGGTGATAATTTTGTGGCCCCATCAGAAGGTTATTATTTATTTGCATTGGATATTAATGCGATGGAGTATCTCTTAATAAAAATTGATACTTGGGGTATTATTGGTGACGCTGCACCAAATGGTTGGGATTCGGATATTGATATGACCTTTGATGCAACAGCACATCTTTGGACCGTTACGGCTGATCTAAAGGCTACAGGATTCCTGAAAATAAGGGCTAACGATGCATGGGTGTTGGATATGGGGCTTGATGAAGAAGGGAATCTTCGTTATGCCAATCATCCGTGGTTAGAGTATGTAGATCGTACCAATTTGGCGGTCCAGGAAGACGGTAATTATACCATTACGTTAGATTTAAGGATACCGGGCAATTATCGGTACAGCATTCAAAAGAATTAGTTTTTAATGGTGGATTGATTAAATCACTTTTTGGTTTCACGGGACATCCGGTGCCGTGAAACCATTTTTTTCACGCTTTTTAAATCTTAGTACAATGTTTAAGAAGACTTTGCTAACAGGAATATTTTTGTTTGTTTCTCTTCTGGTCGGGTCATGTGAGAAGGATAACAATGAAAAATGGGAGACCAAATATCCCGGCGAGAAAGAGGAAGTTGAATTCAGCCAGTATGGCGAACCCTTCACGAAAGTTCCGGAAATATCCGATATTGCCATGTATGAAGTCAATATCAGAGCTTTCAGTCAAGAAGGAAATCTAAATGGAATTACAGTTGAATTGGATTCTTTAAAAAAACTGGGTGTCAATGTTGTCTGGCTGATGCCGATCTATCCTTCCGGGAAAGAAAAAAGTGTTGGTTCGCCTTATGCTGTAAAAGACTATATGGCCATTCATGAAGATTACGGCACTCTTGAAGATTTAAGAGTTCTGGTTAGTGAAGCCCATCAAAGGGATATGGCTGTTATTTTGGACTGGGTAGCTAACCATACGGCATGGGATCATAATTGGATTACTGAACATCCGTCATGGTATTCCAAGGATGAGGCAGGACAAATTATTATTCCGCCAGGGACCGGATGGGAAGACGTGGCAGAACTGAATTATGAGAAGGAAGCCATGAGGTTAGAAATGATCCGTGCCATGAAATATTGGGTGCTGGAAGCGAATGTGGATGGTTTTCGTTGCGATTATGCGCATGGTGTTCCCGATGACTTTTGGAAACAGGCTATTGATACACTCAGGAGTATTCCTGAGCGTGATATTATAATGTTTGCTGAATCAGATAGAAAAGAATTGCTTAGTGCGGGGTTTGATATGATTTTTGGTTGGAAATTTTATGATGCTCTGAAAGAAGTTTTTAGTGACGGGAAGTCTGCGTCTGTAATTTTAAATGCACATAAATCAGAATATGCGGGCCTGTCCAACGGGAAACATGTTTTGAGATGGACATCCAACCATGATCAGAATGCATGGGAGACTACCCCAATTGACCAATTTAATGGGAAAAAGGGTGCTATGGCTGCCTTTGTTGCTGCAGCCTACCTGGGAGGGGTGCCGTTGGTTTATAGCGGTCAGGAAGTGGCCTGTCCGGAGCAGCTCTCTTTTTTTGAAGGTGATGTAACCAAAATTGACTGGACAATAGATCCTGATTATAAGTTGAAATATGAACAGATTCTTCATTTAAGGGCTAGTTATTCGGCCCTTAGAAATGGTAAACTCACTTATTTTAGCTCTGACGATGTTTTGGCATTTGAAAGATCTGCAGAACAAAATGCGGTTTTGGTCTTTGTAAATGTAAGAAATGAGGCATTACAATTTCCTTTGCCGGAATCCTTACAAAATACCACTTGGGTGGATGCATTTTCCGGGGAAGAGGCTTTCTTGGGTATAAGCAAGGAGCTTCCTGCTTATGGGTATGTGGTTTTTTCAAATCCTTAAACTAAATAGAAAGATCAATGGATATATATAAAGGACAGTACCATAAATTCAAAATAGGGCGTAATGGTTTTACAATTTTGGGGTTGTTTTTAATTCTTTTGTTAGGATGTGGGGAGAGTACAAGAAAAATAATGGAAATAAGTTCTCCCGATGGGAAAATATTGATGAGGTTTTCTCTTAAAAACGATACTGCCTATTATTCAGTGTCTAGACAGGGAAGACTCCTATTTGAAGATTCAAAGCTGGGATTTGTATTGGGGGACCTCCCCGACCTGGCAGGAGGGTTTTATGTTGAAAGTTTTGATACCACATATTTTTCCGAGACTTGGGAACAACCGTGGGGAGAAAAAAGAGAAATTTTAAACAATTATAATGAACTTGTAGTTCATCTCACCGAAAAAGACGGATTAAAAAGAAAACTGGATGTCGTATTTCGCGTTTTCAATGATGGGGTTGGTTTCAGATACAGGTTCCCCGAACAGGAACATTTGGGGAAATTCAAGATAATGGATGAACTGACAGAATTTAATCTTCCCAGGAATCCAGAGGTCTGGTGGCAACCTGCATATAAGCCTGATCGATATGAATATTTATACAGGAATAATACATTGAGCCAGGTGGCGGACACTATGCATACCCCGTTGACGATGAAGTATGATGAAGATTTATTTTTATCTATTCATGAAGCTGCCTTGACTGATTATGCGTCAATGACTTTATTCAGAAAAGAAGGAAATTTCCTTAAATGTGATCTGGTTCCATGGTCTGATGGGGTCAAAGTTTATGCAGAGACTCCATTTTCTACGCCATGGCGAACCATTCAGATAGGAAAAAAAGCCGGAGATTTGATTTCTTCATATCTGATTTTGAACCTTAATGAGCCGAATCGATTGGAAGATGTTTCCTGGATAAAACCGGCCAAATATGTGGGTATATGGTGGGAAATGCACATTGGAAAGAGTACGTGGGGTGAAGGGCCTCATCACGGTGCTAATACTCAAAATGTAAAAAAGTATATCGATTTTGCAGCTCAAAATAACATCGATGGCGTATTGGTAGAGGGATGGAATCGTGGTTGGAATTTTGAATGGTGGAAAGATGGTAGTTGTTTTGACTTTACTACTCCTTATCCTAGTTTTAATATTGAAGAAATTATTGAATATGCCGAAAAAAAAGGTGTTGAATTGATCGGGCATCATGAAACGGGGGGAGCTGTCGATAATTATGAAGCTCAAATAGACTCTGCTTTTGCTTTTTATGAAAAGTATGGAGTTCATTATGTTAAAAGTGGTTACGTTAACCCCAACGGTTTGAATGGCCGGGAGTGGCATCATGGTCAGTTTGGTGTGCGTCACTACAGGAAAACTATTGAGTTAGCGGCCAAACATCATATTATGATGGATATTCATGAACCTATTAAGGCAACGGGTATTCGTCGTACTTATCCAAATATAATGACCAGGGAGGGTTCCAGAGGGATGGAGTTCAATGCATGGAGCCCTGATGGAGGTAATCCCCCAGAACATGAAACTATTTTACCGTTTACTCGTCTTTTGGGAGGACCGATGGATTTCACTCCCGGGATCTTTGATATAAATATCTCTGATATTCCCAATAATCAGGTAAATACTACTCTTGCCAAACAGTTGGCACTTTATGTGGTTATTTACAGTCCTTTGCAAATGGCGGCTGATTTGCCAGAAAATTATGTGGATCAACCTGCTTTCCAGTTTATTCGTGAAGTACCGGTGGATTGGGATGATACGCAGGTGTTAAATGGAGAAATTGGGGAATTTGTAACGATTGTCAGAAAAGACCGCAATTCGAATGACTGGTTTCTAGGGACTATTTCCGACGAGCAAGAAAGAGATCTAACCATCGGTCTTGATTTTCTGGACCCAGATGCTAGGTATAAAGCTGTTTTTTATTGTGATGGACCAAATGCTCACTATAAAAACAATCCACTGGATTTGAAAATTGAAGAAAAATATGTTTCTTCTGATATGTTGATCACTATTCATTTGGCACCGGGGGGCGGGCAAGCCATTCGCTTTGAGAAAATGAAAGAAGTTTGCAATCAATAAGGATTACCTTTAAGCTTTGATTTAAAGTTAAACTTGATGGGCTGTCCCAAAAACGGACAGTCCTTTTTATTTTTTTCCTATTGGAAATCAGACTCAATCAATACTTTTGGTGTTGTCCCTTGTTTTAGAACCAATCCCATAGGCATGATTAGTGACGCTGAAAAATGAATTTGCGGCTGTAGAGCTTCTTAATATCAGGTTACTTATTGGAAATAATTTTGTCATCCTTAGTGCCAAAATTTTGCATAAGCCTTTCGGAATATTTGTTTAACCTTCTCGTATTTCTCGGAAACCTTAACAACATATTTGATTAACCTATTCAAAAACTTTCGATAAGGCAATCGAGAATTTTTGTTAGGGCTCTAACTAAAAGGAATTACTTTATGCATGCAATAATTATCAATAATTTACTAAAAATTTTATGAGAGAGTTCCTTGCCTTGACTGGGTTGAATGTTCATCAATTTTAAGATGATAGATTTTTTAAATATAAGATTTGAGATGGTTGAAAACAATATCACAATTTTTTTAAAATTTGGATATCTGTATATTAATAATTTATTTTTCTAATTGTCTTGATGTTTTAAGGCTCAATGGTTCAATATCTTACCTTGAAAAATGTTATGCCTATGGTATTTTCCCCATATTTGACATCCTTGCGTTGCTATAATATTATGGCTAATGGCATTTTCCACGGCTTTGTCCTTTGAATACTTTTTTTGTAAATCTTTTTCGGGACAAGTCAATTCATCTAATAAGCCTATCCGCCAAACCATCTAATGGCCTGCCGGCTTAATAGCCTTTTAATTTTGTTTCTCGCCTTACTATCCTATCCTTCCAACATTTTTCCCGTTCACCCGTCTTAAAATTCCATATCATCCCCTCCTGTATCCATTCCTCCTCCCTGGCGGCCTCCATTTTTTGCTGGACGATTTTTCTGATTCAGGCGGTAAATAAACGACAGTCGGAATTCCCGGGAGCTCCATTTGAATTGGTTGGTAGAAATAATATCGGGCTGAGTGAGTTCATATCTGAATTTCCGGCTGTTTAAGACATCCCGGACGTTGAGGGATATGGTTCCGTTACGTTTCAGAACATCTTTGCTGAGGGACGCATTCATCATATAAAACGGTTTTCGAATTCCTTGCGTGGTTTCCTGCTGACCACGGTAAAAGAAGGTGGTTTGCAGGCTCAGGTTATTATTCCATTGCATTCTGGAATTGATGCGTGTATCCCACGACCAGGTGTCGCTGCTTAAGTCTTGTACTTCGCCTTCATCCGGAATAAATGTTCCTTCGGTTTGCATTCGGTAGAAGTTGAAGTTGGCCGACAGGTTCCACCATTTTATGGGGTTGACGGAAATATTGGTTTCGGCGCCATAAGACTTCCTTTCTGCCAGGTTTCGCGGTTCGGTGATGGTAATACCTTCCGGGGTCACATAGCTGATTCGTTCCTCAACGCCGGAGGTGTATCGATAATAGATGCCGGCATAATAGGACGACTTACCCGGCGTAAAGACATAGCCACTTTCGTAGGCATCGGTGAATTCAGGTTCCAGGTCTGGATTTCCTCTTCTGATGTTTCTGGAATCGGTCAGCCCGAAAAATGGATTGAGATTCCGGAAGCTTGGGCGGTCAATCCTTCGGCTGTAGCTGATTTGCCAGGCATTGTATTGGTTGAAGTGATAAGTGGTATGGACTGTTGGGAAGAGGTCGAAATAGGAGCGTTCATTTTCTTCAGACGTCTCTTTCAGATGGGTTTTTATGCCGGTATATTCACCTCTTAGGCCGGCTTGTACACTTATGGGTCCCCATTTGTTGGCACCCTGAAGATAAATGGCAGCAACATCTTCGTTGTAGCTAAAGTCATTGGTGTAATCCGGGTCCGTTACCCAGTTGTTGTTTTCGTCGAGGTCTTCCACTTCATAGGGATTAGAGATGTCTCTGAATTCACCCCGGATACCTGCTTCGAAACGCCCATTGGCACTGAACGGGTAAACATAGTCGGCCTGTATCAAATAGTTTTCTTCACGTTCGTTGTTGTAAACCGTTTGATAAGCTAATTCGTCGGGTGTTTGAAAAGGGGAGGATGAAAAAACTTTCTCTTCTATTTCCGAATCTTCTGTTTCATCGTCCAGCAAATATTGCGCGTAAATGTTCAGTTTATGTTCTTCATTTTCGGGGTCGAATATTTTTCCCAGATTCATTGAAAAATCCGCATTCCATTCGGTTTCTAGTTCTTCATCATAGCGCGTTGTTTTTTCAAACATTACACCCGGTAGTCCATTGTTGTCGATGAAATCCTGATACAACACGTCCGATTTATTGGTTTCATCGTCATAACTAAACATACCGGCGATGGTGAGCGTCGTCGTATTGTTTAGATAAACATCGGCTCCGCCCCGCAGGTTGTGCGACCATCCCGAGCGGTTTCTGTTTCGGTCGAGCCGTGTGTGGAAGGGGGTGTCGGCCAGAGGAAAATACTGATCGGAAAAACCTTCGCCTTCCCGTTCGCCATAGCGAATACCATAGTTGAAGAAATAGTTGATCTTTTCGCGGCGAAAATTAACATTGGCCCCAAACTGATATCTTTCGGGTGTGGCGACCGATCCTTCAAAAGAACCGTTTACACCTCGTCGTTGGTCTTTTTTCAGAACGATGTTAATGATGCCCACCATTCCTTCGGCTTCGTATCGGGCACTGGGATTGGTGATGACTTCTACCCGCTCAATCATGTTGCCGGGGAGGGCTCTCAGAGCATCCGCAGTACCTGAATTAACCAGTCCGGAGGGTTTGCCATTTATGAGCATGCGTACGCCACCGCTACCTCGAAGAGATACATTGCCATCATCATCCACAGATACCGTTGGAATATTGTCCAGTATGTCTGCGGCAGAGTTGCCGGTATTGGTGAGGTCTTTTCCGACGTTGAAAACTTTCCGGTCGACGCCGATAACCATTTCACTCTTTTCGCCTCTGACGGTCACCTCATTGAGACTGGTAGTGGATGGTTGCAGACGTATTGATCCCAAATCTATGGTGTTTCGCCGGTTTTCTATACGTATATTTTCAATGGTTTTTTTTTGATAGGCCACAAACTGTACTTCCACATAATAGGTTCCGGGGTTTAACTCAAAACTAAATTCCCCTTTGGCATTTGTTATGCCACCATCTATCAACGTGGAATCTTCCGTATAGATGGAAATGGTGGCAAATTCCATCGGCACATTTTCATCTGCATCGATTACTATTCCGCTCAACTTTCCTTTTTCCGCAGGGGGAGCGGACTGACCAACCAAACCCGAATTAAAAACGACACCCAGGATCGAATATGTGACCAATATTTTCCAGAACTTATTCATAGCCAATATATATGAAGTTTTTTGATAGAACACTGGTATGTTAGATGTCTTTGTCCTAAAATAGTTTAATGCACGAGGCTGTTAAGATGTGTTAATAGAAGCGTGGTCTTGACCGCCTTTTTGTTGATAAATGTGTTTTTTTAATAACCTTTCTAATTGGTTGGCTGTTGTCCTATATATTGGCTTTAATTTTGGCGCCAATTGAAACCATGTTTTTTTATAGATAATTAATAAGTAGCGAAAAAGAGAGAAATGGAAGAAAAGCAATTTTCGGCGTTTGTCGTTGAAGAAGAAGGAACCTTTAAAAGGACCGTCAAGGTAAAATCTGTGGACGATTTGCCGGAAGGTGATCTGTTGATTCGGGTTTACTATTCATCCTTAAACTATAAGGATGCGCTTTCATCAATCGGGAACAAAGGGGTTACCAGAAAATATCCTCACACACCGGGTATTGATGCCGCGGGTGTGGTGGAATGGTCGGGGAGCCAACGGTTTAATGCCGGCGACCAAGTGATTGTCACCAGTTATGATCTGGGCATGAATACCGACGGTGGTTTTGCTGAATATATCAGGGTTCCGGAGAGTTGGGCCGTCCCGTTGCCGGAGCGTCTTACTATGAGGGAAGCCATGGTATTGGGAACCGCCGGGTTGACCGCCGGGATATCGGTTTTACGTCTCACGGAACTGGTAAAGCCCGATAGCGGTCCCATTATCGTATCGGGTGCTACCGGCGGAGTGGGGGCCTTAAGTGTTACCATCCTGAGTAAATTGGGATATGCGGTGACGGCCGTTACGGGAAAAGAAACGGAACGTGCCTATCTGGAAGGGCTGGGCGCCAAAAATATCATTCTTCGGAAAGAATTTGAAGCGATGGAAAAACGACCGCTTTTAAAATCCATGTTTGCCGGTGCCATTGATACTGTTGGAGGCGTTATATTGGAGAACATTATTAAATCGACGAAGCCTATGGGAGCGGTGACTTGTTGCGGCAATGTGGCTTCGCCAAACCTCAATTTAACGGTTTTTCCTTTTATTCTAAGGGGGGTAGCGCTTATTGGCATCGATTCTCAGAATTACCCAATGGTTTATCGGGAAAAAGTATGGAATAAATTGTCGGGCGAGTGGAAACCGGATCACCTGGAGGAGATGGCCACTGAAATATCGTTGGATGAATTGAATCAAAAGATTGATTTGATGCTTAAAGGTCAGCTGAAGGGACGAACGGTTCTGAAGCTGGCATAGCTCACGTGGTTTCGGTCCCGGATCATTTTACCGTCAGAACAGAATATAAACATTAAAAACAGAGATATGAAAAAAGTAAAACTTGGAAATACAGGGCTGGAAGTAGCCCCGATTAATTTTGGTGGCAATGTTTTTGGATGGACCCTTGACGAGGAAAAATCGTTTGAAATACTGGATGCCTTTGTTGATGGCGGCTTCAACTTCATTGATACGGCCGACACCTATGCCTGGTGGGTAAACGGGAAAGGCGGACAGTCCGAAACCATCATTGGCAACTGGATGAAGGCACGAGGTAACAGAGACCGGGTGATTATTGCGACCAAAGTGGGGTCCGAAACCAAAGAACATCCTTTTGACATTAGTAAAAAACATATTCTTAAATCGGTGGACGAATCGTTAAGTCGCCTTCAGACCGATTACATAGATTTGTATTATACCCACTTCGACGACAACAAAACGCCGGTGGAGGAGACCTTGTCTGCCTATGATGAGGTTATAAAAGCCGGAAAGGTACGTTATATCGGGGCTTCCAATGTTTCGCCTCAGCGTTTGACTGAATCTTTTGAGACGGCCGAAAAAAATGATTTGCCTCGTTATGTGGCTTTGCAGCCGCATTACAATTTGGTGGAAAGAGAAGGGTATGAATCCCAATACGCCCCATTGGTAAAAAAGTATGGGTTGAGTGTTATGCCTTACTGGTCGTTGGCTGCCGGCTTTTTAACCGGGAAATACCGCAGCGAAGCGGACCTGGGCAAGAGCGTTCGTGGACAAGGAGTTCGCAAATATCTGAATCCGAAAGGTTTGGCAGTTTTAGATGCATTGGATAAAGTGTCGGAGAAACACAACAGTCAGCCGGCAACCATTGCACTGGCCTGGTTACTTTCCCGTCCATTCGTGGCGGCGCCCATCGTAAGTGCCACGAATAAAAACCAGTTAAAAGCCATTTTTGAAGCACCAAAAGTTCAGTTAGACGCAGAAGATCTGGCCTTGCTGGAAAAGGTCTCTTTTTAATGGAACCGAAAAACAGTAAACGGGGTATTTCTCCTTAGATGGGAAATACCCCGTTTTTAATGTCTAAACCTTAGGTTTATTAAACCCGAAAAATGCATTAGAAAATCTATTACGAATTAAAATTGCTGCCAATTCAGTTGCAATCCAACTTGTTGAAATTCACTATAGAGGTGCTGTGCCTCATTTCAACAAGTTTGTGATAGATTGCCCTTTCGGTTCTCGGGGCGAAGTTCTGATGCGTTATTCGGTTTTAAGAGCTTCCCTGACCGATTGGGCAATCGGTGTTGTGGGTCTTCCAAGAATTTTTGAAAGGGTTTTGGAATCATCAAACAAGTCGTTTTTGGAGGCACTCACATCCCAGTTTGCCAGTCCGGCGGCCAGGTCGTCCGGTAAGCCTACACTTTTTAAAACAGCGGCAAACTCATGCTCGGGCAAATCCTTGTAGGGGATATTCTTCCCGGTCTGGTGCGATATTTCTTTGGCCAGATCGGAAAGGGTATAGAAGGTGTCGCCGGCCAGCTCATAGGTTTTTCCTTTGTGCGTATCGTCAGCAATGACGATGGCTGCCGCTTCGGCATAGTCGGCACGGGGGGCCGATGAAATCTTACCGTTGCCGGCGCTTCCTAAAAAGGCTCCGCCCTGCAAAGCCCCCGGGATGGATGCGGTATAGTTTTCCGTGTACCAACCATTTCTCAATAAAGTAAAGTCGATTCCCGATTCTTTAAGCGCTTTTTCGGTTTCCAGATGTTCCGGAATCAGGTTGAGGGATGATTGGTCGGCATGAAGCAGACTGGTATAAACAATCCATTTCACACCGGCTTTTTGGGCTGCGTTGATGACGTTGCTGTGCTGCCGACTACGTTGTCCCACTTCAGAGCCGGAAATGAGCAATAAGCGGTCGATGCCCTGAAGAGACTCTTCCATTACCTCCGGTTGATTGTAATCAAAAGCCCGGACTTCTGTTCCCAGGGTGGCACCTTTTTCCTTGTTACGTGCCAAGGCAACAATGTTTTCTGTCGGAACTCTCTTTTTTAATTCTTCTACGACGATGCGGCCCAATTGGCCGGTTGCACCTGTTACTGCAATTTTCATGATATACTTTTTTTTGTGTTTATTTTTTTTACCATTAATTGTATGGCAAAGGTAGGTGGTGCAACCGACAAGGTAAAGGTTAAAAATGGACTGAAAATGGTAAAAATGGGAATTGCTTTATGGCATACTGTTGTGTGTTTTGGTACCTGACGTGGATTACAGAATTGCCTTAAATCAAAGCTTCCTAGCATCAATTATACCATGTGGAATTGGGTAAAAAGCTTTTAGCCTCAGTTGTTTATTTGTCGGTTTCTGACCTCTCGTCTCTGGTTCCCGGCTGCTATTTCTGACATCAATCTCTATAAAAATAACTTATAAAAATGCATTCAGATGAATGCAAACCGGATGGTCAAATCACACCGATAATGCAACCTTAAACTAATATCTATAAATCTTAAATCTAAACATCTAACACCTTAAAGCCAGCATCTATCATCTACCATTAACATCTGTCCCCATTCATTTTTCTGAAAACAGACAGGCCGGAATGCCTTTAACTTTAGTTTTTACGGCAAACAAGGATCCGCTTAGAGGATATTGGTCCAGTTGTTCTTTGGTCAAACCTACTCGGGCAGTGGTGATATATAGGGTTTTCAACTTTTTGCCACCAAAAGCACAAGACGTTACATGAGGAGCAGGTACCTCTATTTTTTGCAAAAGCTCACCATTATCCGGATCCCAACGATAAACGCCGTAACCGCCCCAATGAGCAATCCATAGTTTTCCTTCCGAATCGATGGTCATCCCATCGGGACTTCCCATCTCTTTTGGGACAGACACCACGACTCTGCGGTTGGCTATTTCGCCCGTTTCGGGAACATAATCGTATGCAAAAACGCTTTGGGTGGGCGTGTCGATGTAGTACATCAGATTTTTATTGGTGTCCCACACAATGCCGTTGGAAATGGTTACACCCGACTGTTTTACGACGAGCGTGTCGCCATCCAGCATATACAGGTTGCCGGCATTGGGCTGCTCTGATTTTGACATGGTTCCCACCCAGAAGCGTCCCATAGGGTCGCATTTGCCGTCGTTAAAACGAACATTGGGCGCGGCATCGGCGGGGAATGGTGTCAGTAATTTTAGCTTTTCGTCCGGGGTGATGCCATAAATACCTGTCTCCTGAGCGGCAACAGCCAAATATCCATCCTGTGCCGGGACAACGGTACCCACCATGCTTTCCAGAGGCAAGTTGTGCAACATTCCTTTTTGAGGGTGATACATAAAGACTTTTTTCCCTGTAATATCTACCCATAAAAGGGCCTTGTTGTCCGGATGCCAGATGGCACCTTCTCCCAGCTCTGCTGTCGGGGTAGCCTTCACCGGCTCTACTTTTGTTTTTTGACAGGATGCCAGAATAAGTAGGGTTGAAAATAAGATGGTTGTTCTCATTTTTTTAGTTGTGTGATTCATGTTTAGTAGTTGGTTTTATTCGTCGGATCTTAATATTTAGATAAGCAAACAAGATACTCATAAAAGGACTAATAATATTAAAAAAACAATAGGGCACGTAATCGAGAGTTGCCACACCCAGAATTCTTGACTGGGTGGCACCACAGGTATTCCAGGGAATCAAAACCGACGTCATGGTTCCCGAGTCTTCCAGCGTTCTGCTCAACACCTCCGGTTTGAGGTGGCTGTCGTCATAAGCCTTTTTGTACATACGTCCTGATACGACAATGGAAATGTACTGGTCGGAAGCAGTGGCATTGAAAAACAGACAAGTCCCAACGGTTGAAGTCACCAGTGCCCCTGTTGATTTTGCTTTTTTCATTATGGGTTGGGTAATTCGGGAGAGTAATCCTCCAGCTTCCATAACGCCACCGAAGACCATGGCCGACAAAATTAACCAGACGGTATTAAGCATTCCTCTCATCCCTGAAGTGTTCAGCAACTCGTTCAGATGATCATTGGATGTTTTAAGTTCAATATCACCGAAGATGGATTGCATAACACTGAAGTACGACGCTTTGAAGTAGTCTGTCCCGGCTCCGCTGATTTCCCGGATGATATCCGGCTGGAAAATAATGGCAAAAACACCGCCCAACAGGGTGCCGGCCATAAGGGCAGGAATGGCCGGTACCTTTTTGATGATGAGGGTTAGAAGTGTCAGTGGCACCAGGAACAGCCAGGGGGTGAGGTAGAAGGTCTCACTGATGGCTTGTTTTACGGATGTTGGTTCTGCTAAAGGAACCTCCGGAGTACTGTTCAACCCAATAAGTGTAAATATGATTAGTGTAAGGGTCATACTCGGTACGGTGGTATAAAACATATAGCGGATGTGCGTAAAGATATCGGTTCCGGCCATTGCGGAGGCGAGGTTGGTGGTATCACTCATTGGCGATATTTTGTCACCAAAATAGGATCCGGAAATGATGGCGCCCGCTATAACCGGGTGGCTGAGGCCTAACGACTTTCCAATACCCAACAGGGCGACCCCGATGGTGGCAACGGTAGACCATGAACTGCCGGTGGCTACCGACACCAACGAACAAACAATGACTGCCGTGACCAAAAAAACATGGGGATTGATGAGGTCCATGCCGTAATAAATCATGGCGGGGACAACGCCACTGATCATCCACGTCCCGGCCAGTGAGCCGATCAAAAGCAATATCAACATGGAGGGCATGGCCGACCCAATGGTTTTAATGATTTGGTCGCTGGTATGAGACCATCCCAGCCCCTGACGATGGACGATTAACCCGCCAATGGTGGCAGCCAGCAGCAGGGCGGTCTGGTTGGAACCCGCCAGAGTATCTTCAAATACAAATGCATTGATCGTCAGGAGTACTATCAGGCAAAGGATAGGGAATAAGGCCTCGAAGAGAGTGGGGGTTGTTTTATTGATTACCATTATTCTAAATTTCAAAAGAAGCTTTATGATAAAAGATTTCTTCAATAGAATTCAAATAACGGAATAAATTTTTGTTTTTGAAATACGTTGTTTGTGTGATTGGCGCAGGGACGTTAGGTAATTTATAAGCAACCCGAGATGTTAACAAACCCATTAACATGAACCTCTTTCCATTCAAATTGTTAAATAATCATGTTGTGCAGGTATTTTAATTTCCTGATTTATAAATGAGACGATCAATTTTACAGGGACAGGAAGATCTGTTGTGAACATTAAAATGCTAAGAATCAGTTGTTGAAAAGAATTTGTTATGCAAAAATTGAAATTTCTTATTCTATTGCTAATGGCCCCGGGGTTCTCTATGGTTGGACAAAATGTTCCGGAGATGAATTTTTCCCGTTTTGAGCCCCGGCTGCATAAGAATAACGATACCACTTATGTCATTAATTTTTGGGCCACCTGGTGCAAGCCCTGTGTGGAAGAGATTCCCGGCTTTTTGAAGGCGGCCTCCGACCTCAAGAACGACAAGGTGAAGTTTGTATTTGTCAGTCTGGATTTCCCCACACAGAAAGAAAGCCGGCTGTTGCCTTTTATAAAAGAGCATGGAATGAATGAGCAGGTCATTCTTTTAAACGATCCCGCCAGTAACCAATGGATCCCGAAAGTGGATTCCCAATGGTCGGGAGCCATTCCTGCCACATTAATATATAAGAGAAAGGATCAAACCTTTCACGAAGGCTCTCTCTCTTATGATGAATTAATAACCATTATTAAATCGAAGTAATTATGAAGAAGTTGATGTTATCAGGCCTGTTGATGGCTCTGACAATGACCGTATTGGGTCAGGGGTATAAACCCGGCGATGAAGCCAGAGATTTTAAACTTAAAAATGTGGATGATAAAATGGTCTCACTGGCCGATTATCCCGATGCCAAAGGATTTATTGTCATTTTTTCCACCAATCACTGCCCCTATGTGGTAGCTTATGAAGACCGGATGATTGAACTCGATAAAATGTTCAAACCCAAAGGATATCCGGTTATTGCCATTAACCCCAACGATCCTAAGGCTTTTCCCGAAGATTCGTTTGAGAATATGAAGGTTCGGGCCAAAGAAAAAGGATTTACTTTTCCTTATCTTTTTGATGCAACACAGGAAATAGCTAAAGCCTATGGTGCTACACGTACCCCTCATGTCTTTTTGCTGAAAAAGGAGATGGGTAAACACATTGTGAAATATATCGGCGCCATCGACGATAACTATCAGGATGCTTCTGCCGTTAAGGAAAAGTATGTGGCCAATGCCATTGCGGACCTGGAAGCCGGGAGTTCTGTCAAGGTAAAGGAAACCAAGGCGATAGGTTGTAGTATTAAGTGGAAAAAGTAGTCAAACTATACGTTTCTGTGGGAGGACAGGACTTTTATCCGTATAAAATTATTATATGTATTCGTCTGATGGATCTCGCATGACCATCGGTTTATATGTGATTTTCTTGTGACAAAGCTCTTGGTCATGCTTGTTTTATCCCATCTGGAAAATTTATTAATGCTCCCGACAACCGAGCGGACTTTTTATTCCTTCCGCAAGATTGGTTGTCGTTGAATGCCGGTGCTTCACCCTAGTATGAAGGAAATTGTTTCCTGTATTATTTCCGATTAATTTGCCGAAGTGGTATTTCTTTTTCGTGCAAGCATGGGTGAGGCGTTGGCTTTATTTTAGAAAGTTGCTATCCAGATACTTCTGAAATTCTTCTTTGTATTGTTCACTGATCGGGATGTACACTTTTTGATCGAAAACAATTCTGTTTCGTTCTATCGTATGTATCTTGTTTAAATTCACGATGTAAGATCTGTGTACCCTCATGAATGATTTTGACGGTAAGTGCTGCTGAATATTTTTCATTCCCAACAGTGCCATGATGGGCTTTTCGTTATCCAGATGAATTCTCACATAGTCACGCATCCCTTCAATATATTTGATATCCTCGAGGTTGATCCTGACAATTTTATATTCCGATTTAATAAACAGAAACTGGCCGTTGTTTCGGATGCTTTCCTGAGGTTCGTCTATCTGAAAATAGCGTTGTTTGGTTTTGTCTACGGCTTTTGCAAAAGCCGGGAAAGAAATGGGTTTCACCAGATAATCGGCGGCATCCACCTGAAACCCTTCTGCTGCATATTCACGGTAGGCGGTGGTAAATATTACTTTGGGCGGGTGAGAGAGCGATTTGACAAAATCCATACCCGACAAGTCGGGCATGTTGATATCTACGAACATTAAATCTACTTCGTTGTTTTGCAGAAAATCAAGGGCTTTTATGGCGCTGGAGAAGCTGCTAAGCAATTTCAGATACGGGATTTTTTCAATGTATCCGTTTATTTGCTTTAAGGCCAACGGCTCGTCATCTATTGATACACAATTGATCATAAGGGAATTTTTAAATCTACATTAAAGGAGTGGTCTTTCTCATCGTTTCGGATAGACAACCGGTAGTCTTTACCATAAATCAGATCCAACCGATTACGGGCATTCGCTATGCCAATGCCGGAACTTCTTTTTTTGGCTGTATGGGGATGGGTGCTGTTTTTAACGCTAAACGACAGCTGTTTATCATCGGTTTCAATATCAATATGAATAAAGGAATGCGACTCGTAGCTAATACCATATTTAAAGGCATTTTCAATAAATGAGATGGTCAACAGAGGTGGTATCTTTACCGGTGGAACCACCTTCGGTTGATTGACCATGATCTCCACATCGTCGGTGAATCGCAGTTTCATCAAATCCACATAGCTGTTGATGAAATCCATTTCTTTTTGTAATGATATTTTTGCCGTTTGCGATTCATACAACATGTAATCCATCATCTTCGAAAGTTTAATGACGGCTTCTTTGGCTTCTTCGGTGTCAATGTCGATGAGCGCATGAATATTGTTTAAAGTATTCATGAAAAAGTGAGGGCTGATCTGGTTTTGCAGAAAGGCCATTTTGTTTTCGATGCTCTCTTTTTCGGCTTTGAGTTTGTTTTGTTCGGCATGCATCCATTTGCTGAAGAAGAGAATGCCGGAATCAAAGCCAATGAACAAGATGCTCATGATAAACAGATTGGCATAGGGGGGGATGAATTCCCGGGGCATGGGGAGCGGTGATGGCTGTCGGAAAGCCTCTGGTCCCGGCCCGGGGGGATCCATGAGTGGCAACAACTCCGGGTGGTGCGGATGAATCTGTACCCAATAAAGAAGGGCTGAAGAGATCAGGATGATGCCCAGAATGGAAACAAAATATAGTGTTCTTCTTCCTTTGAAAAACAACCGGGGCATTAAGGCAAACCGGTTGACTAAAAAGATCAGGAAGAGCACGCTGTACTCTTTCCAAATCTTTAAAATATGATCCCACTTGATGCCATTTGTAAAGTCCCCAAAAAGCAAGGGAATGACAAACATCAACAACCAAACGGCCGCTGTTAACAACAAGGGAAGACTGCCTTCCTTGTTACCGGTTTTCTTTTTCGTTTTCTTTTTCATTCGTCGGTAAAGTTAATGATATTTGCTGAGGTTCAGGATGACAGTCTTTTTTCCCCTGGCAGGTTATTGCAAATAGGAAATAACAGCGTTGTTCCGTTCGGTTACATGGGTTTTTAATTCTTCCACGGCATTGTCAAATTCGGAATTGCTTCTTATGAAAGAATAACCAGTCTCTTCACTGTAGGCATAATCTTTTATTAAATCATAATAAGAAGAGTATAAGTTGACCATTTGCTCAGGGACAAACACTTCTTCAATAAATTGCTGAAGATAGTTGTTGTAGGATGCTTTGTATTCGGGAACTTCCATGAGGTAACTGATCAGAGGCCAGTTGTCATCAACTTCACTGAGCGAAAGACTTAATGCCCCGGATTGTTTGCCATCCTGAAGGGCTTCGTTGTTGTCCCAGGGAATCCAAGTCAGCAGACTGTTTTCCGGATTATTGTATAGATAATAGTTGTGGGTCATATTGCCATAGGTATCCCAGTTTTGAATGATTGTGTTGGCTGCCAGCCATTTTAAGAATTGTTCCACATTCAATACCGCTTCCAGATTGTTTTTCCAGGTTTCAACGTCGGTTGTTCTCTCTGAGCTGTGAAGCACGTCGTATAAACTTTTTAAATCCGAATAATCGGTCTCATCTTCATTGGTCTTGGGATAGAACTCGTCGGTGTCGAAGGTGCCGTAAGCAAAAGAGGCTGCATCACCGTCGGGTTTGTAGAGGTTGCCGGAATCATCACTGAATTGGGTTTCGATCACCGTATCGTCCACTTCTTCCACAATGGTGTAAACGCCATAATACTGGGGTCCGTTGCCATGGTCTACATAAATCACACAAAAGGCTGTTTGAGAGGCCGGAACACCAAACTCACGAAACAGATCGGCGGTTACTTTCTCACGCATCAAAGAGGCATCATCATAATTGTTGTTTAGATTCAGCTGTTTAAAACCATAAAAGCGTTGGTTTTTAATGGCAGGATAGTCGTCTTCGAATTCATCAAAATCGAGTTTAAAGGACAATTTATTGTTCCCCGACTGATAGGCCGATTGCAAACTTGAGTTGCCTTTAAAGCGAATGCCGACATGATACCATTCCGTGTCATTGTAATTAAATGAGCAGGGCACCCATACAGGATCAAAATCGGTAGTGGATTCCATGCCACCGCCCCCCATGCCGGGCCGATTTCCACCACTGGTTCCCAGGTTGGCGGCCAGGTCTTCCTGCATGGTTGTCCAATCTTCGCTGCTTATTACGATGTCGAAGCGGGCCACCTGAGACTGATTGAATACCACATCATAGTTGAGTTCCGCATTTTTGCTGTGGGTCTCGTCGCTCCAGTCGGAGTAGTCTTCATCGTCGTCGGTTGACGTCTCATCGGTTGTCTCTTCCTGGTCAATGTCGGTTTCGGTTAGGTCATTATCATCGTCTGAGCAAGCAGAAAAGAATGCCAGGGAAATGATAAGGATTGCTGTAAGAAAATTGTTTTTGTGCATTGTTGATAGTTTTTAAGTTGATAAATAGGTTTGATATCATCTTGATAGAGCTGTATCCGCCTTTTTGTTGGTTGGTTTATCGCCAATGGCTGAATGGCTGTTTTTCCAGTTTCATGCTGCCGTCTTCAGCCTTATAGATGTTGATCCATGCCTGCCAGTTCTCGTTGTCCGGGTTGGGATAATCCAGCCGGTAATGGCTGCAGCGGCTTTCGGTGCGCATGATGGATGCTTTCAGCTTCATTTCGGCACTGATGATCATATTAGCCGTTTCGTGGGCCAGCCGCAGTTCATGCAGGTCGGAAGCCCGGAGCATGGGCATATGGTGATCCCTTAACTCTTCCACATAGGCCAAAGCAGCCTTCATAAGCTTCTCTTTTTTAATATAAAGGATGAAGTTGGGAATGATGATGCTTTGCAATGTGTGGGTGACGTAGGCCGGGCTGTATCCTGCCTCACGGTTAAGAGGGGCATATATTTCTTCTTCTATCTGTTTTATTTTCGATTGAGATATTTCCACCTTTCTGATCGATTGGGCATATTGAGCAGCGGCTTGCCCTGCAACTGCACCCTGGACGGCCGAACCTGTAAGCGATGAACCTACCTGTGTGTAGATGGCGCCCGACATGTAAGAGCCCAGGGCATCGCCTGCAGCATATAGGCCCGGAATGTTGGATTGGCATTTGTCATTGACAGGCACCAATCCTTCCGATTTGTGGATGGCCATTCCGGCCGATGATCCGCCTACGGGGATACCGCCCATGCCGGGAGGGGCACCGCCTTCTTTGGGTGGTTTGCCATCGTCCTGAGGTCTTTGGCCTCTTGGTGGTTTCTGGCCTTTTTGTTCGCCCCGGCCTTCCTGAGGTGCTTTACGGTCATTATGTCGAAATTCTTCCGGCACATAAGGGCCCTGACCTTCGGGCAAGTTGGTCATTGGTGCGCCGGGACCTCCGCTTACCGGGTTGCCATTGATATAGGCCAAGTAGTTGAGTTCCATGCCCAGGTCGTGGTGAATATCTACCGAAGTGGTTCCCGGTTTCTGCTCAAACATATCGCCCCATCCGTCGTAGCAGGCAGCAGGATTCTCCGATTTACCGGGGTGTCCGTCATTCCATTCTTTTCCTGTTACTTTGGCACCTATATTATAGGCCATGATGGTTCCATCGTGTGTCAGGTCGTTAATGGGAAAGCCATTGGGTTTAAATCCACCCGCACCGGTACAAAGAATGACGCTTTTGGCCCGGAAAATATAGGTTTTGCGCTCATCGATGCTAAAGCCGGCGGCCCCGGCAACGCTTCCGTTTTCTTTTATCAAATGAGTCACCATAACACGTTCGATAACAGGGATGTTTCTTTCTGTGACGGGTTGGCTGAAGCTTTTATGATAGATGGCCGAGTCGAAGAATCCCCATTGCCTCAGTTCCTCAATGCGCGCTTTGGAATGTTCGGCCATCTGGCGCGTATAAACCGGGTTGTTGGTTCCCAATGATGAACGGCCCACCGCATCGACAAATTCATCTAATGAATATTTGGATGTGGCCGGGTCAAATTCAAACATTCCTTTGGCAAAGGGGGTAGAGCCGGAAGAGCCCAGCCGACCTTTGGATACCAGCATGACTTTGGCGCCGGCGTCGCGGGCTTTCACGGCCGCGAATAATCCTGCCATTCCACCGCCAATGACCAATACGTCGGTCTGTAATTGTTTCTGAAGCATATCTTTCGACTGAAGGGTGGGCTTGTTCTGGCCCCATCCCAATCCCATTGAGGCCAGAGCTGCAAACCCTGCCGTTGCCGCAGTCCTCTCTATAAATTGTCGTCTGGAAATATTTTGCATAACAGATGTTCTTTGTTGGTTAATGGATGTTCTTGCTCAATAGTGGTTTGGGATGATTCCTGAACCACTATTGTGAAGACTAATTCTGCCCGATCTCTTTGGTAATTTCGTTGGTTGTCAGTGGGGTTTTCTTTTTTCTGCCGGATGGCTTAATAACATAGGTTCTTAGCAATAATAGGATGCCACCACCTGTCAGCATCGCCATGAACCAACCCAATTCCGTGGTTATGTGTCGTCCGGTATCGATGACATGAAACGCTGCCGTGGAAATGAAGGCGATGGACAAAAGACCATGAAATATTCGCCAGGTTTTGTATGACCATGGAAGGCGTTTCCGGAGGAGGGCGGTTAATCCCAGAATCAACATCAATACCCATGCTGTTATGCCGGCGAAAATACCCGGAGTTTGGTATGAACCAAGCATTAGCATAAAAGCATCGGCCGGGGCAACACCTGGCTCAAAATAGCGGGGCAACACCACCAAAAAAGGATGAATCAATAATATGCCGATGAAGATGTAGCCCAGTATTTTATGCCATTTTATCATATGGCTTTTTTTTCGTCCTTCCCAAAATTTGTCGTTGGCACGCGACAAGTAGAACTGGAAAATCATGTCTAAAAAGGCAAGGACGGTGATTATCGATATCGACTCTTTCAACCATGTTTGTTGTGGCACACCGCTATAGGCATAAAACAAACCGGGAAAGACAAGAAATAGCCCGATGACTATAATGGATTGATAAAATTTCTTACTCATAATTATTACCCCCATGAAACGATTACCGGAATATATTTTTCGGGTGTGATGGTGATGGCATCCACCGGACAATTCAATCGACATAAATGGCAGATTTGACAATCTTCCGGGTATTTTATTTCTGCCTTTCCTTTACTGTTGAGGCGAATCACATCGGTGGGACAGCTTTTTACACACTCCCCGCATCCAATGCATCCGTTAATACTACTTATGGGCATATCTTCTGGTGTTATATTGTTTATTGCCCGGAAGGATCGGCATCAAAAAAATTGTTTGTGTTCGATGGATGATCCTTCCGGACCGTTGAATTCATTCGTTTACTCCTCTTTGTTTTTAGGCTGACATGTCTCAAAATATTCCCAACAACCTATTTGGCCTACTTCGCATCCCTTACCAGCCGTACATAATTATAGTAGCGTTCTCCGCCTTCGCCCAGCGGTCCGCCTTCATATTTGGTGTCGAACCGAACACCTCCGGCACCGTGAAAATCTAAACCCTCTCCATTTACGGCCCTGCCGAATGCCACATACCAAGCATAATAGTAGGGTTCGCCGCTGGTGAAATGGGCGGATGTGCCGGTCCAATAGTAGCCGTAATCACTGTCGCCCGCCTCATTGGTTATTGGGGTGCAGGAAAAGACCGGATCGATGGCCGGACCAACTTTTGATGCATCGGTGGCACTGGGTGAATAGGAATAGTCTACAATACTTTGAAGCTCCTTAACATTGGGCAGTCGCCAGTCGGTGTAGCCTGCCAGATCGGAGTTTTCGGCATAAGCCAGTGCGTCTTCCCAATCCATTGCTTCACCACTGTCGTTTTGGGCCCACATTAACCCGGTTGAGTTATCGGTGATGGTGCCGTCACCATTATCCGTAAAGTCGTTGATGCCATAGTTGTCGCCTCGCACGGCTCGAACCTGCTTCCCGAAGGGATTGCCCATGGGCATTTCGGCTCCCTCGCCGGCAGGGGGTGGGGGGGTCCCTGTCTCCATAGTCCCAAAACCAGAATCCCCGGCGGGATAGGCTTTAATGTGACCAGTAACATGGTTTACGCCAAAAGCGGCATTGTCCTGACCTTCTACTGTTATGCCCACATATTTGTCGGACGACCAGTACTGTTCGTCTTTGGTGACGCCTTCGCCTGCCAGCTTAAAGTAGGTGGTGTTCAGATAGGGCCATCCTGAAGAAAAGTCGCTGATAGAGTATAACTCTTTGCAGCTGGGTAACCGCCAGTCATCGTATCCTCCCAATTCCAGATTTTCACAATATTCGACGGCTTCATCCCAGGTGAAATCTTCCGAATCGGGGATTGATTGCCACATGAGACCGGTATTTAGGTCGGTGATGGTTCCGTCGCCATTGTCTTTATAGGCCATTTCAGCGCCTTTCATATAGTTGGCATCCTGGCCATAGAGGGCATCCCCCTCGTTAAGATGGCTGATTTCATTGCCGTCGTTAT
Organism: Thermophagus sp. OGC60D27; assembly: GCF_052400625.1. NCBI lineage: Bacteria > Pseudomonadati > Bacteroidota > Bacteroidia > Marinilabiliales > Marinilabiliaceae > Thermophagus > Thermophagus sp. OGC60D27. The sequence goes on from NZ_JBQTGH010000011.1 coordinate 86,935, forward strand.
CGTAGAGAGATGTTTGTCCTGTTGCGGTTAACAGGTAGTTGTTGACTGTTGGCGCTTCGGCTTGTTCAGCGTCGATGGTGTTTTCATTGTCTTCGCAAGAACAGATGGCCATACTCATGATTGTTATCAGAATCACGCCTGCCGATATTAGTTCATATCTTTTCATGGTGTAATTTTTATGGATTTGACAGCAACAAATGTGAGGGTATAATTCAGGATGCTCAAACAAAGTCGGCCAATGGGGTAGTTGTATCGACCAAATGAAAAAATTGGGGGGCAAACCCTATTAAATTTCACAGCAGAAGCTGAATCTTTCACAGGCTATTACAGCGGAACGGCTAATTGTAAAAAAGCCGGTCGGCTTTTTATAACAAAGCAAAACGGATTTAATAAAAAAAGCGCTTTTGCTTTTTTTATTAGATTCGCGTGGCTTTTCAAGAAAAATCGCTACTGCCTGAACTATTTGCAAAAGCCACCTGAAATGGGTGGTATGGAAATTAATATAAGATTGTATGTTGTTTAAAAGTTGGTGAGGCGTGTTATGGGTGACATCTGGATGGAGGATCGGTGTCGTGGGGTGGTAGAATTGTATCGGAGAAAACCAGCCCCGAAATAATAAAACCATATAGTTTCAGGGCTGTCTTCTGTGTTCGTTTTTTGTGGGTCGGAGATGAACGGCTCAGCCATTAAGCGTTTCCACATTCAATGGATAGGGGAAGCGAAAGGTTTTTATGTGTCGGTCTTTAAACGCCGGCACTCTTATTTCCACTTCAACGGGCCCATGCATGTCTTCCGGCAGACTAAGGAGGAGTCGGGATGGAGTGTTGGTATGTATTTTTTGCGGACGTATTTCGTTCTTGTTTTGGTCGATAAAGAATATTCCCTGTTCCGGGTCGTTTGGGTCAATTTTAAGTCTTGATCCCTCAACAAGAATAACATTATTGGCCGTTATTAATTTATTTATGGTATTGGTGTGTAAGTCGGTAATTCTTCTAATGATAGGTGTCATGGGAAGCGTGTTTAACCTTTTAGGCGTTACTATTGAAAGCGCTTCTTTTAAATGTTTTGAAGGGGAACAAACCACATACAACTGATGTCGGGAGGGGGTGAAGTAGTCCTCTTCCGAATCGAAGGTTCCCCTAATGGACAAGCGGAAATTAAACAATCGGGTTTTGATGTTTACCCCTTCCCGTAAAAAAAATATTATGGCCTTTTGCAGCGCTTCCAGTACCGCCTTCACATCCGCCATTGTAATGGTAGAGCCTTGATTGACCATATGATCCATTAATTCTTTTTCGGTTATTGTGCGATTACCATGAATCACGGCGATATAGTTCTCATTACTGTTTTTTAACGGATTTTTGATTAACCGATATAGAAATGCCATAGCTGTTTGTTTTAAAGGATTAGTGTTTTTGGTGAGTTTTATGTTTAAATCTGAGCTGTTTAGGTGATTAGAGTCGACCGGATAGTTGATGACCCGGAGACATAAAATTTTTTAAAACAAACTGAGTACACCTTTTTTTCGTATTGCCTTGCATTCAGATGCAATAATTGCTTTTTATCCCTGCATCGGGTTTTGGTAATCTTAACTTTGGATGAACATTTATGTGAATCCTGAAAAAATAATGCCTGTCATGTGATATTCAGTTGTTTGATGATATTACAAATTTTAAAAAAAAATAAAAAATGGCCAAGGTCAACAGAACGTTAAGGATGCCCGGATTGGGGTTAACTAAAGCTGCGCTACCGATGGGAAGTTCGGTGAAGAAAGGGGGGGGAGAGATCGACAGAATCGGTCATTATAAAATGTGGGGTCGTTGCTTCTTTCCGGGAAAAATATCAATTTTGTCAGCTAACAGAAGTATTGCAATGAAGGCCTACCATTACTTTTCCTTCCTTATGTGGGGAGCTTCGGATTTTACTGAAAGAGGTGGGATTAATACGAACTAAAAATAAATTAAAAAATTGATGACCGATTCGAGCAAAGGCATACTATATGCCACTATCACAGCCCTGTTGTGGGGCGTTTTAGCCATTGTCTTAAAGATTTCGTTAGCCTATTTTGATTCCTATACGGTTGTTTGGTGGCGGTTTACTATGGCCTTTGCGTTTTTGGTGATATATTTTGCGATCAACCGCCGGGGGTATTTAACAATTTTGAAAAAGCCGCCCCTGAAGCTCTTGTTGGCAGGCGCCTTGTTGGGGTTGAATTACATTGGTTTTATGCAAGGGGTGCATTATGCAGGACCAGCGGTAACCCAGGTAATGATACAACTAGGTCCCATCATGTTGGCTTTAACCGGCTTTTTGTTTTTCAAGGAGCGACTCACTCGAATTCGGGCATTTGGCTTTTTGTTAGCTCTTTTGGGTTTTACTTTCTTTTATTTTCAGCAATTACAAACACTTGTTAATGAGCCTGCAATGTTGAATTTGGGGGTGTTGTGGGTGTTGACCGGTGCTTTGGCCTGGACCGCCTATGCCGTACTCAATAAAATATTGGTCCGCAATATAGCCTCGGGCCAGATTAATTTGATTCTATATGGAGTTCCCGCAATTCTTTTTCTTCCGTTAGCCGATTTTTCTTCTCTACTGGCCGTTGATTCGTTAGGGAAAGTCTTATTGTTATTGTTTTTGGGTGGCAACACGCTGGTTGCATACGGATCACTATCGTTGGCATTAAAATATGCGGAGGCCAATAAGGTTAGTATGATAATAACCATTAATCCGGTGATAACCTTTGTTGTGATGGAGATTCTGTTTTGGAGCCATGTAACCTGGTTTGACGTTCCTCCGGTTGGCGCCATGTCGTATGTGGGTGCTGCTATGGTGCTTGTGGGTGCCATTTTTGCCATTGGTGCCATCGACCGGAAAAATAAAGGAAGGTAAGAAACAGGTTTGCGTGTAACGTGCCGTTTTTTTGAGAGAGAATAGCTCCGGAGGCTCATCCCACCTGGGTTTACGGGAATTTTTAAATAGTGAATTTGTTAAGTTAAAGCAAATCGTGTTGTTGTTTAAATAAAAATGTATAAATTAGGTAATTCTAAATATTATGATGTTGTAGGAATTTATAATAAATGATTACTATAATAAAGTATATTGATATTGCCTTCATCGTATTGGTGTTATCAATTTTAGTCGTATTATTTATTCAAATAAAAAAGAACGGTGATAAATCAGGAAATCCCAACAATTCGGTTCGTGAAGGTTTCTTTTCACGCTGGTTTGGTCCTAAGGGCTCCGGTTTAATTCTGGCCTTTATAATTATTTTTGGAGGCTGGGTGATAGGCAGGGAAGCTTCCCGAACCCAGGAGTCTTTTATGAAACAGGCACTGATAAACAATTTAAAGGACCTGTCGGGATTGTTTCAATCGGAAGATACCACACCAATTACATTTACGCAAGAGGATGAAAATTCCGTTCACTTCAACAGAGTTGCCAATTTATTGAATCATTATTCAAAACTTACCGGAGTACATCATATTTACACGCTTCAAAAAAGGGGACGGCACTATTATTTTGGGCCCATGAACCACCAGAGTGATGATCCCTATTATTTTTCTCCCGGGAGTAAGTACCCAACCGACAGAGACATATTGGACAGCGTGGTTCTCAGCCGTACGATCTATTTTGCCGGTCGTCATAATGATGGGTTTGGACAAAATGTGAGCTGCTATCTTCCTTTGCTGGACAAATCGAACGATAAAGTTTTATTGGTTATAGGGATGAGTGTTTCTGCAGAGATGTGGGAACGGAATCTTTTTCTGGTAAGAATTATTCCCTTTTGTCTGACATTATGTTTGTTGATTATTGTTCTGATCTATGTTCGGTCATCACTAAGGAGGAAAAAAGGGCTGCAAAGGGTCTTCTACCAACGGGTCTTTTATTTTCGGGAAGGCATTTTGCTGTTTATATCAGGCTTGCTCATCACGCTGTATGTGACCCATTTTTCTTACCAGAAAAGCCTACGGTATCATCAGATTGTTTTTTCGCAGAGTGCGCATGGTCGTGGCAGTGTGATTTCGCAAACCATCAATAAGGTGCGCTATTCGGTTTCGGGATTGGCTCGTTTGTTTGAGGTCAGTGAAGAAGTCACCGAAAATGAATTTGCCGATTATGTGCAGGATTTAGTGAACTATCCGTTTGTGGAGGCCGTTGGGTGGGCCCGACAACTCTCTGAATCTGACGATAATTTTGTTATTGAATATCAGGTTCCTGAAACAGTTCAGTTTTCAGAGAACAGAAAACTGATATTGCGAGAAGATACTTTACGGCGGAACGCTGTGTTAGAGGCCTTGAAAAGCGGATATATTTCAGTTACCAATACTTGTGTTGATCATGGTAAAAAGTGGGTTGAACTTTTTTTAAGAACCAGGGACAAAAACCGGCAGACAAATGGATTTGTCATTGTGTCCCTGGATCTGACACAATTATTAGAAAGTATTTCACGAGTCAATACGGAAGATGATCCTTATTTTGAGATTTCGCTATTGCAAATAGATCATCTGGAGGCGCCCCGGCAGGATTGTAATAATCTTTTATTACCGGCTGTTTTCGGGAAGAGGAATGAATTATCTTATGAGTATTATGATTTCTTTTTTGGGAAAGTATATAACATATCCATCGTTCCCTTGTCGGGCTATTATGAAATTTATGGTGATACTGTCTTTGTCTCGGTATTGATTTTGGGAATATTGGTAAGCCTGGTTATTTCTGTGATAATTGTGGTTTTGGTGAATCGTCGTTATTTGCTTGAAAAACAGATAGAAAAATATTCTTCGAGATTAAAAGAGAGTCAAGATCGATTTCTTACTCTATTTTCGGCCATGCGCGAAGGGGTTGCCTTTCATGAAATAATACTGGATGATGAGGGTAATCCCAAAAACTATATAATAAAGGATGTCAATTCAGCATTTGAGATATTAACCACGATCCCGTATAAGAAAGTAATTGGAGCAGATACCAAAAAGATCTTTGGGAAAGCTTATTATTTGGAACAATTTAGCCAGGTCGTCAAAGAGAAGAAATCGGTGATTTTTGATGGATATTTTGAACCGGCCAATAAATATTTTAGAATATCGGCTGCGCCGTGGGGTGAAAATGGTTTTGCAGCGATTTTTTATGATATCACCAAGCAGGTTATTGTAGAAAAAAAGCTTAAGAAGAGTGAGGAACGGTATCGGTTGATTTCAGAGAATGCAGGTGATCTTATTACCATATTTAACCATAATACAGGGAAACTCAGTTATATTAGTCCTTCGGTAAAGAAAATATCGGGGTATTCTTATAATGAGGTGGTTGGTAAAGGGTTGGAGGAGGTTGTTTCTAAAAAATCATATGAAAAGATTATGTCTGCCATGCCGGAGCGAATCGTCCGCTTTGAAAAAGGGGACGATAGCGAACGCGTCAAAAGTGTCTTTCTGGAGATAAGACACAGGGGCGGCGGGACGGTACCGGTGGAAGTTGTCACCACATTGTTAACGGATAAAAACAATAAAGTGACCTCCATATTGGGGGTGGGCAGGGATATCCGAGAGCGTTTGAAAGCGGAAGATTCCCTTCGAAAGAGCGAAGAGAAATTCCGTTTGTTGGTTGAGAATCAAAATGATTTAGTGGTAAAGGTAGATAAACATGGTCGATTTTTATATGTTAGTCCTTCCTATTGCCGGCTTTTTGGACGAACGAAAGAAGAATTACAAAATAGAAAGTATATTCCAATGGTGCATCCTGACGACCGAAAGGCGACTCAGGAGGCCTTAAAGAAGTTGTTGAAACCGCCCTATCAGGTTACCATAGAGCAGCGTGCTATGACCAGAGATGGTTGGCGGTGGTTGTCGTGGAGCGATACCGCGGTTTTTGACAAATCGGGTGAAATAAAGGAGATTATTGGCATTGGAAGGGATATTACCGAGCGGAAAGTGGCCGAGAAAGCTCTTCAGAAAAGCAGGGAGTTACTGGAACGACAAAATAAGGAGTATGCTGCGCTCAACGAAGAGTATATGGCGATGAACGAGGAATTGTCGAAAATTAATGATGAGTTAAGTGTTGCTATTGAAAAAGCGGAAGAAAGTGAAAAGCTGAAGACTGCCTTCCTACAGAATATGTCACATGAGATCCGAACGCCTTTAAATGCGATTATAGGTTTTTCGGAAATGTTGGGAATGGATTACCTGACCGATGACGATCGTAAGGAATTTACCTCAATCATTGTAAACAGTGGCCGGCAATTATTGGAATTGGTCAACGATATTCTCACGATATCAGCCATTGAGACGCATCAGGATAAACTGAATTTATCGTTGTTGAATTTAAATCTATTGTTAAGGGAGCTGCACTCTGTCTTTAGCCCCAAAACCAAAGCGAAGGGGTTAGAACTAAAGGTGGAATTGGGACTACCTGATGATGGTTGTGATATTCGGAGTGATGAGCTGAAATTGCGCCAGATCTTTATCAATTTATTGGGCAATGCCTTAAAATTCACCTCTGAAGGAGAGATTGAATTTGGGTATAAGAAGGAGGATTCAGGCGAAATTCTGTGCTATGTCAGAGATTCAGGAGTGGGCATTTCTAAAGATAACCAGGGGAAGATCTTTGAACGTTTTGTGCAGGCCGACAGTACCATAAAGCCTAAATATGGGGGTACGGGCCTCGGTCTTTCCATCTGCAAAGGACATGTGGAAATGCTGGGCGGAAAGATCTGGCTTGAATCTACCCCCGGAGTCGGCTCAGTCTTCTACTTTACTCATCCTGGCTGACCGATTGGTCAGGATCATCTGTAACGACATCGTCTGCGTCGGCCGGATCGGAATCCACATTAAAAAAGTTCATGAATTTCTTAAGACGGTTATTGTTCCCTAATTGGAATACGTAATTGTCTTGTCCGAGGCCGGTTTTCATTTTCCGATCGTCAATATCGAGTTGTTGAATGGCAGTATTAAAGGTTTTAGAGGACGAGAGAACCATCATTTTTTCGTTGTTGTAACTAAAGAAAAACCAGGTATCCTCGTCCGACTGGATATGGATTTCGAATGAGTTGCCGCCTCTGCTTCTGGATATTAACGCTTTTACCTGCACTTCTTTTTCAATGGCTTGATCCTTTATCCAGCCCAGCGTAGCTTTGTCGTTGGCATAATAGGAGCGAGAAGGGGTATCCCATTTGAACTGGATGTTGGTAAAACAGAGCGTATGTTTGAGATGGTCCGGTATTATTTGAGAGAGATCGGCAGCCGTAACATACTGTTTGGTGATGTTTTCCGCGGTTTTTGAGTCGGTCCATTCTCTTAATCTGTTTTCCAGAATTGTTTTGTCGGTATTAGCATCTCCGGCTTTGGAGTCCAGAATGATGCTGGCCATGGCTTGAATGCTGTTGGGATCGAGCATAAAATCTGCACCAAAGAGGGCGTCTATTTCGATTTCATTCTGGTCGCGATAGTGGCGAATGGTACCGGATGAATGAAGTTTTACCTGCTCCAGATCGAGTGCTAAATCGAGTAATCCAGTTCCGCTAACGATGCATTTATCGCTGTAGAAACGCAAAATATTGCCGGCCGAGTCTGGATTGGCCAGTTTTTCTTTTTGGGCAATTTCGAAGCTTTTTAAATCATCGTTATATCTAAGGAAACCATAGGCATCAAGAATGGGATTGTTGTTCATGCCTTTGCTTTTTTCCAGGAAAGCACTGTAGGCATGAGTGGAGTCCAGTTGTAGGAAAAAATGGTGACTCAGTTTTTCTATATCGGTATTTACCGATTTTTCTTCCACGGGGATTAGGATGTCGGCGGGATTAATTCTGGCATTAAATCGCAGATAATCCTGTGGCCCATATTGATGACAAGAATGCAGTAGTTGCGTGCCACCGTCAAAAGAAAGAAATGGTTCGGCAGCGTTCAGTTCTACATCTCCGTTAAAGGCAAAGTGGCTGTCGAAGGTAAAGAGTTTCTCGTTGGGAATGGAGCCTTTTGCCACGGTGATGTTTTTGTTGTTGACCGTTATGTCGTTGAAATTGATTGTGTAGGTTTTATTATCCCCATTCCTAAAGTCATATTGACCATTGCCCTGGTATTGGTATTTACCTTCAACGGTGACGTGTGCATTTTTGAATTTGTGGGGAGAGTTGTTGATTAAAATTAACGTAGAATCCAGCGGGTCCATTTCCGCTTTTTCGCGGATGTTGATGATCCCGTCGTTAAGAATTATATTGGCATCAGCGACTTTGATGTTGGGGACTTCGCGTGCTTTGATGGTTTTTTCTTCCACATCATAAATGGCAATGGGTGCGATAAAATCGAGGGAGTCCTGACGTCGGTCAATGGAGACAAATCTGTTCCCTTTTGATCCGCTGGCTCCCAGGACGATTTCATTATTGTCCATGTTCCAGGTAAATTCGTTGATGAATGCAATATATCGGTTGTCAGTAAATTCAACCACATTTCCGACATCTCTCGACTGGAATCGTCCTTTTCTTTTTTCAAAGTCGATCTGAGCCTTGAGGTTGTTGGTTTTAAAAGAAATACCTTCCACATTTCCACCACCGATGAGGTGAAAATCAGCGCTGTCGGCCATCAGTGCGTGGTGGGTCAGGTCCATCTTTTCGGAGATCAGGTTTGCCGTAGGCATGAGGAGTTTTCCTTTAGCCTGCAGTCCGTTAGGCGAATAAGTGAGTTCTCCCTCCAGGGAGGTTTCCTTTTGGAAGAGATTAAAAAAGTTATCGGTTTGTTTGGCCATCAGCTTGTCTTCATAAGGCAGGAATCTGATGGATATATTCTGTCCCTGTACATCCGGGAGCTCAACGCCGGTGGTTTGGGGTTCAACATTGAAGTTTTGGGCCATGCCCTTTGTTTCCTCCGGCAAAAAAGTAAATGCCTCTGACTCGGCCTTGGTATTACCATAACTGAGTAGGCCTTTTCCAATAAGGCCCTGGTTACTGAGGTCGATGGTGTTGGTAAAGGTGGCTTTGTTTTGATAAATGGGGTAGCCTTCCGGAGGAGATGCTTTGACAAACCCAAGTGAAAAATCGCTCCGAACCCGGAGTTGATCGTCTATGTCGGGGAAAATATTGCTTCGAAATGTTCCATCGAAAACAATATTCCTTTTATTGAGCTGGTTAAGGCTGTCTATTTCAAAAGGTTGAAGTTCAAAGTAAAAGTTTTCTTTTGAATATGCGCCGCTTTGAATATCGGGTCTGTCATAGTAGACATAAGAATTTCTGTTGCTGACAAGAAGAGGAAAGTGGGGATAGTCAACCAATCCGGATTTATTGCTGGCGGTATCAATTTGCAAATATCCCGACAGTTTGGCGATGGTATTGTCCACCGGTTGCAGAAGGGGTTGTCCGTATTCATCCGTTTTATTGGTGCCGATGTTCAGCCGCATGGAATCGATGGTGGACATATCAATTCTAAAATCATCATAGGAAAAAAAGAAGCCGTCGCCAAAGAGTTGAATCATACCAGCGATAATGCGACCATTAAAGCTGAAATTACGATTGAACTTAAGAGTTACTTCCTGTTTTTCGGGAATAAATACCACGTTTTGCCGATCACTAATGGAAATGTTTTTCACCCCCTGAAGGGCCAGGTCATAGTTTTTGAGGTCAAATTTGGCGTTGGGAATATTTTTGGGTGTTATTGAGTTAAATCGAATGACATCATAGTCTTTTTTCCCCATTCGAAACAGGATGTAATCTTTCAGCCTTTCCTGTATTTTGATGGTGTCGGTATTTGGATTGTAGTCGACAAAACCGTAAAAGGAGAGTTGAAGGACCTGTTGTCTTACCTCACTCAGCGGTTTGTTCAAAAAGCGGGCATAATGTTTGGCCGTAAAGGGTTGTTGTTTGTTTTGATAGTAACAATTTCGGAGGCCAAAGAGGGGATGTATGGCATCCATTCCCTGAAGTTTGACGAAAAAAGCCTCACGATAATAGTCCAACGACTCAAAAAAGGAGTAGTTGTTGGCAGAACCCGGCAGCATGCGAAACTCCATGTAGTCGGAATCGAACTGCCAATATATGATTTCCGAATCGATGCTTACATTATGGTAGGTATCAAAGAAGGGACTTTGTGAAATCCCTTCTCCACTACGAATGAGATATAGTTCCTGAGAGGGCGCCATATATTTAAACTCCAAACCGGGATGACGAATCTGCCCGGTATCAAGGTGAATGGTAACGGCCGTGTTTCGGCTCAATATTTCATCTTCTCGCAGAGAAAAGATGAGCGATTGTGCCGTAATAAAAAGGTTGCCGTTTCGGAATATGCTAATGGTAGCGGGGTTATTGTCGGTCCCTGATCCGCGAAATTTGGCACCATGCTGCGAAAAACCACCTTTGTAATTAATGTTGGGATGGATATTGTTAATATGGAAGGTTTGACGGTGAGAGGTGAATTGTGGATATTTGCTTGCTGAAGGTTCGCGGATGAACATGACCTGGTGTTTCACGCTTCCTTCCAGAGGTTCATTGAAATAAAACTTATTGTAAAAGGTCACATTATCAACAAAAAAATCAGAACGACTCATGTTGATGGTATAGCTTCCAAAGGTGGCAAATACTTTGTCTTGGGGAAACCCGCTTCTTTCCCAGGTTATTTTTCCGGAAGTGCCGGTCCATAGGCCGGTCAGAATATTTAATTGGCCGGCGGTATTATAAATTTGGATGCTGTCGTTTCTGGAATGGCAAACCAAAGTGGTTGCCTTAACTTGCAGAAAAAGGGTGTCTTTTTCAAATTTAAAGGCATATTCGGGGCTTTTAGAATACCAGGCCACACCCGATGACCTGAATAATTTTTGTTCTTCCAGAATGCCTTTGGTCGTCTTCAATAATTCATCAAAATGACGGACATAATAGCGGGGTTGATTAAGGAAGGTAATGGCCGCCTCTTTCCATGTGAAAAAATTTTGATTGGGCGCTCCTTGATCAATAAAGGATTGGATGGTGTTCAGAAACAGAAAATAATCGGGAAATGCCCTTGCCTGCTTCTGGTAAAGCAAATCAGATATTTCAATGATTGATTGTTTTATTTCATCAGGTGCAGAATCGGAATACCAAAATGCCTCGAACTGATCCAGAAACTCTTTGGCTCTTTTTTTCTCGGGAGATGCTTTAAAAATGGTTTCTAACTTATTGAAGTATTCTGCTTCTCCGGCGGATGAAAAGTGGTTTCCCCGGGATTGGGAAAATCCAGAGACATATGAAAAAACGGAAATAAAAGTAAAAAACAAGGTTGCAAAGAAAGTGTGATGGCCGTGACCCGGTTTCTCCATTTTTATTAGTTTCTAAATTAACCAAAATTGTTATTTCTCAAAGCCTACCTGAATAATCGTAACCGGCAGGGAGACGTCGCATGGCAAAGGTTACCCCTATTCTCGGATCCCGGTGGGGGAAGAGAAAAAACTGCGATGCTCTTTTCGTTCGTATAAATATTTCTATGTTATTGGCCGAATGGATCACGCACGACTAAGGTTTAGACATTATCTTTAAGACAATTTCATATTGTCATGGCTGATTCATTCGCATAAAATTTATTTTTTTCTATACGAGAGAGCTATCCAATTGTTCTGTTCTTTTAAAGAAAGATGTTCCCACCCCAGCGATAGGGCCATTGCGTTTAATTTTTCGAAATCATCTTTGTAGAAACCACTGAGTATTACTAATCCGTTATTTGTGAGGGCTTTGTCGTAGGATGGCAAGTCTTGCAGGAGGATGTTTCTGTTAATATTTGCCAGAATAATGTGGAAGTGATTATCGGAGGAGAGGAGGTCAGCATTACCCTGCTCAACGGTTATGTTGGAAATATGGTTGAGATTAATATTATCCTTTGCATTGTTGGTTGCCCATTGGTCAATATCTATGGCGGTAATATGGGCCGCACCTTTGAGTGAAGCCAAGATGGCAAGAATGCCCGTACCACACCCCATATCCAGAACTTTAAGATTGGTTAGATCCATTTCCAACAGATGTTGAATCATGAGAGTCGTGGTTTCATGATGACCGGTACCAAAGGACATTTGGGGTTGAATAAGAATTTCGTAAGGAACTTTTTGCTCGGAGACCTCATGGAAGGGAGAGCGAATAATGCATTGGTTCGCGATTACAACCGGTTTGAAATAGTTTTGCTCCCACTCTTTGTTCCAGTTTTTGTTTTTCATCTTTTCCCATGAAATGGAAAAGCGGTAATCGGGGGAAGAAAGAAATGGCAGATTTTCAGGTCCAAGCGGACAATGTTTTTCAGAAGGAATATATGCTATTAGCCCGGTGTCTGTTTCCATAAAGCTATCATATCCCAGCTCACATAGCTGAGCAATCAGGATTTCACGGGCTGTTGCGTCGGTAGGGGTTATTTGAATGGTTGTTTGTATGAAATCCATCTGCTAGAGTTGAAATTTTAAAGGGTTAAATTAAGTAATCCAGGGAATTGACTTATTTCTTCCTTGCTGTCAATACCCGAAATAGAATCGCTCCCATGCGAGTGAAAAAAAAGTGCCAAAGGGCATTATCATTAATGCACCAATTGGCACTTTGGGTATTTTAGAAACTTAAAAAGCGGCAATAATTCCCATGAAATCGTCTGCTTTGAGAGAAGCCCCGCCAATAAGACCACCATCTACGTCGGGGTTGGCAAAGAGTTCTTTGGCGTTGGAAGGTTTGCAGCTTCCACCATAGAGGATGGAAATTTCATCGGCAACATTTTGTCCGTATTTTTCGGCCAAAGTTTTGCGAATGAAGGCATGTATTTCCTGAGCTTGGTCGGGCGAAGCTGTTTTTCCGGTACCGATGGCCCATACGGGTTCGTAAGCCAAGATGATTTTTTTGAAATCGTCAGCCGAGAGGTGGAATAAAGCTTCTTCAATCTGACTTTTTACTACCTCGAAATGTTTGTTGGCTTCTCTTTCTTCCAACACTTCTCCAATACAAAAGATGGGCGTTAATCCATTTTTTAAAGCCAGATCAACCTTTGTTTTGAGAATGGCATTGTCTTCATGATAATAGGCTCTTCTTTCGCTGTGTCCAAGGATCACATAGGAAGCACCTGTCGATTTCACCATTTCGGGCGATACTTCGCCTGTGTAGGCACCAGATTCATGATCTGCACAGTTTTGTGCGGCCACGCCGATCAATTCTTGGTCAACGGTTTTGCATACTTCTGAGAGATGAATAAAAGGGGTTCCTATGATCACTCTGCAGTTGGGTGCTTTGGCTTGTAATGCATTTTGGAGTTCTTTAGCCAATTCTACCCCCTCTTGCAGGGTCTTGTTCATTTTCCAGTTTCCTGCTACAATGTTTTGTCTCATTGTTCTTTTGTTTTATGGTTTTACTTGATTGTTGGATTTTAATATCAATGCTGCCAGTAGCGCTATCAAGGCTACATAGCCGAATATTAACAAATTGTTTCTCTTTTTCTGTTGAAGTTTCAGGGCTGTGGATAGCGGGTTTTGCATGCGGGAGGCCGCTGGCAAATCGTTGTAATGCCATTTTCCGACAATGGTGCCTTTAATGATGAGCAACATGCCGGGATTGGAACGGACAATGGTTTTTAGGTTGGTTTCGTCGCCTTGTAAAAACTCAAAATTGGTTTTGTATGAGCGATTAATTTTTTCAGCATCTTCGAGCGATGAAGAGGTCACCAAATAAAAAAGGGCACCTTGATCGTTGGCGGCTTGTTGCAGCTCTGCCAATTGGATTGCTGTTTTTTCTTTTATGTGATTGATATTTGGTGAAATAATCAGAAAAAGCGGGTTTTCCAGAGTCATTAAACGGTCTGTAATATTCCCTTCCTCGGGGTGTTGCAGAACAAAATCGTGGATGGGAGGTTGATAACCTTCTGACAGGAGTTGTGTTTTACTGTCGATGAATACCCATGTGGTATCATCGTAAGGGTAATCTTCTTCGGAAAACTCCTTTCTGACATTATTTTTTTCCAAAATAAAAGTTGTCTTATACTGTGGTTGCGGAGCATCATCCGGGATTATCATGCCCGATGGAATATGAGTCCCTATGGCGTAAGGTCTAAAATCCAACAGGGGAAGGTGGACAAGACTATACAATGAGATGCCTGCCACCCAAAGAATCATTGCCAGCAAAAAGATGCGCTGACGAATCAAAGGGTAGGGGGATGTGAGGCTTTCTCTGGACAGAAAGAGAAATGTGGCGAAAACCATTATAACAATATTTTTCCAGAAGGTTTGCCAATTGGTTAATTTTATGGCATCTCCAAAACAGCCGCAATCCGATACGGGATTAAAAATGGCTAAAACGAGGGTGAGGAGAGTGAAAAAACTGAGAAAAATGAATGATAAAGTGGTTGTCTTGCGGGGAAATATGTTGAAGATGAGTAATATCCCCATGGTAAACTCAAGGACGGCCAGTCCTATCCCCAATGGCAGGCCGAGAAACATGAGCCATTCTAAATGGAAGGCTTGGAAATAATCGTGAAATTTAATCCCGCCACCTATGGGGTCAACCGCTTTTACAAAACCGGAAAAGACAAAGGTGGCACCTACAAAAATACGGCTGAATGATCGTAAAATATTCCACATGGTGATGATGTATTAAGGTTTAGTTTTATTGTTTGGTTTCTGTATCATCCGTGTGGTCTTGTGGAAATTCAATTTTAATCAGACCAAAAACTGCATAATTGATGATGTCCATATAATTGGCATCAATACCTTCCGAGACCAGGGTCTTGCCCTGATTATTTTCGATCTGTTTGGTCCGGTGAATTTTCATTAAAATGAGATCGGTAAATGAGCTGATCCGCATTTTTCTCCAGGCTTCATCATAATCATGATTTTTGTCGGTCATGAGTCGTTTGGCCTGGAAAATATACCTATTGTATAGATCGACTGCTTCCTGGGGATCCATGGCCGGGTTGTCGCTGGCACCCAGTTCCAATTGAATCAGTCCCATTGTTGCATAGTTGACGATTCCGATGAATTCGGAACGAATATCTTCTTGTATTCGGGCTTCCCCTTTGGTTTCAATGCTTCTGATTCTCTGAGCTTTGATGAAGATCTGGTCGGTCATGGAGCTGGGTCTCAGAATACGCCAAGCCGTGCCATAATCGGCCATCTTTTTTTTAAAAACATCCCTGCACAGTGAAATGATGTGTTCGTATTGTTGGTCTGTTTTTTCTGCCATATCCTTATTTTGAGCCGTAAAAATACAAAAAAGCTACGGAACCTGTCGAGACAGAAGACTATTTTCTTGTTTTATGGTGTTGTCATGATATAAACCTTTGAAAACTCTCTTTTTTTAGTTTTTTTTGTTGAGGCTAAAAGGAATAAGGATGGAAGACTTTAAAGTAGAAAACCGATTTTTACATAAAGCGCAAACTATTAATTGTCGGGGGAGACTGGTCGATTTAACCCAACCGTTGGTAATGGGTATTGTTAATATAACGCCCGACAGTTTTTATAAGGGAAGCAGAGTTTCGGCCCCAGAGAAAGCGTTGCAACGGGTGGAGGAGATTTTGAGTCAGGGTGGAAGCATTGTGGATATAGGCGCCTATTCCTCCCGTCCGGGAGCTTCAGATATCTCGGCGGAAGAGGAAGGTTTGCGACTGTGGCCGGTTTTGGAAGCGGTGCGTAAGAAGTGGCCCGATCTATTGATTTCAGTTGATACTTTCCGAAGTTCTATTGCACGTCAGGCCGTTGAGCATTTCGAGATAGATATCATCAATGATATTTCAGGGGGGGAATTGGATGAAGCCATGTTTGAAACCGTGGCCCAACTGAAAGTTCCCTATATTTTAATGCATATGAAAGGGACGCCTGCCCATATGCAGGAGCAACCCTATTACGAGGATGTCACTCGGGAGGTGATATTGTATTTGTCGGAAAAACTGAACCGACTGAGGGAATTGGGAGTTTCAGATGTAGTTATCGACCCGGGGTTTGGTTTTGGAAAAACCATTGAGCATAATTATCAATTGTTGAAAGACCTGGAGCAATTTTGTATGCTTGAATGTCCAATTTTGGTCGGCTTGTCTCGGAAATCGATGATTTTTAAGTATCTTAATGGCTCTCCGGAGGATGCCCTCAATGGTACCAGCGTACTTAATACTTTGGCTTTGACCAAAGGAGCCAATGTTTTAAGGGTCCATGATGTTAAGGAAGCTGTGGAATGTGTTAAACTGGTATCGAAAATGACGGATCAGGATTTTCGGCATTAGAGGCCACTGACTATTGAAAGCCATGAGGGAGATAAAGGAGAAGAAAAAGATCAATTGATGCACGATAAAAATTTAATATGACATTTTTAGAGATACGATTTATCGACCTGGTAGATATTTTTCTGGTTGCATATTTGATGTTTCGGCTTTATAAGCTGATCAAAGGCACCGTTGCGCTAAATATTTTTATTGGGATTTTTGCATTTATTGTCTTTTGGCTATTGATCAAGTCATTGAAAATGGAATTATCCTCTACCATCCTTGATAATTTTGTCAACGTTGGTGTGCTGGCCATCATAGTAGTTTTTCAGCAGGAGATTAGGCGTTTTTTGTTATTGTTAGGAAGCCGCTATAACTTGCATAATAAATTTTCGTTTGAGCGTTTTTTTGAGGGAAAGTCGGCAGGTGCCGGGATGATGAATATCTACATAAAACCGGTCGTGCAGGCATGCGACTATTTTACACGCACCCGGACCGGCGCCTTAATTGTGATCACCAAGAATTCCGAGTTGCTTGATTTTGTTCATACAGGGGAACTTTTGAATGCCGTTATTTCCCGGCGATTGATAGAGTCCATTTTTTTTAAAAATAATCCGTTGCATGATGGGGCGGTAATCATTAATAGAAATAAGATCAAAGCAGCGGGTTGTATTTTGCCGGTTTCACAAAACATGGAGCTTCCCAAGCGTTTAGGTTTGAGGCACAGGGCCGGGATGGGCATTACCGAATCTACGGATGCTGTGGCTATTGTGGTTTCGGAAGAACGAGGCAGGATTAGTTTTTTCCAGAATGGAAGGGGAGAATATAACATCTCGGCCGAAGAGTTGGAAAAACGTCTGGAGGCGGCAGGATTAACACGCTAAAAACGTTTCATCATGAATATTGCTATTAGCGGAATTACCGGTCTTATCGGGCGGGCATTATCAGAGCATTTACGTAAAGAAGGTTATTCGGTGATTGGGCTATTACGGGATGATTTCGGAAAGGGAGAAGTTGCTTTGGCCGAAAAATTAGAAGGCTGTGATGCTGTGGTTAATCTGGCGGGAGCCCCTGTTTTAAAACGGTGGACGACCCAGTGGAAAGAAACCATTTATAGCAGCCGGGTGGATTCAACATCACTTCTTCGGCAAGCCATGGGACGGATGAAATCTTTACCCAAGGTAGTGGTATCTGCTTCCGCTGTTGGAATTTATGATACGTTGAATGTTCATGATGAATATTCCAATGAATATTCCAATGATTTTTTGGGGAAAGTGTGTCAGGATTGGGAAAAAGAGATGTATAAGGTTAATCGTATTAACATGCGATTGTGCATCGCTCGCTTTGGAGTGGTATTATCTAATAAGGGGGGTGCTTTGAGGAAAATGATTACTCCCTTTAAATTAGGTTTGGGGGGTAAAATGGGGGATGGTTTCCAGCCAATGCCCTTTATTCATGTAGATGATGCTGTAAGGGCTATTCAATGGCTTATTTCATCGGCTGATCAGGAAGGGATATATAATTTTGTGGCTCCTCAAATGATAACCAATGGGGAATTTACAAAGGAATTGGGAGAAGTGCTAAAGCGTCCCACATTTATGAGAATCCCCGGCTGGGCTATAGAAATGATGTACGGGGAGGCGGCAAGTGTTCTGATGCAGGGGCAAAAAGTGGTCGGGAGACGTTTACCGGAAGGAGGATTTCAATTTTTATTTCCTGATATCCGGTCTTCGTTGAATGATTTGCTGAGGTGATGGTTGGGGGCGGCAGTTCGCGAAATAGAGCGGGCTGTTGCGTGAGGTCTGGTGATTTCGGAAGTTTGGCTTGTTAAAAATGCAGATAAGAAAATGATGCAAAGAAAAGGGCTGTCCACCATTTTGGGACAGCCCTTTTTTTATGAATTTTTGCCGGAAAAATTATTCCGGTCAAACAAAAACTCTAATTAAATTAAAGCTGAGGACCAGCAGCTACCAAAGATTTACCTTCTTCGTTGTCAGTGTATTTTTCGAAGTTTTTGATGAATTTGGCAGCCAAGTCTTTGGCACGTTTTTCCCATTCTGCAGCATCAGCATAGGTATTCCGGGGATCCAGAATTTCGGTGTTAACACCATCCAAAGCAACAGGCACTTCCAGATTGAAAATAGGAATAACTTTGGTTTCGGCTTTTTCGATAGACCCGTCAAGGATACGGTCAATAATTGCTCTGGTATCTTTGATAGAGATCCGTTTTCCGGTTCCGTTCCATCCGGTATTTACCAGGTATGCTTCAGCACCGGCAGCTTCCATTCTTTTTACCAGTTCTTCGCCATATTTAGTGGGGTGAAGAGAAAGGAAAGCTTCTCCGAAACAAGCTGAGAAAGTAGGAACAGGTTCGGTAACTCCACGCTCAGTACCGGCCAGTTTGGCGGTAAATCCGGAGAGGAAATGGTATTTAGTTTGTTCTGCAGTCAGTTTTGAAACCGGAGGCATAACACCAAAAGCATCCGCAGTCAGGAAAATGACTTTTTTGGCATGTCCTGCTCTTGAAACCGGCTTAACAATGTTTTGGATGTGATAGATTGGATAAGAAACACGGGTGTTTTCAGTTTTTGAACCGTCGGTGAAATCGACTTTTCCGTTCTCATCCACTACAACATTTTCCAGCAAAGCGTCGCGCTTAATGGCATTGTAAATATCCGGTTCAGCTTCTTTGTCCAGGTTGATGGTTTTAGCATAACATCCGCCTTCAAAGTTGAAAACCCCTTCATCATCCCATCCATGTTCGTCATCACCAATCAGTGCACGTTTAGGATCAGTTGACAGCGTGGTTTTTCCTGTTCCTGACAAACCAAAGAAAATGGCAGTGTCGCCGTCTTTTCCAACATTGGCAGAGCAGTGCATGGCAGCAATGCCACGAAGAGGCAGGTAGTAGTTCATCATGGCGAACATACCTTTTTTCATTTCACCACCATACCAAGTTCCACCAATAACGTGCATTTTTTCGGTGAGGTTGAACACGGTGAAAACTTCAGAATTTAAACCATGTTCTTTCCAGTTTGGATTGGTGGTTTTTGAAGCGTTCAATGAAACGAAGTCGGGTTCACCAAAGTTTTCAAGCTCTTCTTTAGTTGGACGAATAAACATGTTGGTGACGAAATGAGCCTGCCAAGCTACTTCCATAATGAAGCGAATCTTCAGGCGCGTGTCCGGGTTGGCTCCACAAAAGGTATCTACCACATAAAGTTTTTTACCAGAGAGCTGTTTAACGGCCAAATCTTTCAGGTCGTTCCATACTTCCGGTGAAACAGGTTTATTGTCATTGGGAGCGTGTTCTGTTGTCCACCAAATAGTATCTTTAGTGGTATCGTCTTTTACAATGTATTTGTCTTTTGGGGATCTTCCTGTGAAAATACCGGTATCCACAGCAACAGCACCTAATTCGGTTACCACACCTTTTTCAAAACCTTCCAGTTCAGGACGGGTCTCTTCCTTAAATAACTCTTCATACGAGGGGTTGTGAATAATTTCTTTCACACCGGTAATCCCGTACTTGCTCAAATCCAAATTTTGCATGATTTTGTGTGTTTTAATTAAACTATTGGTAAATTTATTTTATTTGATTTCTAAAGCGCCAAAAGTATAAAAAAAGCCATTAAAGAAAAATATCTTTAATGTTTTTTTGTCTGAAAATTCACTTTTAACTGCTGAACAGTCATTATCAGGTTCTGGATTTTTTTCTGCCGGATTTGCTGATTTCTGATTGTTACAAACTGCTTACAGCCGTTTTAAATAGAATTAGTTTAAATTATTGATTGGCGGGCAGTTATTTTTTCAACGCGTAAAAATATACATTAGGTACCGAAAGAACAACTTAGGATTTGTTATAATATATAAAAAAGTCTTCAATGATTTTGATGTGATGGAACCAACCATCAGCACAAAACCTTCTGAAGACTTTTTTGTGGTTTGTAAATTAAAATCGCATCAAAGGTTTGTTACGACCTTGGATGATACTGAATAATGGTGTTTTTTAGATATTCTTTATCCAGATGTGTGTAAATTTCAGTGGTAATGATGGATTCATGTCCAAGCATTTCCTGTACAGCCCTTAAATTAGCTCCGCCATCAATGAGATGGGTGGCAAAGGAGTGGCGGAAAGTATGTGGACTGATGTTTTTTTCCAACCCCAGCTTGCGGGTTATGTTTTTTATAATGGTAAAAATCATTACTCTGGAGAGTTTTTTGCCGCGGCGATTCAGGAAAAGAATATCCTCATGATCTGGATGAATTCTTAAATTCCGACGATATTCACTTAAGTAAAGATTAATCTCTTTGATGGCTTTGGTGCTGATAGGTACCAATCGCTCTTTACTTCCCTTTCCTTCAATTTTTACAAAACCCGATTCGAAAAAGAGGTTTGAAATCTTTAGATCGATGAGTTCTGAGACTCTAAGTCCGCAACTGTAGAGCGTTTCCAAAATGGCTTTGTTGCGTTGACCTTCCGGCTTTTTGGTGTCGACCGCATTGATGATGGTATCAATTTCCTCTACACTCAGTATCTCCGGTAGTTTTCGACCCACTTTGGGGGTTTCCAATAAAGCGGTGGGATCTTTTTCCACTTTTTCTTCTATCAACAGGTATTTGTAAAACGATTTAATTCCGCTAATAATCCTAGCTTGGGTACGTGGGCTAATGCCTTTGTCGTTCACCCAAGCAATCATCTCTTTCAGATGGTCCAGTTTAACTTCTTCAGGGGCTACCTTATAATCCTTCTCTTTTAGGAATTGCACCAATTTGAGAAGATCCGTGATGTAGGCATGGATCGAATTGTCGGAGAGGCCCTTTTCCAATTTTAAATAATTTCTAAATCCGTTTACTTCTTGTTCCCAATTCATGTCGCTGTTCATTTTAAGTGTTCAAAAAAATCAAATTGCTCTAACTGTTTCTTATCATATTTTGTTTAAAGGTTTTATTATTAACCCAATTCTAATCTCATGTAAATATACAACGCAAAATTGTAAATGTAAATATTAATTCTACTGTAGATCAGTAATTTGTTTAAGCTTTTTTATGATTGCCTTACAAAAACAGAAACTAACAGGCGTAGTCATTCAATAAATAGACCTAAATAGACTTGGTGGGGCAGGATTGAAGTTAAACTTATTATAGGCATGTTTCTGTGTCTTAAGGCCTGTGTTAATCTTTGTTGGCCAGCAAAACGCAATCATTTTCATCCCTTGAATTTAATCGAAATGTAAGAGGGTGGAGTCAGGTGATTTGATTTGGAATATTCTTCCTTTGACATCTTATTTTATTCTGATTTTCTCTAACCGTCAAAGATTATCTTTTTTGTTCATTAGCGCTAAGATAATAATTTATCGGTTAAAAATAAAGATCAGTGAATTAAAAAAATTATTATCGGTTAAAGTCTCTGAACTTTTTTACGAAAACGCAAATATTGTTTAAAAAAATCGGGATCTCAAAAGAATTTGTAATATATTGTTACGTTTAGCTGGTTTGGATGGCTGTTCGGGTGGAGTAAATGGATTGTTTGACAGGTTGTTGTAAAATGTTTTTGCCGTGGTTTTTTATTTTATATTGATATCGTATTTTTGCACCCAAATAAATTGATATTTCAATGAAAATTCTCATAGTCAATGGACCCAATTTGAATTTATTGGGTGTCCGCGAACCTCAAATGTACGGAAAGGAATCTTTCGAGAATTACCTGGATACTTTACAAAAAACATTTCCGAATACTCATATTGAGTACTATCAGTCTAATCAGGAAGGGGACTTGATTAATAAAATTCATGAATATGGCTTTTCGGATTTCGGAATTATATTAAATGCCGGGGCGTATACACATACTTCTATAGCTCTTGCCGATGCTATTGCAGCCGTGGAGGCGCCGGTAATAGAAGTTCATATATCCAATGTCTTTAAGCGGGAACATTTCCGGCATCACTCTTTTCTTTCTCCTGTATGTAGGGGGGTAATCTGTGGTTTTGGGCTCGACTCCTATCGGTTGGCCGTTCAGGCACTTGTCAATCAGTAAAAATAAGTTTTAGGGATTTTAATTGGTTTAAAATTATGTAAATCAGATTATTTATTGTGCCTTTGTGTTTTGCATTTTTATTAGCCAATTGGACGAAATGATCATTTTTTCCGGAAGGCTGTTGAAAAATATAAGGAAGTATTGAGTAATATATATTTTTAAAAATTACAGGGAATGAAGAAATTCACCAAAATTGTTGCAACTATTTCAGACAAAAGGTGTGAGGTTGATTTTATTAGGGAACTATTCGATGCCGGGATGAATGTGGCCAGGTTAAATACCGCCCATCTGGATTTTGATGGTTTAAATAAGATCGTTACTAATATCAGAGAAGTTTCGGATGAAATTGCCATACTGATAGATACTAAAGGGCCGGAAGTGAGAACCACCAAATCGGATGAAGATATTGAACTGAAGGCCGGATCGGAGATTCTTCTGATCGGTGATCCTGATGGAAAGACTACCAATGAAAAAATTTGCGTTTCTTATCCGCTCATTGCCAAAGATGTTTCTGTAGGAACCAATATATTGATAGATGATGGAGAATTAGGGCTGGAAGTTCTTGAAAAAAATAGTGAGGGCTTAAGATGTAAGGTCCTGAATGATGGGATTCTGGGAAGTCGGAAAAGTGTCAACGTTCCGGGGGTACGTATTAATCTGCCATCGTTAACTTCGCGAGATAAGGGGTTTATTCTGTATGCCATTGAAAATGATCTGGATTTTATCGCGCATTCTTTTGTAAGGAATAAAGAAGACGTATTAGAAGTTCAAAAAATATTGGATGAACATGACAGTTTGGTTAAGATAATAGCCAAAATTGAAAATCAGGAGGGGGTAGAAAAGATTGATGAAATTTTGGAACACGTGTACGGCGTAATGGTTGCCCGTGGTGATTTGGGTATAGAAATTCCACAAGAAAAAATACCGGGTTTGCAGCGTAAGTTGATCCGGAAATGTGTGGAAGCCAAAAAACCAGTTATTGTGGCCACGCAGATGTTGCACTCCATGATTAGTAATCCTCGACCTACCAGAGCCGAAGTGACCGATGTGGCCAACGCCATTTACTATCGTACCGATGCTATTATGCTTAGTGGGGAGACTGCTTATGGGAAATATGCTGTGGAATCTGTAGAAACCATGTCGCGTATTGCAAAAGAAGTGGAGGCGGCTAAAGATAGTCGAAATGATATCCCTGTGGATGTGGTAAAACATGATATTACCGCCTATTTGGCCGATACGGCTGTAAAGGCTTCAAAAGAGCTGGATATTAAAGCCGTGTTGACCGACAGCCTTTCCGGAAAAACGGCCCGATATTTGGCTGCTTTTCGAGGCCCCAATCCGGTTATTGCCCTTTGTTATAATAAGCGTGTTGGTCGTCAGCTGGCCCTATCTTATGGTGTCTTTCCGGAGTTAACAGAACCGGGAAGGTCAAAAAGCGAAATATTGAGCAATACCCTCCAGCGATTAAAGAAATTCCATACCATTAAAAATGATGAGCTGGTGGCTTATCTGGGTGGAAGTTTTGGTATCGGTGGCGGAACTACTTATTTGGAGATTATGACCGTTGGAGGTTTGCTAAAAAAACATAATCACTTTGCTTCTAATGAGTAAAGGGTAATTTGCCACATCAGTTGTGGAGCTTGATGGCTGTTAATTTTGGGATCGTCAAAGTTGGCAGCCATTTTTGAATGAAAAAAATGAAAAAAATGGAGATTTTCGATGCAATTTTTATTGCAGAATAAAAAAGAACCATTATCTTTGCAACGCTTTAAAAACAAAGGGAAGCACATCTTTCCGGTCTGGTAGTTCAGTTGGTTAGAATGCCGGCCTGTCACGCCGGAGGTCGCGGGTTCGAGTCCCGTCCAGACCGCCATCGGAAAGTAATAAAAACAGACATTTTTAGGTCTGGTAGTTCAGCTGGTTAGAATGCCGGCCTGTCACGCCGGAGGTCGCGGGTTCGAGTCCCGTCCAGACCGCAAAAGAGTTATCCATCAGGATAGCTCTTTTGTTGTTTTAAGGGTTTTAGTTTGATTGTTCTAATTGCCTTCGAATATTATTCAAATCTAAAGAAAGAAAAATTGACCTTTCCATAGTGGCGAGATTGCCAGAAGAATGGGGTATTTTCAAAATTATGGGTAGGACTATGTTCCAAAACAAAAAGACCGTCATCGGTCAGCCATTGTCCATTCATAACCTTTGGAGGCAACTCTTCTAATTCAGCCAGATTATAGGGAGGATCAGCAAAGATGAAGGTATACTTCTTATCATTCCTTTCCAGATACTTGAATACATCGGCTTTGATAACTTTAATCTGGTTGTTCAACCCCAATTGTTGAGCGGTTTTCTTGATAAATGAAAAGTGGTTATAGTTTTTTTCGATGGCCGTAATGGATTCACAACCACGAGATGCAAATTCGTAGGAGATGGCACCTGTGCCACTAAAAAGGTCTAAAACAATCTGCCGATCAAAATCAATGAGGTTATTGAGTATGTTGAACAATCCTTCTCTTGCAAGATCGGTCGTAGGTCTGGCTTTGAAGGATGCCGGAGGTGAAAATCTTCTGCCTTTGAGTTGGCCACTTACGATACGCATGATGCCATACTTAACAAGTTGTGAAACTGATGTCCCGGGACTTCCTTGAATAGATAGCTGTATTGAAAGCCAGAGGGTAATCCGGGCTGTTTTACATGTTTAATGTATTTTTCAAGAGTTTTTTTTATGGTGTTAAAATCCGGATGGTGGCCGGTGATTTGGAGCTCTGTTTTTATTGGAGACAGTTGTAGTTGATCAAAAACAAAAAGAGTGTAGTAAATGAGGTCATTTTCGCCTTTTATGAGAAAAGAGTTGCAAAGCTTGAGGTTGTTGTTCTCTATTACTACCACATCAAAATAATCTCGTTGCAAGTTGATTATTAGTTGTGTTTTGCTTGCCCCGGGACGGCTGATGGCTAGTTTGGTCTCAGTCATGGGAACATACTGCTGAAAAAAAATAGGTCCGGGAAATTGTCTTTGGAAAATAGAGTGAAGATCGGAAGGGATGGCAAAAACATTCCAACCATCTGATAACTTCATTTGTGTGTAGCTCACCTGATAATTTTCTGGCACCTGGTGGGTGAAATGAAGCCATTGGGAGGCTTCTTCAGGTTTAAAAAGGCCTGATGGGACAATGGTAGAATAACGGGTTGGTATCAGAATAAATACTCTTCTGAAGGGTAAATTTAGGAGTTCACTTTCATTAAAAAGTTGGTCGGTTAATTGAGGAAGTTCCTTTTTCTTTACAGAATTTTTAAAGGCATAATGTCTGAACTGAATGTACTTATTACGCACCGGGTCCAGGGTGGAAAAAGAAAATCCATCCAGGCAGACCTGGATGGATAAAAAATATGACGATGAAATATTTGCGTCAAAAGTTTCATCAACGAACGAAAGGTCGGGAACCATAAGTCAAAAATTTATATTTATTCCCAGTTACCCGCACTGTTGTTGGCTTCGGTTAATGAACCCACTTTAAGTCCGGGATACTTTTCATAGGCTTCTGCTTCTTCATTCAGGTTAAAAATAAGCTGTCTGTCAAGCCCATTCAGGAAGATGTCATTATGTACCTTAGCTTCGAATACAGGCACTTCAACACCGGAAGCGGTTTCCAGCGAAGTTGCAGCCATTTCAAACTCTTTGTCTTTGGTAAAAGGTATAAAGCGTAAAGAGTCGGCAATGAAATTGGTTCCAAAAAGAGAATCTTTGACAGCAATAAAGGATGTATCCCGTTTAATGATCCCCAGTTTAAGTGCTTTCAACTCTGTCATTCCTTCTGCAATCATGCTGTCAGTCAGACGTCCTTCCATGCGCACCAAAGGCAGAGAATCGGTTTCGACAAAATTGATAAGCGTGTCAAAGCTACCGGTAAATTTGCCATAAAGGGATTTATACGCTCTTTGGGCTTTTCGAATACCCTGAAGGCGGTCAATTACTTTCTCCTGCCGTGTCTTAAGGGCTGCTTTAAATCGTACGGGTTTTTGAATACTCTCCCAACACAAGTACCCTAACGTAAGGATGGCAATAGTCAGAATAATCTGGATGGCTGTTTTCATTATTTTTCTGATTTTGATTTTTTGGTTTGAATGCACAAATTTAAAAAAAAATTCAAAGCCCCATTTCTTTCTTTCAAATAATTAAAAAATCTTTGTCTGTACCTTTCTTTTTTTATTCCTTTGAAAGAAAATTTTGTCAGACAGCCTTTCAAATAAGAATAATTAAGCTTCCAAAATTCAAAAATATATTTCGGGCAGAAGTGTTGCTATGATAAATGATTTTTTAAAGGAGAAAATTTTAAGCCAATTTGGATTTCAACCAACCTCTTCTCAGAGTCGTAGCATCGACTTGATGGTTCGGTTTTTGACAGAGCCTCAGAGTCATTCAGCCTTTATTTTACGAGGTTATGCCGGGACAGGAAAAACTACGCTTGTGCGGGCCATAATTCAGGTCTTGAATGAATTGGGGCAGAGGTCTATATTGTTGGCACCAACTGGTCGGGCCGCAAAAGTGTTGAGCAATAGTATTGGTATTCCTGCCTATACCATTCATAAGAAAATCTATCGGCAAAAATCGTCGCGTGATGGATTTGCTGCTTTTGCCCTTGATCGCAACTTGCATAAAAATGCGTTGTTTGTGGTCGATGAAGCCTCTATGATTGCCAATGATGGGGGGGGCGGATTTTTTGGGTCAGGTCGCCTTCTGGATGATTTGGTTAATTTTGTGTATCAGGGGGAAAATTGCCGGCTGTTGCTCATTGGCGACGATGCACAGCTTCCTCCCGTTGGCACCGATTACAGTCCTGCTCTGGAAACGGGTAACTTGGAGGCATTTGGCTGCGATGTTTATTCTGCCGTACTGACTCATGTGGTGCGTCAGAAAAATGATAGTGGAATTCTTTTTAATGCTACCCGACTTCGCAATATGCTCGATGAGAGTATCGGATCCATCGGTTTTCCAAAATTTCGGACTCATGGGTTTACAGATGTTTTTCGTATTTCCGGAGCTGCGCTTACCGAGGAGCTTGATTACTGCTATAACCATTACGGATTAGAAGAAACGCTTGTTGTTTGTCGCACCAACAAAAGAGCCAATCTTTATAACCAAGGCATACGCAATACCATTCTCTTCAGGGAGGAACAACTGTCTGTTGGAGATTACTTATTGATTATGAAAAACAACTACCATTGGCTTAAGGATCATAAAGAGGTCAATTTTATTGCCAACGGAGATATTGCAGAAGTGAGTAGGATATTAAAATACCAGAATCTGTATGGCTACCATTTTGCAGATGTGGTATTGCGATTGGTCGATTATAAAGAGATAGAATTTGATACGCGAATCATACTTGATTCCTTGATGACCCCCGGTGCAGGGCTCAATCGGGAAGAACAAGAGAAATTCTTTTATGAGGTAAAAAATGATTATCAGGAGGTTGCCGATGCTAAAAAACAATATCAGCAAACGCGAGAGAATGATTTTTACAATGCTCTTCAGGTGAAGTTTGCTTATGCTATGACATGTCATAAATCGCAGGGAGGACAATGGAAAGCTGTTTTTGTTGATTTGGGATATTTTACGGAGGATTACTTGTCCCGGGACCTGCTTCGTTGGCTTTATACAGCAATTACTCGGGCTACAGACCGCCTCTATTTGGTCAATTTTCCGGATTCCTTTTTTGAATAACCATTTGGTCTCTGGTTCTATTATGCATTGTGTTTTTCAAAAATGTGATTAAATAAGTAAGGTATAGATGTATGCTAGATTGGCTGATAGATAGTGGATCGAAAGGCATAATAGCCCCAACACCTTTCTGGGAAGAAAAAAGCAGGAACGGATATCAACCTGGTTCCTGCTTTATATTTTGTTGAAATGTAGGGGATTGTGTTGAATGAATGATCTGTTTAAAACTTGATTCCTATTTCCCAATCCAACCTTTAATTTCCAATATCCAAATTATTTTCGTCAAAATTTATTTGAGTTATGGGTCGAATGTCACTTACATGATCCAGATTTATACAGCCTCTTTTGTGTTTCGTTAAATTGATCATGTATGGTTCATTTTTTAAATCTCCATATCCTTCATTATACAGTCTATTTTGTTAATTGCTTTTTCTGTTACCTCATTAAATTCAGCCCGGTTGTTCAATTGATCTTTAACCTCAAAATAAAATTTAATTTTGGGCTCGGTGCCGGAGGGTCGCACAGATACTTTGGATCCGTCTTCAGTAAAAAATTGGAGGACATTTGATGTTGCCGGCTTATCTGTGATATTCATTACCTCGCCGGTTACTGCATTTTTAACTTTTAGGGTGAGGAAATCTTTGATCAAGGTAACTTTTGATCCACCCAGTTGAGTTGGTGGCGTTTCTCTGAATTTTTTCATAATCGCTTGAATCTCTTCCGCCCCACTTTTTCCTTTCCGCACGATATATTTCATTTTTTCCTGCGAAAAACCATATTTGATATAGATATCCAGCAATAATTCAAACAGTGATTTCCCTTGATCTTTTGCCATGGCTGCAATTTCAGAGATCATAACCACCGCACCTACTGCATCTTTATCGCGCACGTAATCGCCCGGCAGAAAACCGTAGCTTTCTTCTCCACCACAGATGTATTTTCTTTTACCTTCAAATTCCCTAATTACACTGGCGATCCATTTAAAGCCGGTATAGGTGTCGAAACATTCTACCCCCGCAGCATCGGCAATGGTTTTGATCATTTCTGAAGTTACAATGGTTTTAACGGTGAACTCATTTCCTGTTAATCGTCCTTTCTCTTTCCATTGATTCAGCATATACCAGGTGAGCAAAATGGCTGTTTGGTTCCCGTTTACCAGGATAAACTCTCCCTTTTCGTTACGTACAGCAATGCCCAGTCTGTCCCCGTCGGGGTCGGTGGCAACAACCAGATCCGCATTGGTTTCCTTGGCTTTTGCAATGGCCATTTCCAGTGCTGCCGGTTCTTCGGGGTTGGGAGATACTACGGTTGGGAAATCGCCGCTTACCACATCTTGCTCCGGAACATGGATGATGTTTTCAAACCCTATTCGTTTCAAGGCGGCAGGAAGAATCTTTACGGTGGTTCCATGTATTGGGCTGAAGACAATTTTCATGTTTTTTTGCCGCTCAATTATGTCCGGATTGAAGGATAGGGATGCAACTTTATCTATGAATTTTTCATCGATATCAGTTCCCAATATTTCGATGAGATCATCATTGCCGTCGAATTTTATATCATTAACATCTGTAATCTTCCTTACCTCTTCAATGATGTTTTTGTCATGTGGTCCAACAATTTGTGCCCCATCTACCCAATAGGCTTTATAACCGTTATATTCTTTGGGATTGTGAGAGGCGGTCAGAATCACACCGCTTTGACACTTGAGTTCTCGAATGGCAAAAGAAATTTCCGGCGTGGGACGTAGGTCGTCAAATAAGTAAGCTTTAATGCCATTGGCAGAAAAAATGTTGGCCACCGTTTCTGCAAAAAAACGACTATTATTACGACAATCGTGGCCGATAACAACCTTGATTTCCTTAAGCGCGGCAAACTCTTTTTTCAGATAATTGGCTAGTCCTTGTGTTGCGGCCCCAACTGTATATTTGTTCATTCTATTGCTGCCGACACCCATAATGCCACGTAAACCACCGGTCCCGAATTCCAGATCTTTATAAAAAGCATCGATCAATTCGGTGGAGTCGTCGCGTTCGAGCATTTCCTTCACCTTGGCTCTGGTCTCCTGATCATATTTTTCGTTGAGCCATAGTTCTGCCTTTTGTTTTACTTGCTCAGGTATGTTTTTACTTGTCATATCTTAACATTTTAATTTCTGGCTAATGGAAAATTTGTTATTGCTTATGTTTTTTCCCCTCTGCTGGGATTATTTTTTTGTCAGGCAGATTGGTGCCCCGTTGGGGTTTTGCCTGCAATATGTAAAAATACTGAATTTTTCTGTTTTGATGGACCTTTTTACTTGAGAAATTGAAACCCTAGAAAGGAACTTTGCTCAAGGGGTACCTTCATTGGGAATTTAGAAACAAAACCTGATCATTCTGTTGTGAGAAATTAGTTTTTTAGCAAGGAATAAGTTCCTTCGTTGCATCTTCAATGGAATCGGACTGTTTATTGTTGAATAAAATTAGAATCAGGTTCTTTCTTTTAAATTTTTTTCTAAAAAAGGAACCTGCATTTTAGGCTTGACTTCATAGGCCGAAATGGAAACAGAATTATTATAAGTTGAAAATCTACGTCTGAAAATGGGACTCAAACTGTTCAGATGGAAAATCGTTTTTAGGGTTGTGAATTAAAACATCTTCAACTGTTTCAGACAACGTACCAGGCTCTCTTGCCAATGTGGTATCGCAATGCCGTATGTTTGTTTAATAAGTGATTTATCCAAAACAGAATAGTAGGGGCGTTTTGCTTTGGTGGGGTAGTAGTCTGATGTTACAGGTATTACATTACAATCTATTCCTGTTATCCTGAAAATCGCTTTTGCGAAATCGTACCAACTGCAGACTCCTTCGTTGGAATAGTGATAGACTCCGGGCATCGCCTTGGTTTGTCCGGTGGTAATATTCTGAATAATGGAAAGAATCGAGGAAGCCAGATCTTCTGCAAAAGTGGGGGTCCCGATCTGATCGAAAACCACATTCAAGGATTGTTTTTCTTTCCCCAATCGAATCATGGTTTTTAGAAAGTTCTGCCCATAAATGGAATAAAGCCAAGAGGTACGTATAATGATGCTATCAGGATGAATCCGTAACACTTCCTTTTCACCTTTTAATTTCGATTTTCCGTAAATAGATACAGGATTGGGGGTGTCGTTGGGGGATAATGGCCGAAAATGTCTTCCATCAAATACGTAATCGGTGGAGATATGAACGAATAGAGCCCTTAATCGTGCAGCCTCACGAGCGATGAGGGCCGGGGCTTCGGCATTTAGTTGATAAGCCGTGTCAGACTCCTCTTCAGCTTTGTCAACGGCCGTGTAAGCCGCACAATTAATAATGAAATCGAAAGCTTTGTCAACAAAAAATTCTTTAATGGAAGTTGGATTGGAAAGATCCATCTGGTCGATGGTGGTGAAGGTGACTTGTTCTTGTGGAAACTCCCAAGTCAGCTTGTGAAAGGTACTTCCCAGTTGTCCTTCTTTGCCTATTATAAGTATTTTGGGCATTATATTTCAACTTTAAAATCAAAATTATGTTCGGCCTCATTAAATGTTGGCAGTATAATATCCTTTTCTGATGCAATAATGTCCTTATCAGGGATTTGCCAGTCGATGTTTAATGTTGGGTCGTTAAAGATAATTCCTCGTTCTGCTTCTTTGTTGTATAAGTTGTCGCATTTATAGGAAAAGATAACCTCGTCGCTAAGCACCGAGAATCCATGGGCCATCCCTCTGGGTATAAAAAACTGAAGATGGTTTTCATCGCTTAGTTCTATTGCATAATACTCACCGAAGGTGGGAGATCCTTTGCGCAAATCCACCGCCACATCCAGCACTTTACCTTTTAAGACGTGGATAAGCTTGGCCTGTGCGAAAGGTGCCAACTGGTAATGAAGCCCTCTTACCACTCCCCGAATTGAAGAAGAAACATTGTCCTGGACAAATCGAGCAGGGATGCCAGATTGTTGATATCTGTTTTCGTGATAGGATTCAAAAAAATATCCTCTTTTATCTCCATGTATATTCGGCTCAACAATTAAGAGGCCGGGAATTTTAGTTTTGTGTACCTGCATGAAAGGTTATAGTTGTTTTTGAATGTTTTTCAGATTTTGTTCTGCTATTTTTATGAGATATTGGCCGTAATCATTTTTTTTCAGGGGCTCTGCCAGTTGTATCAGTTGCTCCTTGTTGATGTATCCTTTTTTATAGGCGATTTCTTCTATACAAGCGATTTTTAGGCCTTGTCTTTTTTCGATGGTAGAGATGAAATTGGCGGCCTGAAGGAGACTGTCGTGGGTGCCGGTATCGAGCCATGCCATCCCTCGACCCAGCAGTTGTGTTTTTAGTCTTTTTTCATTGAGGAAAAGACGGTTCAGATCAGTTATTTCGAGCTCCCCACGTTGACTAGGTTTTAAAGTTTTGGCCTTTTGAACCACATCGGGGGGATAAAAATAAAGTCCGGTAATGGCATAGTTGGATTTGGGATGTTTGGGTTTTTCTTCAATACTGAGTACGTTGCCCTTCTCATCAAATTCTGCGACTCCATAGCGTTGCGGGTCATTGACATAGTAGCCGAAAATGACGGCGCGATCCTCTTCGGCTTTTACCCCGTTGAGGATTCGGCTAAATTCATACCCGTAAAATATATTGTCCCCCAAGATGAGACAAACCGGATCATTGCCGATAAATTTTTCTCCAATCAGGAATGCTTGTGCCAATCCATCGGGAGAGGGTTGTTCGGCATATTCAAAATGCAATCCCCATTGGTTTCCGTCTTTGAATAATCTCCGGTATAGGGGCAGGTCGTCCGGTGTAGATATAATTAAAATATCCCGAATTCCTGCAAGCATCAGAACCGACAGGGGATAGTAGATCATAGGTTTATCGTAAATGGGAATGATCTGTTTGGAAATGCTTCGGGTGGCTGGATAAAGGCGTGTCCCGGAGCCCCCGGCCAGAATGATACCTTTGTACTGTGTCATAGATAAGAAAATGTTGAAATTAAAGAAGTTGTTTTGTTATTCCTGTTTTTTCAACAACTGGTCAAAATATTCAATGGTTTTTGTCAATCCCTCGCGCAGCTGAACTTTGGGTTCCCAATTGTTGAGCTCTTTTTTTGCCAGTGATATGTCAGGCTGACGTTGCGTTGGATCATCTTCAGGCAATGGTTCAAACACAATTTTAGAGCGAGATCCGGTGATGTCCAGCACTTGTTTTGCCAATTCAAGCATGGAAAATTCATGAGGGTTACCAATATTGACGGGGCCTAAGAAGTCATCTCTGGAGTTCATCATTCGCAACATGCCATCGACCAGATCGTCAATATATTGAAAACTTCTGGTTTGATTTCCATCTCCGAAAATGGTGATAGGTTTGTTTTTAAGGGCTTGAACGATGAAGTTGGATACTACTCTTCCGTCGTTGGGATTCATTCTGGGCCCGTAGGTATTAAAAATACGGATGATTTTAATTTTGACCTGATTCTGCCGATGATAATTCATGAATAGACTTTCGGCACAGCGTTTTCCTTCGTCATAACAAGAACGTATCCCGATAGGATTTACGTTTCCCCAGTAATTTTCTACCTGAGGATGAATCAGTGGATCACCGTAGACTTCACTGGTTGACGCCTGCAATATTTTCGCTTTGATGCGTTTGGCCAGTCCCAACATATTGATGGCACCCATTACCGATGTTTTGATGGTTTTTATGGGATTGTACTGGTAATGGATGGGAGAGGCAGGACAGGCCAGATTGTATATCTCATCTACTTCCACAAAGTAGGGGTGGGTAACATCGTGACGCACCAATTCGAAGTAAGGATTGCCCATCAGGTGTCTGATATTGTGTTTGGAGCCTGTGAAATAATTGTCCAGACAAATAACATCATGTCCCTGCGCAATAAGGGTGTCGCAAAGATGTGACCCAATGAAACCGGCCCCTCCGGTAACTAATATTCGCTTCATTATTTAATGTTGTTGGTTTCTACTTTTTTGAAAGGCCAATGCCAAAATAATCGAATCCGTTTTCGTTCATTTCGTTGATATCATAGATGTTTCTTCCATCGAATACTACTTTGTGATTCATTAATTTAGACATCACTTTGTAATTCGGAATTCGGAATTCAGGCCATTCGGTAAGGAGGAGTAAGCCATCCGCTTCAATGAGAACATCATATGGATCTTGTCCGTATTGTATGGTATCTTTAAATTCCTTTTTTGCTTCGTCCATTGCCACGGGATCATAAGCTTTTACATGAGCTCCGGCTTCGAGGAGTTCGTGAATGATAACCTTCGATGGAGCTTCACGCATATCATCGGTATTAGGTTTAAAGCTGAGTCCCCATATGGCAAAGGTTTTATCTTTTAATTCGTTTTTAAAGTAATTTTTCACCTTGGCTGCCATGATTCTTTTTTGGTCTTCGTTAATGGCCTCTACAGCCTGAAGGAGTCTCAGCGGGTAGTTATAGGAATTGGCGGTACGAATAATGGCTTTTACATCTTTTGGGAAACAGCTTCCCCCATATCCGATTCCGGGGTAGATGAACTTGTTGCCTATACGGCTGTCGCTCCCGATACCTTTACGCACCATATTAACATCAGCGCCCACCAATTCGCATAAATTGGCAATGTCATTCATAAAACTGATTTTTGTGGCTAGCATGGCATTGGCAGCATACTTTGTAAGTTCGGCCGAGGGAATATCCATGAAGAGAATGGGATGGTTGTTGAGCAAGAAAGGTTTGTAAAGTCGCCGAATGACTTTTTCTGCTTCTTCGGAATCGGTACCCACAACAATTCGGTCGGGTTTCAGAAAATCTTCAACGGCATTTCCTTCTTTTAAGAATTCCGGGTTGGAGGCTACATAAAATGGAATATCCTCGCCACGCTGTTCTAATCCTTCGCGAATCGCTTTTCTGACTTTATCTGCTGTTCCGATTGGAACAGTACTTTTGGTCACCACCACGATGGAATGATCCAGATATTTCCCAATTTCACTGGCTACCGCCAGTACATGTCTTAGATCAGCACTGCCGTCCTCGCCGGGAGGTGTGCCAACAGCAATAAAGATGACTTCTGTCTGGTCCAGGCTTTCTTTAAGGCTGGTTGTGAAGTGGAGCCGTCCTTTTTCCACATTGGATTTGATCATGTTTTCCAAACCCGGTTCATATATAGGTACAATTCCGTTTTTCAGGTTGGTTATTTTTTCTTCGTCGATATCTACACAGGTAACGTTAACGCCGGTGTCAGCAAAACAAGTTCCTGTAACCAATCCGACATAACCGGTTCCGACAATTGATATTTTCATAATCTAAGTATTTTGAATTTAATAGTTTCGTGCGCTGATTTTAAATTAATCATATTGTTTTTTACGCACCTTTAATTTTGATAAGGTCAAAAATATGAAAATTATTGCTGGAAGTAAATTTTTTTGTTTCGGGGGGGGGCGCAATTATTGTTATCCGAACATATGGTAGGTGTTCGATGGTCCAAGTTGTCAGTCGGTTGTCTTTTCAAGGGAATGGGTTCAGGGGTTCTACTTAATTTTTACCAAATGCCATTTTTTGAGGAGGGTGTTAAAAGGCTTGGAAGGGATTAAAGTTGTTCGGTGAGTGGATACAAAAATGGTCAAGGAAACATTTTTGTATCCTCGTTTATTTAATGGAAATTATCGAGTGACGAGCCCCATCGTTAAAGGGATTTTAAAAAATTGACATTTTGAGGTTTAAGCTTTAATTTTAGTGCCAAATCGGTTGTTAACGTTGATTGGGGAAATATAACAGCTTGATGACTGTGAATAAATGAGTTTTTAACTATGATAAAATTAGGTTATTATTGTTTGTTTTGTTAGAAAAGTTCCTATTTTTGCACCGATTTTTAAACAATATAATGTCTAACCAATAGATTTTGCGAGGTTTAATTAATGGCAGAATTAGAAGAAAAAGAAAACTTGCAGGAGCAGGAAAATGTTTCTGAAGTAAATGAAAGTCCTGAAAATCAGGCAGAGAAAGTAGAATCAGCCTCCAGTGGAGAGCTTCGGGGAGAAGAAAAACCCCAAAACCGTAATGTTGAAACCGCAGAGACATCTGATGCTGATTTTGACTGGGAAAAGTATGAAAGCGGTGATTTGGTGGTTGAAGCCAAAGGAGCAGAAAAAATAGAGTTAGAAAAACTCTATGACAAAACCCTTTCCACTATTTCTGAAAAAGAGGTGATTGAGGGAACCGTGATCGCTATGAACAAGCGTGAGGTTGTCATCAATATCGGTTTCAAATCTGATGGCATTGTCAGCCGCAATGAGTTTCGTTACAATCCCGATCTAAAAGTGGGAGACCCTGTAGAGGTTTATGTGGAAAGTCAGGAAGACAAAAAGGGACAGTTGGTTCTTTCACACAAGAAAGCTCGGGCTCTTCGTTCTTGGGATCGTGTTAATGAAGCCCTGGAAAAAGATGAAGTCATCAAAGGATACATCAAGTGCCGCACCAAAGGTGGTATGATTGTAGATGTCTTTGGTATTGAAGCTTTCCTTCCGGGATCACAAATTGATGTGAAGCCCATTCGTGACTATGATATGTTTGTGGGTAAAACCATGGAATTCAAAGTGGTTAAAATCAATCCTGAATTCAAAAACGTGGTGGTATCGCACAAAGCGCTTATTGAAGCAGAACTTGAACAACAGAAGAAAGAAATTATTTCCAAACTGGAAAAAGGTCAGGTATTGGAAGGAACCGTCAAAAACATCACATCTTATGGGGTGTTTATCGATCTTGGCGGGGTAGATGGTCTGATCCATATAACCGATCTTTCTTGGGGCCGTGTTTCTCACCCCGAAGAAATTGTACAGTTGGATCAAAAACTGAACGTTGTAATTCTCGATTTCGACGACGAGAAAAAGCGTATTGCGCTTGGATTGAAACAATTAACGCCTCATCCTTGGGATTCCTTGGATGCCAATCTGAAAGTTGGAGACGTGGTGAAAGGTAAAGTGGTTGTTATGGCGGATTATGGCGCTTTTGTTGAAATCGCACCAGGTGTTGAAGGGTTGATCCACGTATCTGAAATGTCTTGGTCGCAACACTTGCGCAGTGCACAAGACTTCCTGAAAGTGGGAGATGAAGTGGAAGCACAAATTATTACCCTTGACAGGGAAGAGCGTAAAATGTCCCTGGGCATGAAGCAATTGAAGCCAGATCCTTGGGATGATATCGAGGTTAAATATCCGGTTGGTAGCAAACACAAAGCTAAAGTTCGTAACTTTACCAATTTCGGCGTTTTTGTGGAAATTGAAGAAGGAATTGACGGCTTGATCCACATTTCAGATCTTTCTTGGACGAAAAAGGTAAAACACCCTGCTGAGTTTACCAACGTTGGAGAAGATATTGAAGTCGTTGTCTTGGATATTGACAAAGAGAACCGTCGTCTTAGCCTCGGACACAAACAGTTGGAAGAAAATCCCTGGGATGTCTTTGAATCTATCTTCACTGTAGATTCTATTCATGAAGGAACTATTGTTGACATTTTCGATAAAGGTGCCGTAATTGCATTACCATACGGTGTTGAAGGGTTCGCAACTCCTCGTCATCTGGTAAAAGAAGACGGAAGTCAGGCAAAAGCTGATGAGAAGCTGCCTTTCAAGGTTATTGAGTTCAATAAAGGAACCAAACGTATCATTTTGTCGCATTCTCGTGTATTCGAGGATGAAAAGCGTTCTGACGAACAATCGGCTAAAATGGCACAAGCCAAGAATACCAAGAAAGGAGTTCGTAAACTGAAAGAAAGCCTGGAAAAAACCACTCTTGGTGACATCACTGAACTGGCGGCATTGAAAGATCAAATGGAGGCCTCAGAAAAGAAAGATGAAGCCAAGGATAAAAAGAGTGAAGAATAGTTTTTAAAATAAAGGGGTGACATTATATGGACTTTAAAATTGATAAACTCGACGATTTCATGGTGGTTAAGGTGTTGAAGGAAAAACTCGACACCAATATAGCCCCCAATCTTAAGTCAGAAATTGTACTGCTTTCCGGAAACGGAGAGAAGAATATATTGCTTGATTTGAGCCAATGTAACTATTGCGATTCATCGGGATTGAGCTCCATACTTGTCGCCAATCGGTTGTGTAAAAATGCCGAAGGAGTCTTTATCATTTCGGGTCTTCAACCTGCGGTTGAACGGCTTATTGCGGTCTCACAGTTGGACACTGTTTTAAACATTGCACCTGATACAGAGAATGGCATTCAAATGATGCGACAATCAATCGGTAAAAAATAGAGTGTATATGGGGTTATCTGTCACTATTCTTGGCAGTAATTCAGCACTTCCCACATCCGAAAGAAATCCAACCGCCCAGGTGCTTAACGCATCGGGGCGGTTTTTTTTGATTGATTGCGGAGAAGGAACTCAGCTGCAGTTACGCCGTAACAGGGTGCACTTTGGACGCATTCATCATATTTTTATATCCCACCTTCATGGCGATCATGTCTTTGGTTTACCAGGACTAATTTCCTCCTTGGGTTTGTTGGGGCGTACCGCCGATTTGCATATATATGCTTTGGCTGATCTTGAAATTCTACTGAAGCCATGGCTTGAATATTTTTGTCGTAATTTGCCTTTTCAGGTAGTTTTTCATGGTGTAAATCCCGGGCTGCAGCAAGTGATATATGAAGACGACTTACTTGAAGTTAATACCATTCCTTTGGAACATCGAATTCCTGCAATGGGGTTTTTATTTAGGGAAAAAATTAAAGAACGGAAAATTGATAAAGTAAAATGTGACTTTTATCGGATTCCGCTTAAATGGTTGCCCAAATTAAAAAGAGGTGAAGATTATTTAGGGGAGGATGGAGTGTTGATCCCCAACAATATGCTGACGCTTCCTCCAACGCCATCTAAAAGTTATGCATTTTGTACCGATACCCGGTTTAGTGAAAATGTGATAACTGCTGTTCAGAATGTTGATGTTCTTTATCATGAATCCACATTTTTATCGGATAATGAAGAACTGGCCGGAAAAACCTTTCACAGTACTGCCCGTCAGGCTGCGGAAGTGGCTCATAGGGCTCGGGTCGGTAAACTCTTGCTGGGGCATTTTTCATCTCGGTACAAAAATCTTGATCCTTTTGTAGAGGAAGCCCGTCAGGTATTTGAAAATGCCTGGATCGCAGAAGAAGGCTGTACCTTTGAAATTTAGGCTGTTGAGATTGTAAGAAGCTGATAGGGCTAATGAGTCCAAATTGGGATCAAACGATTAGGACGTTGCAAGTTTATCCTCTGATCCCTTATTAAGAGGGTTTCCCGAATCCCTCTGTCTTGGATGACAGCAAATCGATACAATCTACTTATATTTGCACTGATTATTAATTCTTTTTTAAACTTTGTCGATGCAGGAAAAAATTCTCATTCTTGATTTCGGGTCGCAGTATACCCAATTAATTGCCCGACGTGTTCGCGAGTTAAATGTCTATTGTGAAATTCATCCTTTTAATCATTTTCCCCATCCGGATGAGACCGTGAAGGGAGTAATCCTTTCAGGAAGTCCGTTTAGCGTGAGAGAGAAGAAGGCTCCTGTTCCCGACCTGAACGGAATAAAGGGCAAAATTCCTGTTCTGGGGGTTTGTTACGGGGCTCAATTTATGGCCCACCATTATGGCGGACTTGTTGAAGCTTCTGATACGAGGGAATACGGTCGAGCCAATCTTAAGTTTGTGGACCATAATAATGAATTATTTCAAAAAATTGAAGATGATTCCCAGGTTTGGATGTCGCATGGAGATACCATCATTAAGCTTCCGGAGAATTTTCGGATTATAGCTAGCACAGGAGATGTCGAGGTGGCCGGGTATAAGGTTGAAAACGAATCTACTTACGGTATACAGTTTCATCCTGAAGTATACCATACCACCCAAGGGCTGCAACTCCTTTCTAATTTTGTTGTGGATATCTGTGGATGCCGCTGCAACTGGACTCCTGCTTCTTTTGTGGAAGAAACGGTAGCCTCATTGAAAAAACAAATTGGCAACGACAAAGTGGTTTTGGGCCTGTCGGGAGGGGTGGATAGTTCAGTGGCAGCCATGCTTCTTCATAAAGCCATTGGTCAGCAACTTACCTGTCTTTTTGTGGATAATGGTCTTTTAAGAAAGGATGAATATGAAAAGGTGCTCGATTCATACAAACATATGGGGCTGAATGTGGTGGGCATAGATGCTAAAAACCACTTTTTGGGTGAGCTGAGTGGTGTTTCAGATCCTGAACAAAAGAGGAAAATTATTGGGCGGGTATTTATTGAAGTATTTGATTCAGAAGCGCAAAAAATAAGTGGGGTTAAATGGCTGGCCCAAGGAACCATCTATCCTGATGTAATTGAATCCGTTTCGGTGAATGGTCCTTCAGCAACCATTAAGTCTCACCATAATGTTGGGGGATTGCCTGAAAGGATGAACTTGAAGGTGGTTGAGCCCCTTAAATTATTGTTTAAAGATGAGGTGCGAAGGGTTGGAAGGGAATTAAATATTTCTTCAACAATTCTTGGTCGTCATCCATTTCCGGGACCAGGTTTGGCCATCCGGATTGTAGGAGAGATAACTCCTGAAAAGGTCGCTCTATTGCAGGAAGTAGATCATATTTTCATCGAAGGACTTCGTAACCACGGCCTTTATGATAAGGTGTGGCAGGCAGGAGCCATTCTGTTACCTGTTCATTCCGTAGGGGTAATGGGGGATGAGCGAACCTATGAAAGTGTGGTCGCATTGAGAGCTGTGACGTCGACTGATGGAATGACTGCTGATTGGGTCCATCTTCCTTATGAATTT
Source organism: Thermophagus sp. OGC60D27 (assembly GCF_052400625.1). Classification (NCBI taxonomy): domain Bacteria; kingdom Pseudomonadati; phylum Bacteroidota; class Bacteroidia; order Marinilabiliales; family Marinilabiliaceae; genus Thermophagus; species Thermophagus sp. OGC60D27. The sequence continues at coordinate 127,632 of NZ_JBQTGH010000011.1, forward strand.
TTGGGACGGATTTCTAATGAAATTATAAACCGGGTTAAAGGTGTTAACCGTGTGGTTTATGATATTAGTTCCAAGCCCCCTGCAACCATTGAATGGGAATAAATGATCGATTTGAATATTTCAGGTAATACGAAAATCATGTGATGCGAAATTTTTCCTTTATACTTCTGTTTCTTTTATTTTTTCCGTCGCTGTTAAAGTCACAAATGACAGATCCGGAACTGGAAAAGATTCAATTATCGTGGCAACTGATCAATACTTTTTATGTTGACAGTGTAGCTTCTCACGGGTTAGCCGAAGATGCTATTAGAGGCATGCTGGAACAGCTTGATCCTCATTCGGTATACATCCCGTCCGAAGAGGTGGAGGCTATGAATGAGCCTCTTGATGGAAACTTTGAGGGGGTTGGGATTGAATTCCTAATTCAGGAAGATACACTGCTGGTGGTGGCCACGATTCCTGGTGGGCCATCCGAAAAGGTTGGCATGAAGGCCGGTGACAGAATAACCAGTATAGACAACGAGAATGTGGCGGGTATTGGCTTGTCCAATCAGGATGTTTTTGAACGGTTAAGAGGACCAAAAGGAACGGAAGTTAAAATAAGGGTATTAAGGGATTCAAAGGAATTGCAGTTTAATGTGGTTCGGGATAAAATTCCCATTTTTAGCCTGGATGCCTCTTATCTTATGAGCCCTGAAACGGGTTATATAAAAATTTCAAGGTTTGGCCAAAACACGCATCAAGAGTTTAGAGAAAGTTTGATAGCATTAAAGGCGCAGGGGATTAAAAATCTGGTGTTGGACCTGCGTGGTAATGGCGGTGGATATCTAAAGGCTGCTTTGGATATAGCGGATGAATTGGTGCCAGACCACCGATTGTTGCTTTTTATGGATGGTTTGGCGATACCCCGATCAGAGTATTTTTCCCGTTCGGGAGGATTATGGGAAGAGGGGAATTTGGTAGTGTTGATTGATGAGGGATCTGCTTCTGCCAGTGAAATTGTAGCTGGGGCCGTGCAGGATTGGGACAGGGGCGTGATAATGGGTAGAAGAAGCTTCGGGAAAGGGCTTGTTCAAAGACCCTTCAGGTTGCAGGATGGAGCAGAAATTCGTCTAACCATTGCTAAATATTATACACCTTCCGGACGATGTATTCAAAAACCTTATAATAAGGGAATAAATAAATACTACAGTGAAATATTCGAACGTTTTGAGCATGGAGAATTGATCCATCCTGATAGCATACATATGCCCGACAGTTTGGTTTTTCGTACTTTAAACAAAAAGCGGATGGTGTACGGTGGCGGTGGCATTGTGCCTGATGTGTTTATTCCAATGGATACAATCTACTATACCGATTATTATAGAGACTTGGTGGCATCCGGCACAGTTAACGGTATGGTTATGGAATGGCTGGATCGATGGAGAAAGAGCTGGATTGAAAAGTTTCCGGATTATGACCACTTTTTGAAAAACTTTGTGGTGGAGGATGCTTTTATTAATGAGCTGAAAGAAAAAGGGATTGAAAGTGGCATAGAGCCAAATCTGGAAGAGTTGAAAACATCGGAATTATGGCTAAAACTGCAACTTAAGGCTTTAATAGCCAGAAATCTTTGGAGTACCAGCGAGTATTATCAAACGATTAATCCTGCCCTTCCTGTATTCTCCAAAGCATTGGATCTATTGGAAGATGCCAGAACCTATTCAGAAGTTTTTGAGCAATGATGATGCAGTGGTTATGGGATCATTGGTTAGAACTGACCGGTACATTGCTGTCTCTTGTTTACCTCTATTGGTCGGTTCGTGAAAATATTTGGCTTTGGCCTACGGGGTTTATCTCTTCGCTTATCTATTTGATCGTTTTTTTCGATGAACGGCTTTATGCAGATATGAGCCTCCAAGTTTATTACCTGATTATTAGTGTGTATGGTTGGATTACTTGGAGGATGGGGCGTAGGGCTACCGGAAGCAAAAAAATGGCCATAAAAAGAACCGGAATTCGACGGGGACTGGTGTTGCTTGCTGTTGGAGGCGGGCTCTATTTGTTTGTGTTGTTGATTTTGCTGAAAGTGCCGGCATTGCTGGACATTCCTTCCTCTGATTTACCCTATTGGGATGCCTTTACCACTACCGGAGGGATCATAGCTACATGGATGCTGGCACGAAAATACCTTGAGCACTGGCTTATTTGGATCGTTGTGGATTTTGTGAGTAGTGGAGTGTACTTTTATAAAGGAATGATAATAACTGTTTTATTGTATCTGGTATATACTTTTGTTGCTGTGGTTGGTTTCCTGGAATGGGGGAGGAATATGAAAAATCGCGATGGAAATATTGGATCCCTTGAAATAGGATGAGTTAATTCAAAAAAAAGATGATTTCAATTGTTCTTACAGGACCGGAATCAACCGGGAAATCAGTATTAACCCAACAATTGTCCAAACATTTTAACGGATTTGCGGTTAATGAGTATGCGAGGGAATATGTAGAAGGCCTTCAACGACCGTATACATTTGAAGATGTGGAATTAATTGCGAAACATCAAATGGAAGCGTATTCCTATTTGAAGGCCACCAAAGGACAAAAAGACTTTATATTTTTTGATACTTATTTGATTATTACTAAAGTCTGGTTTGAGGAAGTGTTTAATAGCTGTCCTGATTGGGTGGATAAAGCCATAAGAAATTCGAAGATTGATCTGGCGTTGTTATGTTTTCCTGATTTGTCTTGGGAAACCGATGGTGTCAGGGAAAATCCAAATCGGCGTGAATACCTTTATCAAAGGTATCTTAAGGAATTGGAATTCTATGAAATACCTTTTTGCATTGTGCGTGGAAGAGATAGAATAAGAACCGATAATGCTATTGGGGGTGTTAATAAGTGGATCGGAAAAAGATGAAAAGAGAAATCCGATTATGTTGATAGAACAAAGGGTTATGGAAGTGATGATTGAGAATTGGAACGGATGTTATATTTTTCCTGTTTATGGTAAAATAAAAAGTGATTTTGGAGTTATTGAACAAGAAAAGAGGAACAGTGTATGCGCTATATGGAATATCCACGTAGGTTAAAAGATATAATAGAAAATTTATCACGTGAAGAGTCATATCAGTCTGTATGTCACAGGCATCAGCCAGACCAGCCCATGCCATCGTCCAAGGTGCTTAGTGATATTGTTGATTTGCTAAGAGAAATCATATTTCCGGGATATTTTGGCGATTCATCCACCCGATCGGAGAGTATCCGATATTATCAAGGGGTGAATGTAGAAAAACTATATGATCTTTTGCGTCACCAGGTGTATGCCGGACTGTGTTTTGATTGTAAGATGGCGAGCAAAAAGGATTTGTGGGCCAGAAAAGATAAAGCAGCTGAGATTAGCTTGAAATTTATAGAAAAACTGCCGGTAATTAGACATTTGCTTGCTACAGATGTCGAGGCTGCCTATTTGGGCGATCCGGCAGCACAAAGCAGTGCTGAAGTGATTTTTTGTTATCCCGCCATTCGCGCCATAACGAATTATCGTATTGCTCATGAACTGATGAAGTTAGGCGTTCCTTTGATTCCTCGAATTATTTCGGAAATGGCCCATTCAGAAACAGGAATTGATATACATCCCAGGGCAAGAATTGGTCACCATTTTACCATAGATCATGGGACCGGGGTTGTTATCGGTGCCACATCGATTATCGGTAATCATGTGAAAATCTATCAAGGAGTGACATTGGGTGCCAAAAGCTTTCCTTTGGATGAAGACGGAAATCCAATAAAAGGAATCGACCGCCATCCTATCGTAGAAGATAATGTCATCATTTATGCCCAGGCGACCATTCTTGGAAGAATTACTGTTGGTTCCAATTCGGTAATAGGGGGTAATGTTTGGTTGACTTCTTCGGTTCCACCCAATAGTAAAATTTTGCAGGAGAAATACCGACATGGTGGATTTATTGGAGGAGACGGTATTTAATTAATCATTTATTTGATATGGTTAACCAATTTTTTTTTAATCTTTACCAAAAATGAGGCAAAGAGAACGGATAATTCCAATAGAATTGATTAAACTTCGGCAAATTAATGCTTTAAAATTTATATTTTAATATCTTTGCGAAGGATCAATGGTAGACATTAGGATGGGGTTCAATCTCGAAGAGTGGTATGCTCACAAACTCCAGGGTGATGTTATTCTCAAGCATGTAGGAAGCATATCACCCGAGATGATTACTCATGCCTTGGAGGCTGTTGAAGAAAATTCGCAACTTAAACAACAAAGATTACAGACTCGAAAAAAACTATACAATGTTTTTGTCGAATGCATGCAGAATTTGTATCATCACGTAGATGCTCCACCAGCCAGTCTTTCTGTAGAAGGGTCACCCAATTTTGGAATTGTCATAGTCGTTCATGATGGTTCCTTTTTTCGCATCACTACAGGTAATTTTATTGATCGTTCGAAAGTCAGCTTTATTAAAGATCGAATTGAACAATTAAACTCGTTGTCGGATGAGGAGGTGCGTTTGTTGTACCGGGATATATTGGGCAACGAAGCGATCTCTGAAAAGGGCGGCGGAGGACTGGGGATGCTCGATATTGTGAGAAAAACAGGAAATAAGCTCGAATATTTTTTGTATCCTTATGACGAGGAACATGTGTTTTTTTCGTTGGATGTATATATTAGTTAAAAAGATTTATAGTTATTATGGAAACAATCATTCGTGAAGATACGCCGAAAACTCCTTTTGTTAGGCTGGATGGAGAAAAAGGGTTTGTTGAAATTAAAGGACGGTCAATTCCCGAAAATTCAGTTGATTTTTACAAACCGCTTATCGACTGGATTGATCAATATGCAAAATCTCCGCAGGAAAATACTGTAATTAACATTCAACTGGAATATTTCAATACTTCTTCTTCAAAATGTATTCTTGATATTTTTAAAAAACTGGAATTGTTGTATAAGAAGGGCTTTAGAGTCCAAGTGAATTGGTATTATGAAGAAGATGATGAGGATATGTTTGAAGCAGGTGAAGATTATCAGTCGATTATTAATTTGCCTTTTAAGATGATTGAAATGGAAGAATAAAAGAATACGAGTTTTTTAAAAAGTGGACCACAGAAAAATTGCTTCTGTGGTTTTTTGTTTTTAGAAAATGGGATTTAAAATTTTTGCATTATCCCTTTTCCCATAGTAAGGAGTTTCTTCAATATTTGGTGATAAAGCAGAAGAAAAAGAAGAACATTCATAGCCCATAAAACTCCTACATTGACCCAAAAGGTATCAAAATGGATCTGTCCGATCTTTTTGGTTGAGGTAAGAAAATGAGCCTTTATGAATTTGTGTTCCGGCTTTCTGAATATGGGATCAAATTTTTGAATCAGACGATTATTGTACCTGATGATTCGCTTTGAAAAGAAGTCATCTTTTTTTCTTACGAATCTTTCCAAAGCTTCATTATGATACTTGTCACGCAGTGATGAAAGATACGTTTTGCCATACTTTTGAATAATATGTTGTCGGTGGATATCCTGACGTTGGTCTGCTTCATTGTATAGGGCTATGAAATATTTTTTTATTTGGCTCAAATAGAGGCGTGCTTGATCAATATTATCTTTTATAGGTATGTTTTGTATTTCTGTATGGGCCAATGATTGAAGTTGATCAGGAAGATTTGGTTGAATGGCCGCAAATTCATTGTTGAGCAATTGGACTATGGTGGAGTCAATATTGGTACCATTAGAATCTTCCAACTTTCGGAGTTCTGATTCCATGGAGGGACACCAGAAGTTGATTCGATAGGTGGCATCACTTTTAATTTGATTATAGAGGTAGAATTCCCTTTGGTAATCATTATTTTTGAATTGATGCACCGCCAGTGCCTCAAAAGCCCACCTTGCCGTAATTAACTCTCCATACCATGGAATGTCGGAGATTGACGAAAATTTAGGGTTGAGGCGGTCGTACGATACAAAAACACCACTCAATACCAGTTGGGGGATAATTAGGAACGGAATAAGGATGTAAATGTTGACAGATTTTTTGAGTGAATCAGAAATAATAAGTCCCAAAAGATTGGCAAACATTGCGGAACTAAATAAAACAATCCAGTAGGCGCCATACATCTCTTCAATTTGTAGAATTTTATTGCCAATCCATACTAATAGAAACACCTGAATGGCCGAAATGATTGCCAGAATGACTACTTTGGATAACAAATAACTGAAGCGGCTTAAATTTAAAAAGGCTTCACGTCTTAAAATTTTCTTATCAGTGATAATCTCCTCAGCACTGACTGTTAAACCCACAAATATGGCTATTATAACCGTGATAATGATATAGGTGACGAGGTTGGGATTATTATATAAACTGTATGAACCGTTGGATTCATCTACTTGGAAATAAAACAACATCCCGGCGAGGATCAGGGCCAGTGCCGGCATTTCGAGGAGATTGATAAGCAGATACTGGAGGTTGGCTAGTTTAGATTTTAGGTCTCGGATGAAGAAGACTTTAAATTGACCAAGACGATCGGGAATACGAAATTCAATATCGGGCAATGGAAGTCTGGTGTCTTCCTTTTTTTTGGGTGATGGATGCGCATTTTTAAATATCCTAAACCATTCGGTCGGGGTTATTCGTCGCACCGGAGTAGGAGTTCCGTATTCGTCAAGGACTCTTGAATTAATTATATTGAGTATTTGTTCGGGATTTACATTGCCGCAAACCGGACATTCATTTTCGTCACGATTGGCGTGATTGACACAAGATTTAAAATAGTTAATGGCACCGACGGGATCACCATTGTAAATTAAGTAACCACCCGTATCCAGAACCAGCAACTGGTTAAACATTTTAAAGATCTCGGAGGAGGGTTGGTGAATAACCACAAAAATCAACTTGCCTTTGACCGACATATCTTTGAGCAAGTCTATGATATTTTCGGAATCCCTTGATGATAATCCGGAGGTTGGTTCGTCCAAAAATAGAACGGAAGGTTCCCTGACCAACTCCAGGGCTATATTTAGTCGTTTTCTTTGTCCTCCGCTAATTTTCTTGTTAAGGCTTGAGCCCACTTTCATATCCTTGATTTCGAATAATCCAAGGGTTTTAAGCATCTGATCGACCTTGTCATGAATTTCCTGATTGCTCAGGTTTTCATAACAGAGTTTGGTGTTGTAATATAGGTTTTGGAATACGGTCAGATCCTCCATTAACAGGTCATCCTGTGAAACGTAGCCAATAAGACCTTTTATCTTTTCCGGAAATAAATGGAGATCAATGCCATTGAGTAATACTTCTCCTGAAGCAGGGAGGTAGATGCCCGTAAGCAAATTGATTAAGGTGCTTTTCCCGGCCCCGGAATCTCCCATAATACCTACCAGCTGACCGGAATGGCTGGTGAAACTCATGGGGTGTAAGCCGGCTTTCCCGAGCTTGTCAAAGCTGAATGAAACATCTCTTACGTCCAGGATAATAGGCGTTTTGTTGGCTTGATAATTAAAATGAGCGGCAATGTCACTGAAGGTAATTGGGCTTCCGTTTTTGTAGCGAATGGATCCTCCCGGCCGTAAATATTGAATGCGCCGAGCAATAAGTACTTGGCCATTAATGGTGAGTTGGCTGTTTTGGCTGGTTTTTAATAGAAATAAAGATATCGATTTGATGTTTAGGACATAAATATCGGCCGGAAGGAATTCCCGAAACAGATATCGTTGTTCCGATCTGTTTTCTTTTGAACCGCCAATTATCAGCAAATTTTTGTTTTTGTCAGGGGGTTGGCGGGTGATGAATTGTTTTATGGAAAAATATTCATCTTTTGGGATGTTGAAGGTGGTGGCAACGGTATCAGCCAATTCATTACCAAAGTCTGAAATACTCCAGTTCCTTAAGTTTAAAAACTCCAACAATTGGATAATGACAATGGTCTTCTGGTAATGGGTCAATTCTTCATTGATGGCGGTAGCGATACGAAGCACTTTGACTGAGCTGGCAGCATAGAGTTTGGGGACTCTGGTCTTTTCCTTGAGCTTTTTTTGAAAAGTCAGGCAATGCTGATCAAATAGTGCCAAATACTCTTCTATAAGTTGGGTATTAAGGTGGAGTGAGAGATAATCTCTGACGATATTACGACGCGATTCTGCATCCTGAACAGGTACAGCAATAAGCGCAAATAGCTGCATCAATGCTTTTAAAATACCTTCACTCATGTAGCGTTTCGAGTTAAGATTTGTATCCTGAAAGTTTTCTATAAATCAAAATCTGATTTTTAGATGTTTCTGAATCCAACATTGCTTTTTTACCACCAAAAAGTTGCCTTACTACTCTGAGAAGAATAATTTTTAAGCCTTTATCGATGGTGGATTACAAAGAAGGGTTTCCAAGGCTTTTTACCCCAATAAGGATTACCGCCATGCCTGAATTGCCTTCTCCGGGCATCAGTCCGGCTTCTATCTTACATTCCAGATTTCCCTTCATTTCAAAATCCCAGGACGAGGAGAAGTTATGTCGTGTGGTGGAAAAGAGTAGATTGTTATTGGTATCGTATATTGAAAACCATATTTTTTTGTTGGTCGGTGAACAGGTGACAATTCGATAAATATTTCCCTCGAACAGAGTTGTTCTGAATTCCGCAACTTCAGAACCGGTGAGTAGCGCCTTCATGGGCTGGCTGTTATGAATAAAGCCATCGTCAATTTGCTCCATGCAACCGGAGTAGAAGTGTTGAGATTGGTTGGGCTGACTTAATGCAACTGCGCAAAGAGAAATAATTGTTAGCAATATTAGAGTTGTCGTTTTTCCGGAATTCATGTCGTACTAAAATTCTTTTAAAATGTTGGGTTGTTGGCCCTGACTTTGTTTATAGTCAAAGATATTCAAAAAAATATAATTATTCGATAAATCCTTAAAAATAATTACTTTGTCAAGATTGTTTAGTCGATGTTGTGGAACATTATTAAATATGCAGTGCGAAATTAGAATGTTAATAGTAGGTGGATGACCCGGGCTGGTCAGGAACAAAACTTTTGAAATCTCGTGAGGATTCTCCTGAAATTCGAAAACTAAAGGGTAGTTCCCCTGATGGCACTCTGGGCATTATGGCAAGCATGATTTGTAAGGTGTTGAATACCATGTTGTCATTTCTGATCCTTAATCCACCGCCAAAACTGAAATAGGGCGAGTGACGGAATAGTTGTTTATCGCTCTCTTTTAAAAAGGCAGTGTCGAAAAAGGTAAAAGCTACAAATTTGAACCCCCATGGTTCTATGTTGGTAAAAAATACCTGTTCTGTTTTAAATACTAATTTTTCACTTCCTTTTATGGCCTGGTTAAAGTCAAATCGGCGGAGACCTTCTTCGTCTTCATCAATAAATAGAAATTCTCCCGGCAGCCGTTTGAAACCATTGACATATTGAATTTCCATAAAATGTCTAAACTGGCTGGTGTTGAGGTTGATGAGAGGAGAGATGTATTCGGCCATGAGTTTGATGTGACCTTGTTCCGGCTTGCCGGCTTTAAAATAGGATCCTATATCACCACTAACATACACATATCCTTTAGAGGGAATCAGCGCTTGGCCTCTGGAATGGTGAAACTCAAGGTAATGTCGATTGGATTCATTCCCATTTTGAAAACCATAATTGAAAGATGTTAGAGATCCGAAAGGAACGTCCTCGGTGCGGCCAAAGGAATAGATGAGGTTGTTCTTGTAATAACCCCTTCTGGAGAAAGAAACTCCGCCGAAATAGAATTTTCCTTCAGGCAGGAACTCTTGGTTCTCCACTTGGTTGTACAGTTTTAGGTCGAGGTAGCGCGTCATGATGTAAAAGTTGCTACGAATGGGAAGGGTTGAAGTCCCTAGTAAAAAGGAACGCCCTGCCCAGAAATTTTGTCTTCTGTAATCAAGGGCTGGATCCCATTCCAGTGAGGGATAGTCTTTCAATCCCGGATTGATATAGGAGCGATTGATGGTTGCCCCTCCTGCATACTTTATTTCTGGCAAGACAAAGTTTTTTTCAATGTTTCCGGATACTACCTGGAAATTATTCATTTTGGCGTAATCAATATCAAAATTGAAGTATTGTCCGGGAAAGTTTTCTGCTCCGAAGCGTTCTCTGAAACCCCAGTCTCTTATTTCGGCGGTGGGAGTAACAATGGTGTTGGAAAGGTAGATGCCTCGGCCAAACAGGTTTTTGTTGATCAGTGTAAAAGAGGGTTGTTGTTTTTTTAAACCTAATGAGACAGCCAGGGGATAGCGATCTTGTACATAAACGCTGATGTTAACGGTATTGTTATCACCTGATGATGTCCAGGCAACAATTCTGGTATCATTGATAAAAGAAAGAGCACGTAACAGACGTTCACTGTCTGTAATGTCTGTTTTTTTTAGTGTTTCTCCCGGTTGGAATGTCAGGGTTTTTAAAACTATACCCGGGGCAGTCTCAAATCTTAGTTTGTTTCCCATTTTTATCAGCCACGAATCCGAAACGCTGGATGTGTCGTTAATGGAAGCACCAAATGGAGGAATACTTCGAATGTGAATACACGCAATTTTTTTTCCAATGTGCTGAAAATAGGATGGCTGACGGATGGTGTCCTTAATGGAGTCTAAACTGCTCTTAACAAGCCATTCGTGTAATTTGCGAGAAAAAAAGTTTTTTTCAGATTGATTTTTCAGGATTTCTTCTAGTTTTCGTCCTTCGTTAGTCGTTGTTTTATTTATTGTTTTCGGCGTAATTAACCGGATTATGGTGTCATTCCTGAAAATCGTAATGGTGTCTGATATTTGTGCATAAAAAATACTAGGCCATGAGAAAAGAAACCAAAATAAAAATATTGTCAGGCACCGTATCGGTCTGTTTGGTCCGAAGAGCTTGAGCAATTGTCTGAAATATCCTTTCATTGGCGGGCTATGCATTAATTATTTACCCTTAATATAAGACAAATATTTTTTTTACAATTTTACAGAAATGAGAACAGTGGGATTGTAAAATTGTAAGGTTTGTGAAAACAAGTTTTTACTGTGTGCTATAAGGAAGCCTTCTGTTGGTTAAAAAGGCATCAATAATGGTTTTGACAGGGATTGCTAAAATAGGCATTTTTTAATTTTTTTGTCTTAGCTGAAAATATGACATGTTATTTGAGGCAAAAGCAGTCAATATGACAGTGTTTTAACTTGTGGCAAAAACATTGATGCCCAAAGCGTGAAAAAAGTGAACAACTATGAATCTGGATAAATTTACCATCAAAGCACAGGAAGCTATTCAACAAGCCTTTCAAATAGCTGCAAATCATCAGCATCAATCCATTGAAAATGCCCATCTGCTAAAAGGCATTCAGCAGGCAGAAGAAAACGTTCCCCGATATCTGTTTAACAAATTGGGAGCTGGTTTGGCGTTTTCCGTATTAGATAAAATGTTGGAGTCGTATCCGAAAGTGAGTGGCGGTGAGGCCTACCTGAGTAGGGATGCCAACAACTCATTACAACAGGCCATTCATTTTACCAACGAGATGGGCGATCAATTTACGGGCATCGAACATCTGATCATGGGAATTTTGAGAAGTGGCGGTCAGGTTTCAACAATGTTGAAAGATGCCGGTATTTCAGAAAAAGGGTTGAAACAAGCAATTCTGGAATTACGAAAAGGTCGAAAAGTAGAAAGTCAGACGGCCGAAGAATCCTACAACTCTTTGGGACGTTTCGCCATCGATCTTAATGAAATGGCCCGGACAGGAAAATTAGATCCTGTGATAGGGCGGGACGAGGAAATTAGAAGGATTTTGCAAATTCTGTCGCGGCGAACCAAAAACAATCCGATATTGATAGGAGAACCTGGTGTTGGTAAGACGGCCATTGCAGAAGGGTTGGCTCATCGAATTATCAATGGAGATGTTCCCGAAAATTTGAAAAGCAAGCGTATCTACTCTCTTGATATGGGGGCTTTGATTGCCGGTGCCAAATATAAAGGAGAGTTTGAAGAACGTTTGAAATCGGTGGTGAAAGAGGTGGTGGATAGTGACGGTGAAGTTATTCTGTTTATCGATGAGATTCATACGCTTGTGGGGGCCGGAAAGAGTGAGGGGGCGATGGATGCCGCCAATATTCTTAAGCCTGCACTGGCGCGTGGGGAATTAAGAGCCATTGGTGCGACCACATTGGCAGAGTATCAGAAATATTTTGAAAAGGATAAAGCCCTGGAACGTCGTTTCCAAATTGTAATGGTTGACGAACCTGATGTCGCCTCCGCCATTTCAATTCTTCGAGGATTGAAGGAACGGTATGAAAACCATCATAAAGTACGGATTCGGGATGAAGCCATTCTTGGCGCAGTGGAGTTATCTAAACGATATATCACGGATCGTTTTTTGCCGGATAAAGCCATTGATTTAATTGATGAGGCAGCTTCCAAGCTGCGCCTGGAAATGAATTCGGTGCCGGAAGAAATTGACGAAATAGAACGTAAAATAAAACAGTTAGAGATAGAACGAGAAGCCATCCGTCGCGAAGGTGATCAGAAGAAGGTCGACGATTTAAGTAAAGAAATATCTGACCTGAAAGGGGAAAGAAATTCTTTGCGTGCTCGATGGGAGGAAGAAAGGGGGATTATCGAACAGATTCAAAAAAATAAAGAGCAAATTGAGCAATATAGCTTAGAGGCTAAGCAGGCTGAACGCGAAGGGCTGTATGAAAAGGTCGCAGAGTTGCGTTATGGCAGGATAAAAGAAGCCAATGCATCGATCGAAGCACTTAAGAAAAAGCTGGCAGACCGCCAGGGCGAAAATCCTATGATTAAGCAGGAAGTTGATGCAGAGGATGTCGCTCAAGTTGTAAGCCGATGGACCGGTATTCCTGTGACCCGCATGTTGCAAAGTGAACGCCAGAAATTGTTGAGACTGGAAGATGAATTGCATAAACGGGTGATTGGACAGGAAGAAGCCATCGCTGCAGTGGCAGATGCTGTTCGGAGAAGTAGAGCTGGATTGCAGGATGCCAAACGGCCAATCGGTTCGTTTATTTTTCTGGGGATGACCGGTGTGGGTAAAACTGAGCTGGCACGTGCCTTGGCAGAGTTCCTCTTTAATGATGAGGATTTAATGACGCGGATCGATATGTCTGAATATCAGGAACGACATTCTGTTTCCCGATTGATTGGGGCGCCTCCCGGATATGTGGGATATGATGAGGGTGGCCAATTAACAGAAGCGGTTCGCAGGAAGCCTTACTCTGTGGTTCTGCTTGATGAAATCGAGAAAGCCCATCCCGATGTTTTCAATATTTTGCTGCAGGTGTTGGATGAAGGACGGTTGACCGACAACAAGGGACGTCACGCCGATTTTAAAAATACGATTATTATTATGACCTCCAATGTGGGCTCGCAACTGATACAAAAAAGTTTTGAGCAATCAGGTGCCGAAGGATTTAGTGAAAAAGTTGCCGAAAAAACACGCAATGATGTGATGACACTGTTAAAGCAAACAATCCGTCCTGAATTCTTAAATCGTATTGATGATATAATAATGTTTAAACCGTTGACTCGCGATGAGATTAGTGAGATCGTTAAGTTGCAGTTCGCATTAATTGCAAAACAATTAAAAATGCAGGGAATAAAAATTGAAATGAGTGATTTGGCTGTGAAATTTTTGGCTGATGTTGGTTTTGATCCTTTGTTTGGGGCCAGACCTATTAAGAGGGCCATGCAAAGGTTGGTCCTGAATCATCTGGCAAAAAAAATACTGGCCAACGAGGTGAACCGTGAGAAACCGATATTAGTTGACTTTGACGGCAAACAACTGTTCTTTAAAAATTAATTTATGAGATGAATGGTTTGACGGAAACAGGAATTAAATGGGTGCTTATACTTTTGATAGGACTATCTCCCGGTAATCGTAACGGATCGCGGTAGCCCCATAAAAATAGTAAAGGGATAGACTCCAACCATTTTGGATCTATCCCTTTGCCATGAAATAAAACTTTGTCTGTTAATGAGACAGTGAAATTGGCCAAAAAGACAGTGAATAAAGTGACTGTCTATTCTTTATAGAAATCAAAAACTTTATCCAACTTCATTAACGTTAAAAGGTCCATGACCTCTTTTTGAATATTTGAGAGATAAAAATTGCGATTGTTCTGTCGTGCTGTTTTAAGGGCAGAGATTAAAACTCCAAAGCCCGTACTGTCAATGAATTTAATATTTGAGAGATCCAGAACAAAATTCAAATCTGTTTGGTTAAGTTGTTTGTTTAAAAGTGATTTAACATCCGGGGCAATGGTTGCATTCAAACGATCAGAATGCTGTATGGTGCCAATGAGAATGTTCGCTTTTCGGGTTACTGCAAGTTTTGTCTCCATTATTTCCCAATTTCTAATTTAAGTTCTTCTTCAGCTTTTATTAGTACGTCCTTGAATGTGTTAATGATGACAGCCACGGTGTCAGTGGTTGCATGCGATTTTACCCACAGTTGTCGTTCTTCCTCGTATTCCTGAAGATTTTTTTTTAGTTGATTGGCTGTCTCAACTTCTTTTGTGGTCGGGTTGCTTTTATTTTCAATGTCTCTGACAAATAGTTCTTTGGCAACTAACTCAAGGTTTTTTAGATCACGATTTCCTAATTCTTCCATGCCTAAAGAGAGGACGGATGACTTGGCTTTATGAGCAAGTGCTGCAACATCGAGCCATCGTTTTTCTGAAAATGCCTGATCAAACCCTTTCGTAAATTCAGGTATCTGATCCAAAAAAATAGTTATTAGTTCTGTTATGATGCTTCTGTCACCTTCGGCAATGCTGTCAAGGTAGCTTAAGTTAATACATTCATATTGCTTATGCATAAAAAAATCTTTTTCGGGCTTGAACGGTCAAATTTAATAAAAAAATGAATGAGAATGGAAAATGATAATTACCGTAAATAGGGTAAAATTACAAATAATTATCATTTTTTTGCCTTCTTTTTTATCCTTTATTTGCATAGATGCTGATTCAACAGGAAGCAGGAAGTCTGTTTTTTTGATTTTAGGGCAATGGGATTAACTTTGTGAAAAAAATTTTAAAAAAATGCAGAAAACAGTTTTGAATGAAATACATAAGCAGTTAGGTGCCAGAATGGTGCCTTTTGCCGGCTTTGAAATGCCAGTGGAATACTCAGGAATAACCCATGAACACATGGCTGTTCGGGAAGCAGCCGGTCTGTTCGATGTCTCTCACATGGGGGAGTTTTTAGTTGCGGGGCCTCATGCTTTTGATTTTGTTCAATTCGTTACTTCCAACAATGTGGCGGATCTGCCCGTTGGAAAAGCCCAGTATTCATGTATGCCCAATAATGATGGCGGCATTGTGGATGATCTGATTGTTTATCACCTGGAAGAAGATAAGTATATGTTGGTTGTTAATGCCGCAAATATGGACAAAGACTGGGATTGGTGTATGAAGAACAATCACGTGGGGGCGGAATTGGAAAATAGGAGTCATCAAATTTCTTTATTGGCGGTTCAGGGGCCTAAAGCACTTGAAATCATGCAGCCACTGACCTCCGTCGATCTTTCCCGGATTGCCTTTTATTCCTTTACAACGGGGGATTTTGCCGGCGTTGATAATGTCATCATTTCCAATACAGGCTATACCGGTTCCGGAGGATTCGAGCTTTATATCAGCAATGATGCTGCTGTTAAAGTGTGGGAAATCTTGATGAAAGAAGGAGGTGACAAAGGACTGGTACCGGCCGGACTGGGGGCTAGGGATACCCTGCGATTAGAAGCCGGCTTTGCTTTGTATGGAAATGATCTTAATGATAGGACCACGCCAATAGAAGCCGGTTTGAGTTGGATTACTAAGCTGGTGGAGGGAAACGATTTTATTTCCCGACCAATTTTGGAGAAGCAAAAAAATGAAGGGGTCGAAAAAAGATTGAAAGGATTTGTGCTTGAAGATCGGGGAATCCCTCGTAAGGGCTATGAAATAGTGGATGCTTCCGGTAACCTTATTGGAGAAGTAACTTCCGGAACGATGTCGCCCATTTTGAAAAAAGGAATTGGAATGGGATATTTGAACAAAGGATTTTGGGCCATTGATACAGAAATCTTTATCAGGATTCGGAATCGTGATTTGAAAGCCAGAGTCGTTAAGCCTCCTTTTGTTAAATTGAAATAGCTTTCTCACACCTTGTTGATTTTTGAGTTGGCGGCCTAAGTGAATTCCTGAATTCAGAAAATCTTTTAGGTCGCTGAAGGACTCATGTATGTGCTTATTTTCAGGTTTATATCACACTTAAATTGATGCCCGAATCGTAGATTGAGTGGCAGTATCTCAAATAATTTTAAGGATGAAGTGTAATTTGGAAGTTTGTTTTTCTCCCGCCTTATATGATTTATACCACCATCCCCGATCAATAGTTGTTGTTATCGATGTATTGAGGGCAACCTCCGCCATTTGTACGGCGTTTATGAATGGGGCCCAGCATGTTATTCCGGTTGGGGATTTGGAAGAAGCCAAAGAATGGAAAGCCAAAGGCCATTTAGTGGCTGCCGAACGCGATGGTTTGGTGCTCGATTTCGCAGATTTCGGAAATTCACCTTTTAATTTCACCCCGGAACGGGTTCAACACCATGATATCGTATACAGTACCACGAATGGTACACGTGCCATTCATAAAGCGGCCGGGGCAGATGCGGTTGCCATCGGATCTTATCTGAATTTGTCCGCTCTTTCTTACTGGTTGCAAAAGCAGAACAAAGATGTAGTTTTGTTGTGTGCGGCATGGAAAAATAAATTCAGTCTGGAAGATGCCCTCTTTGCAGGGGCTTTATCGAAGAAATTGCTGGATTCCGGTTTGTTTACGACCATTTGTGATTCGGTACATGCCGCTTTGGATCTCTGGAGTTCTGCCCAACCGGATATTTATAAATATATTATGAAGGCTGCTCAGAAACAGAGACTCGCCAAAAATGGATTGGATGATGTTATTGAGTTTTGTCATACCCCCGATCAGACGACCATTGTGCCTGTTCTAAAAGGCGACCGTTTGATCGGCGAAACTGTCGGGAAGATTTGTTATCTTTGACAAAAACAATCAACAATGCCATTCATTTCTTTTGTTATACCAGTGTATAATCGTCCCCAAGAGATTGACGAATTGCTGGAATCATTTTCTCATCAAACATCCAAAGATTTTGAAATTATCGTTGTTGAAGATGGTTCCTCTTTGTCGTCACAGGATATCGTGGACGAATGGGCAAAGTCTTTATCTGTCCGTTACATTTTTCAAAAGAATGCCGGCCCGGGGCCAGCCAGAAATTACGGTGCCAGCGAAGCCGTAGGCCAATGGCTGATTTTTCTGGATTCCGATTGTTTATTGCCGCACGATTATACGGAAAAAGTCATGGCTCTGATTAAAGAGGCGGCTTTTGATTGCTTTGGAGGTCCTGACCGGCCGCATGAAGATTTTAATGCCACTCAAAAAGCGATCGGACATACCATGAGTAGCTTCCTTACAACGGGTGGAATTCGTGGCGGTAAGGAAAAAGCCGATCGATTCTATCCACGAAGCTTTAATCTTGGGGTCAAAAATAATGTCTTTCATGCCGTCAACGGGTTTACCACTATGCGGTTTGGTGAAGATATTGACTTTAGCATGCGACTTTTGGAAGCAGGTTATAAAACGATGTTGCTTTCTGATGCATGGATCTGGCATAAGCGACGCAATAATTTTCGCTCATTTTTTAAACAGGTATTTAATTCCGGAGTGGCGCGCATTAATCTGGAAACACGCCATCCGGGAACCACCAAGATGGTTCATCTGCTGCCCAGTTGCTTCGCGGTGGCTTATCCTTTGGCAATTATTCTCGCCTTTTTCTTTCCTGTCTTTTTTGTTTTTTTGGTGATTCCGCCGTTAGTTGTTTTTTTTGATGCACTGATTACTCTTAAACAATTAAAACCGGCCATACTAGCCATCCCCGCATTTTTTACTCAAATGTTCGGATATGGGACGGGCTATTTGTATGCATGGGTTAAACGGAAGATCTTTAAAGAACGAGAATTTAATGCCTTTGAGGATAGTTTTTATAAATAATTGATCGGGTGTGGTGGCCCATTGACAAGGGCAGGGAGTGTTCATCAAACTGTGTCCTGATTCTTTTTTTTCTAAAGACACAGTTCCGTGAATATTCTCAATATTCTCCTTCTGGAAGCCATTACATCGCTGCATGAAGGTTTCAAATCGTTCTGGAAGCCATTACAACGCTGCATGAAGGTTTCAAATCGTTCTGGAAGCCATTACAACGCTGCATGAAGGTTTCCAATCGTTCTGGAAGCCATTACATCGCTGCATGAAGGTTTCAAATCGTTCTGGAAGCCATTACATCGCTGCATGAAGGTTTCAAATCACTCTGGAAGCCATTGCAACGCTGCATGAAGGTTTCAAATCGTTCTGGAAGCCATTGCATCGCTGCATGAAGGTTTCCAATCGTTCTGGAAGCCATTACATCGCTGCATGAAGGTTTCGAATCGGTGCGGAAGCCATTACATCACTGCATGAAGGTTTCGGCAGATGCCTGACCATTTCGGTTCTACAATAAAACTTTTTTGAACTTCAGCATGCTTTCCCGGTGTGGTACTTTTGGATTGGAAATGGCTTTAACAGCCTGGCCGAAGCAGATGCGCGCCATTCATGCATATGTTTTTCTGATTTATTAAAGAACTTTTTATTTTTTAATGGGTATTGATATTCAGCGAGATAAGGGGTGGTGGCATCACGTTGCCATCGCGTGTTTCTCCATAATTTTTGTATTTTTACGTCCAATTAAACATTGGCTTGAATGATAAGTTTGTTTTTTTTATATGCCTCGAAAAAAACTCTTTTCGGGGCATTTTTAAAGCTTTAATGTTTAATTGTCAGAGGAATAAACGGATATTTAACGATTAAAGTAAACTTAAAAAAATGTTACACACTTGGTTTGAGTGCAAGGTCAAATATGTCAAAGTGGATGAAAATTCAGGTAAGGAAAAGAAAGTGACGGAGCCATATCTGGTGGATGCTGTGTCGTTTACTGAGGCAGAGAAGAGGATCTATGAAGAGATGCAAACAATGATACGAGGCGACTTTCAGGTTACCAATATACGGAAATCCGATTATGCGGATTTATTTCCAAATTTTCCGGGTGACAGATGGTATAAGTGCAAGGTGAGCCATTTGTCCATCGATGAGAGCGCTCAAAAAGAAAAAAAAGTTACCAGCCACATGTTGGTGATGGCCGACAATGTGCGAGATGCTTATGATCATCTGATGGAAGGTCTGTCGGATATGGTTGTCGACTTTCAGGTGGTGAGTATAACAGAGAGTCCGCTGATGGATGTTTTTCCTTATGAGGCGGATGGCGCCTTCGTGGAAAAGAATGATGCCGAAAAGGAAGATGCCGAGCTTTGATCATCGGCCTTTATGCCGTACCTTTTGATGTGGGAGGGTTGTGCTTCAACGGTTACAGACATTTGGCCTTGGGTTGAATATTATAATTGTCTTTAGAAATTGCCACATTGGACAAACTTCTTTTTGTTTATTTTGTTAAATATGTTGTGCTGATTCAAAAGAAGCTTTATTCATCCGTATATGATCAAACGAAAACAAAAAGAACTCTTTCCGGTTAAAGTTGTAAGCAACAGTGAAATAGCGCTCGGTTTTTTTTCCTTGGAGACAGAGCGGAAATTTGATTTTGTTCCCGGGCAGGTGGTGGCAGTGGCCTTAAATAATCATGAAGAGCCACGGTTGTATAGTATTGCCAGTGGCAACGGAAAAGAATACCTCAGGCTGCTGTTCGACGTCAATCCTGAGGGGTTGTTAACGCCCAGGATGGCTCGCCTTTCAAAGGGAGATGAATTATTCATGTCTGAGCCTTTTGGGCGTTTTCTGGGTTCCAGTGATCCTGCCTGGTGGATAGCCACCGGCACCGGCATAGCACCTTTTATCAGCATGGCCGAGTCGGGTATGGCGATTAATAAAAAACTCATCCATGGTGCCAAGACACCCGGTGAATTTTTGTTCGCAGATATGTTTATCCGGAAAATGGGAGATAATTATCTTCGGTTTGCCACTCGGGAAAGCGGTCCGGGGATCTATCGTGGCCGCTTGACTCATTGGTTGAAGGAAGCAACCAATTTACCGAAAGAGATTAAATATTTCCTTTGTGGGAATGCGAATATGGTGGTTGAAGTTCGGGATATTTTGGTCAGAAAGGGTGTTGAAATAGACCATGTGATCGCCGAAATCTATTTTTGAGTTTTTCTGATGAACCGGATAGGAATTTCATATTCAACGTGAACAATGATGGGGGGTGTGAGCTTTTGTGCGAGGGCGCGTTGTCGGAGGTTGGCGTTTGGGAAATTATAAATTAAATTATTTTAATTTTGAGGAGGTGGCAAGTATTGAATTATTTCCCGCAAAGCCTTATATTTTCGAAGATAAAAAAACAAAATAACAATGTTATGGATCTGAAAAAATCATTCGGAATTTCGGACAGCGGGACCAATGTGACGCCTAAGCCCAAACGACTCATCGAATATATCAACCTCAAACTGGCTGCAATGGGGCAGCCCGGTTATCGTTCCGACTCCAAAATGGGGTTTCTGGAACTGGCCAATGATCTGATAAAAAATTATAAAGAGAAGAGCCGATTATTAACCTCCTATCTTTGTCCTGCCGATCAACGCATTCAGGATTTTTTAGATCAATATCTGGCGGAATATAAGAACGATTTAAATTTCCGCTTACCCGTTGATACTTTTATTGTGGATTACCATGGTGTGGCGCGAGCGTTGTCTCTGCCGCCGGATCAACCTTCTTTTAAGTCAGATATTATCCAAAGTTATCGTCTGAAACAGGGGATCCTTAATAATCCGAAGAGCGACAGAAGAACGACCAAAGGGGTTTTTCATGTGGTAGAGGGGGGGTTGCCTATCCCGTATGATAAAAAGGCAGTGCCCAAAATCACTTTTGCAAAGCTATTACAAGAGGCTCTGAACCCGCCACACGAATTGATGCAGCTACCTTTTACCGCCACGCAGCCGGAGAAAGCGGCTGCTTTTGTTTCCCTTCTTCTAAAACCAGTGGTGGAACCGTGTATCGGCGGGTGTAAAGAACGAAGAATGGAAATCCGTTTCTTTGCGCCCGGAAACCTGGTGAGTAATTTGGATTTTGTTGAGTCGATCTTTGGGAATGCGGGAGATCCTTATTTGCCGGAAAATGATTCTGCTTTGGATGTCGATGGATGGACCGGCCATACCGGTTGTGTAATCCTGGCGCCTCATCTTACTTCTTTGAAAAAGAAAGATCTGGGGCTTCTTCATATCAGCCAGGCAACCGAAAAACAAAAGAGTGATGGCATGTGCTGGGAAGATGAAAATGAATTGTATAATGATGGTGGCGCCTTTAAAGTAACTGCCCGTACCTCTGATGGGGTTATCGTAACCCTGATAGCAGACAATTATTACGGTTATTCAAAGAAAGAAGTAAAGACTCAGATCAGCTATGCGGCCAATCTTCTTGGCAATGTAGAGGAAGAACATGCCGGAGGGGCAATAGCTTTTCCAGCCTATAATCTGGGCGATGAGTTCTCTGATCGCAGTCAGTTTGAAGGCAATGATCTTTCCTTTGATGAAATGGTAAAGACCTACCGTGAGATCATGGAGGTTAAGCCGGAAGGGTATGCCATCGATAAAAAATATCCTGATATTATTTATGTTCCTGAAAATGCCGCTTTCAGCCTTATTGATCAGAGAGTAACATGGATTAAAGATAATAAGGAACAGAGCATTCGGCTCAATCCGAAATATACCTATATGCTTCCGGCCGGATACAAAGTGAGGATGAATAAAAATCCGTATGTGCCTTCCTGGCGACTGATAGGCTCGGTGGCCGAAGGGACTTTTTGTCATAAACCCTGCACCGTATCGGGTGGTGGAAAATCGGAGATCTCCAAATCCATTGAAGATGCCATCATTTATGGTCCTTTCTTTACCGCGGATTTTGAAAATGATTTCAAAAAAGTGGAAGAGATTATCAATAAGGATTATTCCGGCGTTTATCTGGAGCATATAAAAACCGATCGTAACAGACCACTATTAAGTCCCAAACGCTCATTAGGTTCTGTTATTAAGCTGTTGACGCCGGCCGAAAATCGCTATCAACCCGAGTATAATGAATGGTTGAGACAAATCCCTCATCATATTAAGGGGTTGGTCTACATCGTGAAACGGTTTTATAAGCCGGAATGGGGGAATAACTGGAAGAAATTTTTCTCGGTAGATATTATTGATGGGCGGTACGGGAATGAACTGAAATTCAAAAACCGAAAACTTGTGGCCAGTTACCTTAGAGTGGGTCTCACCGGCGACGGCGCCTGGAGAACCTTTAAACTAAGGCAGGACTTTATTGCTTCCGATAAATTACAAATGGAAGATGACATAACGACGTCAACAGTCATTCCAAGATCAAAATTGCAGTATCTTTCACCCAACTTCTTTCACCCGGCCGCCAAGTTCACTTATAATTGTGAATATCGTTTTTTCCAGAGGCCGGATGAGGCGATTCATAGAGGATATGATAAACAGGCGGAAAAGGATCTGGCGACCCCATTTACCTTTATTTCCAATTTTGAACCGCTAACGATTGAGGATGCTAAGGAGATAATGGATAATGCCATTGAATTTGACAGGTATACCAATCCGATGAAAGATTTAATCCGGGAGGTGGTCAAAGAGAAAGACTTTACCTATTTTGTATCCTCATCGCATCCCCGTATTGTAGATGGAAAACCGTCGGCCAATGTTCGCTATCTCCAAAATCGACCCGATCTCACCAAACAGCGGGAAAAGTATATTGCGGAAATGGGAACCCGATTGTATCGGAAAATTCCGCTTGAGAAGCCGGTATTGTACCCGGTAAATGCCGTTTTGGCCGGAAGAAGAAATAACCCCTCTCAACCGGGGATTCGTCCTCTGGCGGTGTATAATCCCATTCATTATCAGGAATTGCCGGAATTGTTCATGGATTTTATTTGCAGTCTTACCGGTAAATCACCGTCTACGACAGGTGCCGGATCGGAAGGTGCCCTTACAAAAGCGCCATTTAATGCGTTGAGTCCCATCACCGATCTAAATAATGCGTTGGTCTCATTTATTCTGACGGGATATCCGGGTTTTACCACCGCCGCCGGTTATATCGGCCCGAAATATCGGGTCGACCATGACATAAGTCTTTTGGTGCCGGAAATTTGGAGTCGTCTGTATCCGGAAGAGGCACAACCGGATTTCCTTTTGGAGCATGGATATCTGGAGAAGATGGAGGATTTTCAACATAAAGGACAGCAGGTGCTTGCTTCCCGACTGGGCTATCGAATTACCGCCAAATTTGCCAGAACCTTTTTAGGCCGTATCTTTGAAAATCCCGATTCGGTTTTTAATGAGGAATTGTTGAAGCCTGAAATACAGGATTTGGATGCCTTTGTTGATGGGGTTAATAATATTGTAGAAGCGCATCAACGAATTGCTGAAAGTTATTTTAAGGATGGTAGTATAGAAGGGGCTGTTCCGCCTCTGAAGGCTATCCTGCATATTATGGCTCATGGAAACTATAACGGAAAAGGGATTAATGATCCCGAAATCCGCAAAATGTTTGATCGGGACCATATGATGAGCAGTGATTGGTATCATGCACGTTTAAAAAATAAACAACAAGGAGATGTGGAATTGTGGAAGAGACATTTAAAATATTTGAAGGCATATCTGATCCAAAGACCCAATATTGAGCCGCCGGTCCTTGAGAAGGTTAAAGCCAGTATCCATCTGGCAGAAAAAAATATGGCCAAATTTAAAACTGCGGATTATCTGAAATCGCTGGAAGGTTATATTGGACTCGATTCTTTTGTGAAATAGATCCTCTTTTTTGTAAGTGCTGACTTACAGCTATTAAAGGAAAATAGCCAAACGTGCTGTTTGGATGGTGTTGGTCGTCAGAATAGACCATAACCTTTCCGGAACATGGCACGCGATTTTTAAAATTATCATTTGGAGAAGGATGAACCCAAGACGATTGAGTTTATTCGTTGTCCATATAAAAATAGATTGATGGAAGCATTATTGGGAAAGACATTAGGCGAATTAAAAGTGGTGGCAGCGGAGAACAAAATGCCCGGTTTTACGGCCAAGGAAATGGCACGATGGTTATATCAGAAAAAGATTACCGATATAGACCAGATGACCAATATTTCTAAGGAGGCGAGAAATAGGTTGAAGGAAAAATATGAAATAGGAAGGTTTGAACCTTCCAAAGTACAAGTTTCCAAAGATGGTACTAAGAAATATCTGTTCCCGGCCTCCGGAGGTTTATTTATTGAAGCCGCCTATATCCCCGAAAAGGATCGTCACACCCTTTGCATCTCGTCGCAGGTAGGGTGCAAAATGGGATGTCTTTTTTGCATGACCGGTAAGCAAGGTTTTCAGGGCCAGTTGTCGGCACGAGAAATTGTCAATCAGGTGTTGAGTTTGCCCGAAAGTGATTCGTTGACCAATGTGGTATTCATGGGCATGGGAGAACCCATGGATAATATTGATAATGTTTTGAAAAGTCTGGAAATTTTCACCTCGGAGTGGGGAATGGGCTGGAGTCCACGAAGAATAAATGTTTCAACCATTGGCGTTGAGCCTGCTATGCGTCGATTTATTGATGAAAGCGACGCTCATTTGGCCATCAGTCTTCACTCTCCATTCAACGAGGAGCGGCGCCGGTTGATGCCCATTGAGCAGGTGTATCCGGTGGAAACCGTCATTGAGGCTTTGCGGGAATATGATTTCGGGCGACAACGTCGTATTTCATTTGAATATATTATGTTTCAAGGGGTGAATGATACGATGGCCCATGTTAAAGGTTTGACGAAACTTCTCAATGGCCTTCGATGTCGCATTAATCTTATTCGTTTTCATCCCATACCCGAAACACCACTGCGAGGTACATCCGAGGATAAAATGAGATGGTTTGCCGATGAATTGAATAAGAAAGGATTGATCATCACCATCCGAAGGTCAAGGGGCGAGGATATTTTCGCCGCCTGTGGCTTGCTTTCCACTAAAAATATGATAAAAGAGAAAGAGAACATCGATTTGGATTTCTAAGCGAAAAAAAAACAGATTATCCAAATCGTGGAGGAGGCGATCAAACGGTGATGGATGCTATTCTTGCTCACATTTCTGGTGGAGGAGCGACTTTAATTTTTTCAGGAATTCTTCGTTGGGCCCGGTCAATGTCTCCCTAAGTTTGGATTCAGGAATTTTTAATAGCAGATTTTGAATGAATAAGCTCTTCAAAATAATATAATCTAAATCGGTTGGCGTAAAATTGTTCATGCGATAATGTTTTTGATTCCTGAATAATTATCGGTCTGTCGGGGGCTTTTGAGGGTTAATGGGGATGTAAGGGAAGGTTTTTGTTTAATATGGCGAATAAGTTAAATTTTCCTCTTGTTGGCTTTTCATGGTTTTCGGTTGAATGTTTATAATGTGTTGTAAGACTGCTTTGTGTTGTTGTTTGTTATGTAATTAGCAGTGTTTCAACGTTGTGTGTGTTCAGATCCCCTTTGTCGAAATGATGAAAAACCGCTTATTTGCCCGGTCAAAGGTGTCTAATCATAAGTAAAACGATAGAGAAACGAAAAAATTATATTCGTACAATTCAAATTAAATTAAAAACAACAAGAGATTAGTTCCTGAAATTTTCCCATTTTTGTAGGGTCAAAGAATCTGATCAGATGTTGTATGCTTAAAAATAAATTATCGCTTTTTAAGTCGAATGGCTCCATCAGTCAGAAAGTACTTGGCGGATACCTAATCAATCTTATTTTGTTGATATTCGTTGCAGGTGCAAGTTTGCTGGGGACATACCATTTGAAAGTTTGGGTGAAGAGTACCGAAAAGGTAGATCAACTTCTTGATCAGATCTATATTTCCCGTATTCAGGCTGAACGGTTGACATTGAAAAATGATACCACCACCAAATTGGTGGTTGACAGCCTTACCCGGCAAATCGAACTGCTTCTTCAGGACGCTCGTCGAAGTCCAATAAATCTAAAAAGTCGCGAGGAACTTTCATCCATATACAGCTGGTTGGAGAAATACAAGCAATATTGGCTGTTGGTAATTGAACTTAAAAGGCAACGCAGGGATGCGGAGCACCAAATGGATTCTCTTTTTCAGGATGTTTTTGCTGCAGCAAGGGAACCTTTTCCACGAAGGTTAAGCTGGGACGACAATACTTCTCTTAATGCCAGAGAAGAATCAGAACTTTATAATGACTTGATTTTTCAGTTGCTTCATCTCAAGGAGATTGAAAAGCAGCTTTGGAATTATCCCTCTGAAAAGGTGACCAGTGAATCTGTCGATGCCGTTTTTCGAAGAATTTTAAGTCTTATTCCTCCGGAAGGGGTTGTCCCTCCCGCATCCTCTTCCTACAAACCACTCATGAGGATGCGTCGCGGATTGGCGGCCTATCAGAGTCGAATGTTGGAATTGGTTCAGGCAATTGATGATATCGACAAGGGGCAGAAACTGATGGAGGAGAGTTCCAGAAGCATCCAATATTCCGGAGAGCAGGCCAACTATTTTCAGAATCTGGCCATGGAAAGATGGTTGTTGACAAGTTTTGTGGTGCTTTCTGTTTTTATGTCTTTGGCCATCATACTGGGGATTTGGTTGGCGGTTATTTTTTATCGTAAAATCAGGCGGGATGAAGAGAATCGGGAGCATGCCAGAAGGCAATTACAGATTAATCGCCAATTGCTCAATGATATTATTAATAATAGTTCATCGCTGATCTATGTCAAGGATTTGGAAGGACGATATACCTTGATCAATCAGCCAATGGAAGAAACCCTTGGCCTGGAAGCCCACCGGATTATAGGCCGGACCGACTATGAAATATTCCCCCATGATGTGGCAAGCCTGCATAAACAAAATGATGATCAGGTGATAAAAGTGGGGCGATCGATTCAAAAGGAAGAGTTTTTCCCGGCAGGAAAAGTTAAAAGGGTGTTCCTTTCCAATAAATTTCCCATTAAAGATCGGGATGGGAAGATAACTTCCGTATGTGGGGTTTCGACCGATATCACGCAATTGCGTCAGGCATTGCATGACCTGGAGCGAAGTCGTGAGAACTACCGTAATATTGTTACCAATGTTCCGGGAATCGTTTACCATTGCCGTAATGACAATAAGCGCACCATGTTGTTTATTAGTGGTGGCGTGGAAAAGGTCATCGGGCTCGGTATTAATGCGTTTATTCAGGAGGGACAGTCCATTGTTCCCTTCGTGGAGAAAGAGGATCTTCCCAAAGTCATGAAGACGATGGAAAAAGCCCTTCGCAGACAACGGCCCTTTGAAATGGAATACCGAATTCGGGATTTGTTTGGAAATCGCAAATGGCTTTATGAGAAGGGATTGCCGGTAAAAGACAGAGTGACCGGAGAGACTACTTTTCAGGGGGTAATTATTGACACCACAGCACAAAAGGAGGCCATGAATGAGATCATGGTTCGGGATCGTTTGTTGGAAGGTGTGTCGGAAGCATTGAAAGAATTAATTGCCAGTGCCAATTTTAAGGAAGCCCTCCAGAGAGCCCTCCGTGTATTAGGCGAAGGGGCAGGAGTAGGATGTGCCTTTGCGTTCAGAAATTATAGAAATGAACCGGGCAAACTATTGTTTAAGCACTTTGTGGAGTGGGAACAATCGTCGGTAGAACCAGTTCGTCGGAAAGACATGGTTGATCTCTCCTATGAAAATATTAATCCTGCCTGGTATTTCCGATTAAGTGATCAAAAAGAACTGGTTATTAATATCAATACCGCCACGGTTCGGGAGCAATCCTTCCTTCGCAAAATGGGGGCGGTCTCAATGCTGATTGTGCCTGTTTTTGTTCACGATTCATTTTGGGGATTTATCGGTTTTGCGAAAGAGTATAAAGCCGATGAATGGAGTGAGTCACAGAAGACGCTTTTTAAGGCCTTTGCCGTAACCATGGGGCTGATGATTGCCAGATATGAAAGTGGACGGGAACTGCAAAAAGCAAAAGAAGCCGCAGAAGCGGCTACCCGTGCCAAAGGTGATTTTCTGGCACGGATGAGCCACGAAATTCGGACGCCCCTAAATGCCATCATCGGATGGACGCATCTGGCGCTGGAAAAGCCGGCCATACAGGGACAAAATGATTATTTGAAGCGTATTCAATCCTCATCCCGCTCTCTGTTGGGGATTATCAACGACATTCTGGATTTTTCCAAAATTGAAGCCGGTCGTCTGGAATTGGAATACATTGATTTCGATCTTGAGCAGGTTCTTCAAAACCTGGCAGATATGGTGCTCTTTAGGGCCAATGAAAAAAAACTCGAGCTGGTTTTTGATATTGCCGCGGATGTACCTTTAAGTTTGGTTGGAGATCCTTTGCGCCTAGAACAGATCCTGGTTAACCTGGTGAATAATGCTGTTAAATTCACCGACAAGGGTTTTGTTAATGTAAAAATCAGGGTCAAGTCTGTGAACAATGAAAAAACGGAACTGTTATTCGCCGTCGAGGATACCGGTATCGGACTGAAAGAGGAACAGAAGAATAATCTCTTCAAAGCCTTTTCGCAGGCCGATGTTTCTACAACGCGTAAATATGGCGGTTCAGGTCTGGGATTGGCCATTTGCAAACGGCTTACCCATATGATGGACGGTGAAATTTGGGTGGATAGCGAGTATGGCAAAGGAAGTACCTTTTTCTTTACCGTTTCTATCGACAGGCAACTTATCCAAAAAAAGGATCAAATGCGTCATGCCTTTGAAGTGGCAGGCGATGATGCTATGATTGCTTGCCATAATGAAAAAACGGCCTTGAGTGTCAAAGGCATGCTCAGTGATTTTGGCTTTAAAGTGATTCGAACCTGTTCTTATCAAACGCTAATAGACCGGCTTCGGGAGATCAACCCCGATGGGCCCTTGTGGCTTCTTTTTGTGGATTGGCTGCTTGTGGCGCATAATAGAGAACAGGCACTTGAAGATCTTAAAAAATATAGTGATCGTTTTGATCATTTGGTGATTATGTCGTCACCGTTTCATGAATCTGACTTTCGGCAACGATGGAAGGAGGCCGGTCTTTCGTTTGTGGTGATGCACAAACCGGTTAATTATTCGATTCTTTTTGATGGGTTAATGGATGCGATGGGAGGTAGTGAAACATTAGATCTGGAATCTCAACAAAAAGGAAAAAATTACCGCGACTATTTGACTCAGCAGCGGCCATTGAAGCTGTTGATGGTGGAAGATAATGAGACCAATCGTCAGTTGACGGTGGAGTTGCTGGCTATGGCCAATATCTCTACCGATTTGGCGGTTAACGGTCAAGAGGCCCTTGAATTGGCGAACCAGCATAAAAGTAAATGTCCATATGATTTAATATTAATGGATATTCATATGCCGGGGATGAATGGCTATACGGCAACCCGAAGGATAAAGAGAATTGAAGGATGGAAAGAGGTGCCGGTGGTGGCTATGACCGCTGAAGCATTAGGCGATGTGGAAGCACAATGTTTGCAGGCAGGAATGGCCGGATTAGTAGGTAAACCGATCGATCCGGATGATCTGTTCAGGGTGATCTATCGATTGGTTTTTGGTGAGCCGGACAATTTTGGGAAGGCCTTAAACCATTCGGAAAAAGGGAGGGAATACAAATTTCCTAAAATAGAAGGGATCGATGTTCAAGCCGGGATCCGGCGTATGGGAGGCCGGTCGGATTTGTACAGCAGGTTGCTGAAAGGCTTCTGTCATGATTATGCTGATTTCCGGGAAAGAATTCATCAATTGACGGAAAAGAATGAGCAAGAGGAATTGGCTCGGGTATTCCATTCTCTTAAAGGGATCGTGGGCACGATGGAAGCTTCCGGCTTGTATGAGCTGGCCAAAAAAACCGAAAAAGCCTTTAAAGAACAAGAGGAAAACTACAATCAACTAAAGGAAAAGCTCATAAAAGAGATTGGCAGACAAATCAAACATATCAACAAAAGAATCAATCAAAATTAGAGTTTGAAATATCTTGAGGAGCTCCGTTAAAACGCTGCTTTTACCTTAGTTTTGAAGAGCCAAGGCATTTTGAAAAAATGATTGAGGTTTGGAGAATTGTTTATTTTTTTGTTATTTCGTTTCGATTTAAGTGAAAAATTATTTATTAACCTTCAAATTAAAAGCCTATTGAACATTTTTACAAGCTAATTCTAAACTATTGATTATGACAGATCTGAAATTGCTGTCTGATGAAGAGCTTGTAAAAAAGTTTATCTCAGGCGATGCCAGATGTATTGATTTACTGATTGAGCGTCACCATCAGCAAATATATTCATTTATTTTTTTGATGGTTCGACAACGTGATCTGGCAGAGGATATTTTCCAGGATGTTTTTGTTAAGGTGATTCATTCCCTCCGATCGGGCAAATATGCTGAAAACGGACGGTTTTTATCTTGGGTTATGCGCATAGCGCACAATCTTGTGATCGATTATTTCCGAAAGAAGAAAAGCCAGAAAGTAGTATCGAATGATCAGTATTCATTTGATATTTTCAACAATCCTATGTTTTCGGATTATACTATTGAAGACAAACTGGTCTACGAGCAGATGCTTTCGGAAGTGGCTTCACTGGTGGAAATGCTTCCTAATTCCCAAAAGGAAGTGGTAAAACTACGACATTACTTTGGCCTTTCTTTTAAAGAAATTGCTGAAGAAACAAATGTTAGTATTAATACTGCCTTGGGACGAATGCGTTATGCTTTGATTAACATTCGTAAGATGATGGAAGAGCGCAACATGAGTTTGTCTGTTTAAAAAAAGTTGAGGTTTTTATACGTGTATCCTTCTTTTGCATTGTCATATAGATAAACCATCTTAAAATGAGTGTAGGATTATGAATGCAAAAGAAATAAGACGTAACCTTTACAAGGTTTTCAGGCAAACTGGTATTCCTCGTGAAGTCATTGACGAGAAGGCTTCTTTAAAAGAAGATTTGTTTATGGATGAGATTGATATGACCTGCTTCCTGTTCTATCTGGAAACACGTTTTAAGGTTGAGGTTAAAAATGAAGAACTGCCCAAGTTGGATTCTGTGGGGTCAACGATCAACTATCTGCAGCAACATTGTGCCTGAATAGATAATTTGGTTTTAAAACAACAATCGTCGAAACTGGCCGGTAAACTTTTATTCAAGAGTTTTCCGGCTGGGTTTGTTATTTGTTGGCATTGATATCGTCAGCGTTTTCTTGAAATATTTTTTTGATGGATTCATCCGGACGGATGATGTTGTACTTTGACCAGAAGTTGGGATCGTAGATTTCGATTTGGTCAGATAAAATATAATTCTCCTTGAAAGACTCGGACCACCTGAGGTCTTTTTTTTGTCCGGGTTGCAGGTCGGTAATCAACATTTCCGATACCGTATTAAAAACGGTTTTTACTCGCTTTTTTCGATCAATAATCTTCATGCTCAGTTCCCCTCTGATACTGTTCAAAATCCATTTGTCTTTCCAGGGTCTGTAGTCGATATGGTAGCGCGCGAAGTAGGGTCTTGCTCTGTATCTCCGGCTGTCCTTGCGGATTAAGTACTCTCTGCTTTTACGAATGGTTTTTCGGGTCATTTCAAAGTTGGCACTTATGACTGCGAAAGTTTTTTCATCTATCCTTATTTCCCCCTGGTATAGTAATTCTCCATTATCATTAATCGGTTCAAAAGCTACGACAAAGACATTGCGACCCTGTTCATAATCCATGCCTTGGAAAAAATATCGATATTTGGAATTGCCTTCCTGATGTGGCAAAAAACCTCCCTGACGGACGATATCCACTCTGCTGAAGAGGTAAGGGCCCCCCTGTAGTTTAAAGTCAATCATTTTCATAAGGCTTTCCGATTCTCCTTTTCGGCCTTTAATAAATCGTACCCGTTCCAGATCAAAGTCGTGGTCGTAAGGGGGTTTGTAGATCTCTATTACTGCTTCTGTAACATCTACATAGGCGTTGTCTTGCTGTATGCTTTCGCGGAAAAAGGCCGATAGCAGTAGTGGCGTTGTGGGGTAATTGACCTTTTTTTGTCGGGAAACCTCTTCCATGATCCGGTCCGGATTAATAAATCTCACCAGCACCTCAGGAAGACGAATCGAAGTTTCGTGAAGGGTAATTTGTACCAGAGTATCACCGGCTGGTATGGGGATGGACTTTTGAAGATATCCCAGATTCGAAAAGACAAGTTTTTCTCCGATGTATTGGCGGGGGAGGCGCACGCTGAAACGTCCTTCACGGTTGGTGGCCGTACCTATAGTTTTTCCTTGTATACCAATGTTGACCATTTCCATGGGGTGGTTATGTCGTCCATCCCTCACGGTGCCTTCGATGTGAATCGTCTCGTCCGGCAGTCTAAAAGGATCATAGGAGAGTATCACTTGACGTTCTCGAAGATGTAGACGGATCTGATCATTTTTCAGGCAGTTCAACAGCCATTCATCCAAACGTACGGATTTGGCGTCGGCAAAAATAAGACTGTCGCCTTTTATGACTGAGGCATCATAGGAAAAGGATAGGCCAAAATTGACAGAAAGAGAGTCAAAAAATGCGGATACGGGTATCGTGCCATAGGAGAAGGAATACCTTCGGTCCAGAACATTTTCTTTCTCCTGGGAATAGCTATAATATTTCCCGCCCACCAATATTAAAAATAATGAAAAAAAGGTTCTAAACAGAATCGACCTGTATGAATTGGCGGTATGTACGGAATGGTATTTAATCATATTATTACCATCTTCGTAAAAAACTGAGTCCATTAACCGGGGGATAAAAGATCCTCCGGCTGGTTTTGTTTTTTGCAGGTTGCATTCTTTATAATTCCATTTTAGGAATGAATCCGATTAATTATTGTTAGAATTCCTTCTCGGATAAAAATATGGTATTTCCTTCTTTTTTAAAGTTTAGATTAAATGTAACACAAACCACATCAAGAACAAAATCCAGTGAATTGTTGCTGAAGCGTGCCGTAAGTTTCTCATCATATAGTGTGGTATCCGAGATTTGGATGGTGACGTTATAAATTCGTTCCAATGTTTTAGCAACTTCCGACAATGGGGTTTCATAAAAACTTATTTTGCCGGTCAACCATGCCAGTATATTGGGATCGGTGGTTGACTCAATTTTTAATTCCCCGGTAATTTTATCGAAGAGTGCCGTTTGTCCGGCCTTTAATTGTTGGGCGGGGGTGTCCCTGTCCGCTGAAACTTCTACGGTTCCTGCTATTACAGCCACTTCCGTGATGTTCAGGTTGGGATAAGCCCGTACATTAAATCGGGTTCCCGTAACTTTAATTGTGACTTCGCCGGCGTGGATTATGAATGGCCATTCCCTATTGCCTTTAATTTGGAAATAACCTTCGCCATCCAACTCAACCACCCTTTGATCTTTCTTAAACGGTTGATCACAGATGAATTTAGAACCGGTATTTAGTGTGACCCTACTGCCATCATTTAAGATCATCTCTTCACGAGGACTGTTGGACACGATGAGTGAAGACGTTGTCTTATGATCCGGCAGCCACCACCAGATAAGCCCCAAAAGCAATGCTATCGACGCAGCAATGGGGAGCCATTTTTTTGCGGAGACTGCTGAGTGGTGTTTGGGGGAAGTTGGTGTCTTGAGGGTAAAGCCTTGAACACGATGCCAGGCGGTGGATGTGTCAATGGATTTTAGGATCAATGATTCATTGCCCAATTTCCAGCTGTCCTTTATTTTACGCCATTCTTCACGGTTGGCTGACGATTCATTTAGCCATTTTTCAAACAAGCCATGATCAATTTCATCCGCTTCCCCGCCAAGGATCTTTGCCGCCAATTCCCAGTCAATATTTTGTCTGTTTTCTGTCATTATTTCCGTCTGTTTTTCTTTTGTTTGGTTAAATCTTGACAATCACTCTAAACAAAATCTATTCCCGATCCAATAGCTTGGTTGTTGGTTTAAACGCTTCACGAAGCGTTTTTAGTGCTTTCCCCATTTGGGCTTCCACCGTTTTATGGGAGATACCCAGGGTTTCTGCTATTTCTTTGTATTTCATGCCTTCGAGTCGACTCATTTTGAATATTTTTTGACGTTGAGGCGGCATGGCATTTATGGTCGTATAGATTTTCTCCAGCAACTCTTCGTCTCTTTCTGCTTCATGATCATCAATGATAGGTAATTGAAAAAGATCATCCACCGATAAATGATTTCGGAATCTTCTTAGTTCATTCAGACACTGGTTACGAACGACCATCATTAAATAAGCGTTGAGCGACTCAATTTTTAGTTCTTTTCGTTTTTCCCATAACTTGATAAACACCATTTGAACGATGTTTTCTGCTTCCATCCGATCAGGAATGAACCGCATGGCAAACACAACCAAACGGGCATACTGCGAACGAAACAGCTGTTCGAAAACCTGTTCGTCACCTCTTGCGATGCGCCTGAAAATTTCTTTTCCCGTTGGTGCTTTTTTCATGCAATTCAAGATTTCTGTCTAAAGCGTTCTTCCTCTTTCCTTAAAGTTACTATCAATCATTAATATGACACATTTATTTCAATAAACCCCTATTCCCGCTCTTAATTTATGTGGTTTTGTTGATAAATTCCAATAGACCTATAACATGCAAAGAATTCTGAAGCTGAAAGATATATTGAAATATTGAGGCATGGACAAAAGCGGCTGAGAATGCGAAACTTCTGCCGGCCTAAGTATAATCGTTCAAAAATGGTTAATTTTGCTTCAACTTTCAAAACTAAGAATCCGATGACATTTAATATTAGAGCATGGATCGTTTCATTGCGATTGAGAACCTTGCCCTTGGCATTATCCACTATCTTTATGGGCTCTCTCCTGGCGTCAGGACAGGGATGTTTTAAACTGTCTGTGTTGGTGTGGGCTTCCCTAACCACTCTATTTCTTCAAATTCTCTCCAATTTGGCCAACGATTACGGGGATGCCGTGTCGGGTGCCGATAACGCCGAAAGACAAGGGCCGCAACGGATGATTCAACAAGGCGTAATTACCCTTAGGCAAATGAAACGGGCGATTATTTTCACGTCTGTTTTGGCACTCATTTCCGGTGTGACGCTTATCTTTAATGCTTTGAAGGATCAGCTGATGGTTTTATTGCTT
The DNA here is from genome assembly GCF_052400625.1 of Thermophagus sp. OGC60D27. Lineage (NCBI taxonomy): Bacteria > Pseudomonadati > Bacteroidota > Bacteroidia > Marinilabiliales > Marinilabiliaceae > Thermophagus > Thermophagus sp. OGC60D27. The sequence continues at coordinate 162,834 of NZ_JBQTGH010000011.1, forward strand.
TTCTTTTTCTTGGGGATATCGGCCTTGGTTGCAGCGATAAGATACACGGTAGGAAAAAACCCTTATGGATATCGGGGCTTAGGTGATTTTTTTGTTTTTGTTTTTTTCGGACTGTTGGGAGTCGGCGGGACCTATTATTTGCATGCCGGGATCTGGAATTGGTCTGTCTTGCTACCTGCCTTTTCTATTGGTGCTTTTAGTACGGGGGTGCTTAACCTCAACAATATTCGGGATATTCAAAGTGATGACAAGTCAGGGAAAAAGACATTGCCGGTGATGATGGGCCGAAAAATGGCTGCCTTTTATCATTTAGCGCTGTTGCTGTTGGGATGGGGCGCATTTATTGTGTGGCTTCTCAATTATGAACAGGCCAATACGGGTGCTTGGTTGGTCATTTTAGCGTTTCCCTTGTTCGTTTTTAATGCCATTGCAGTTTTTCGTTTTAAAGCACCTTTGGCCGGTCTGGATAAGCAGTTGCGTAATCTCTCTTTGGGTACTCTGCTTATGGTAGTTCTTTATGGGATAGGGTCTTTTCTTATTTAAATAGTTATGCTAAAAGCTGAGTTGAAACCCTATAAGTTGATTTTCAAAAAGCCGGGAGGGACCTCCCGAGGTGTTCTTACCGAAAAACCTAGCTGGTTTATTACGGTTTATGATAGTTCTTTGCCGGCGGTGAAAGGGGTTGGTGAATGTTCTCTTATCCCTAATCTTAGTCCCGATGACTTACCGGGGATCGAAGAGAAAATAGCTTTTGTTTGCGAAAATATTGACACTTTACAAGAAGATTATCATGAGACGTTAATCCGCTGGCCTGCACTGAGATTTTCTGTTGAAACCGCCCTGATGGATCTGAAGACCGGAGGCAAGCGTCTGCTCTACCCCTCATCCTTCACGCGGGGAGAGGTCGGCATTCCGATCAATGGCCTAATTTGGATGGGTGGGGTTGAGGATATGTTGCGTCAAATAGAGGATAAATTGAGTTCTGGTTTTTCCTGTCTGAAGCTGAAAATAGGTGCATTGGATTTTGAAGCGGAGTTTACCGTTCTTCAACAACTTAGAAATCGTTTTTCAAAAGATTATTTGGAATTGCGTGTCGATGCCAATGGGGCATTTTCGCCGTCGCAGGCCCCAAATGTTTTGGAACGGTTGGCACGGCTGGATGTTCATTCCATTGAACAACCCATAAAGGCTGGGCAATGGCAGGAGATGGCTCGTTTATGTGAGTCGACACCAATACCCATTGCGCTTGATGAGGAACTTATTGGAGTTAATACCCTTGAGGAAAAGAAAAAACTTGCGGCGACCATTAGGCCTCAGTATTTAATTCTTAAGCCCAGTCTGACAGGTGGGTTTAAAGCCTCCCGGGAGTGGATCGAGGTGGCTGAGAAAAATAATATCGGGTGGTGGGTCACCTCTGCGCTTGAAAGTAATATTGGTCTGAATGCTATTGCACAGTGGACCTTTACCCTCAACAATCCCATGCCGCAAGGGTTGGGGACCGGCCAGGTTTTTTCCAACAATGTCTCAGCTCCTTTATTTATTAAAAACGGGTATTTGTGGAGGTCGGCAAGATGAGGTCTTTAAATTTCCGAAAATTCAGGCAACTTACATTGAATGGCCAGACCTATGAGGCCGAGCAATTGATGCTGTTGTGTCGGGAAAAGCTGATTGACAGCCATATTGAACATTGGGAGAGAGCCATGTATCAATTTATTATAGAATGGCTGAATGACCAAGATTCGGTCATTGTTCAAACATCGGGTTCCACCGGGACTCCCAAACAGATGCGGGTCAAAAAGAACGCTATGCTGCAATCGGCATTTAATACCATTGAGTTTTTCGGACTGCACAACGGAATGTCGGCACTACTTTGTCTGCCTGCCGAATTCATTGCAGGCAAAATGATGATTGTACGTGCTTTTGCCGGGAGGTTAAATCTGTTACCCATTCCTGTTTGTGGTAAACCCTTGGTTCACCTCACAAAATCAGCCGATTTTTCAGCTATGACCCCCATGCAAATGATGAATGAACTTTCTGATGATAAGTCACCGCTGCATTTGCTGAAAAAGGTCATCCTGGGGGGGAGTGGAGTCGGACAGGATCTGGTTCGGAGGCTGAAACATCAACCTTTTAGGGCTTGGGAAACCTATGGAATGACCGAAACATTATCGCACATAGCCTTAAAGCTTTTGAATGGGACTGTGGTAGAAGACTTTTTTACACCGCTCAAAAATGTTGCAGTATCAACGGATGAGCGCAACTGTTTGGTGGTCAATGTCAGAGGGATTACCCGTAGACCTCTTGTAACCAATGATCTTGCGGAAGTGAGAGCGGATGGTACGTTTAGAATTATTGGGAGAATAGATAATTTGATTAACACCGGAGGTATAAAAGTCTCTCCGGAAGAGATAGAAAAACGTCTTTCGGAAATAATTGATCGGCCATTTTATATCTCTTCCCGTCCACATCCATCGTTAGGGCAGGAAATAATTCTGGTGGTTGAAAAAAAACCGGATAATATTCCTGATCTATTAAATCGCATCAAATCGGTTCTGCCCCCTTATCATGCCCCCAGAGACATTGTTGCAAAAGGACCTTTTGCAATGACCGGTAGTGGGAAAATCAGAAGAGAATAATGTAATTACTCTCATCTTTTGGTATCTTTGCTGGTCAATTTTGATCGAAAGACAATGGGTAAAACAAAAGTCAATACTTCCAAATATATCTCTATAAAAGGAGCTCGTGTTCACAATTTAAAAAACATATCTCTTGATATTCCGCGCAATAAATTTGTTATCATAACAGGTGTTTCAGGCTCAGGAAAAAGTTCACTTGCTTTTGACACTTTGTATGCCGAAGGGCAGCGACGCTATGTTGAGAGTCTGAGTTCCTATGCTCGTCAGTTTCTTGGGCGACTCGACAAACCGGAAGTGGATTACATTAAGGGTATTCCACCGGCCATCGCCATTGAGCAAAAGGTGAATACCAGAAATCCCAGGTCCACAGTAGGGACCTCTACAGAGATTTATGACTACCTTAAACTCTTATTCGCAAGGATTGGTAAGACCTTTTCTCCTGTTTCCGGTAAGGAAGTAAAGAAACATCATACCGGTGATGTCCTTGATTTTATAAATAGTTATGAGGATGGGACTAAGATGGCGATTATGGCACGTGTCGCATTGCCGGAAAGCCGAACCTGCCGGGAACATCTGCAAGTATTGTTGCAGCAAGGATTTAGTAGAGTCGAGTCGGACGGTCAGTTTATTCGTATTGAAGACCTTTTAAAGGATGATGACGCACTGGATCATTGTAAGGAGCTTAACTTGGTGATTGACCGGGTTAGTGTCAATAAAAAGGATGAGGATACCAATTCCAGGGTAGCGGATTCCGTTCAAACAGCCTTTTATGAGGGAAGAGGTGAGTGTTTAATAAAAGTCTTTGAAGGAAGTGAGATTAAGGCATTTTCATTTTCCAACCGCTTTGAGGCAGATGGAATAACCTTTGAAGAACCTACCGAACATACTTTTTCGTTCAACAATCCCATGGGGGCCTGTCCAACCTGTGAAGGCTTTGGCAATGTAATAGGCATTGATGAAGACCTGGTTATCCCGAATAAGAACCTATCGGTTTACGATGACGCCATCGCGTGCTGGCGAGGTGAAAAAATGGGTGAATGGAAAAAATTATTGATACGAAATGCTCATAAATTCGACTTTCCCGTTCACAAACCCTACTACCAGCTGACGCCGGAGCAGAGACGGCTGTTATGGACAGGGAATCCCTATTTTCATGGTTTGGATGAGTTTTTTAAGCATCTTGAATCCAAGCAATATAAGATTCAGTACCGAGTGATGCTTTCCCGATATCGTGGAAAAACGGTTTGTAGGGATTGTAATGGCACACGGTTGAAAAAGGAAGCAATGTATGTTAAGGTTGGAGGAAAAAGCATTCACGAGCTGGTATTGATGCCGGTTACAGAGCTTGCGGAGTTTTTTGAGAATCTTACATTAAACAACCATGAAAAGAAGGTGGCACAAAGGCTCCTGACAGAAATTAATTCACGATTACATTTTCTGAATAATGTCGGGCTGGGGTATCTTACCTTGAACCGACTCTCATCTACTCTATCGGGCGGAGAAAGCCAGCGAATCAACCTGGCAACATCGTTGGGGAGTAGTTTGGTGGGATCCTTATATATATTGGATGAGCCCAGTATCGGCCTTCATCCCCGGGATACCAATCTTCTGATAAATGTGCTTAAACATCTGAAAGCCCTTGGCAACACTGTTGTGGTGGTAGAACATGATGAAGAACTTATTCGGGCAGGAGATGAGATTATAGATATAGGTCCCGGTGCCGGGCAACATGGGGGAGAAGTGGTTTTTCAAGGCGATTTCAGAGCGTTGAAGCAGTCGCCGGATAGTTTAACCACGCAATACCTCACAGGGATACGAAAGATAGAGGTACCCACCTCCAGGCGGTCATGGAACCTGTCGCTTGAGGTTTTGGGGGCACGGGAAAACAATCTCAAAAATATTAATGTCAAATTTCCGCTTAATGTTTTGCATGTTATCACAGGAGTCAGTGGCTCAGGTAAGTCTTCTTTGGTCCGGAAAATCTTGTATCCTGCCTTGAAAAAAATTAAAGGCGGATATGCTGACAAAACGGGTGATTTTGATCTGCTGACAGGGGATACCCAAGCTATTGCCGACGTGGAATTTGTGGATCAAAATCCTATAGGCAAGTCTTCAAGGTCGAATCCTGCCACTTATCTGAAAGCATATGATGAAATCCGAAAGCTCATGGCCGATCAGCAGGCAGCCAAGATTAACGGTTTTAAACCTGCTCATTTTTCGTTTAATGTGGATGGCGGACGATGTGAAGAGTGCCAGGGAGAAGGTACCATCAAAATAGAGATGCAGTTTATGGCAGATATTGTTCTTTCTTGTGAAAGTTGCCATGGTAAACGTTTCAAGCCGGAAATTCTTGAGGTTACCTATCGGGGTAAAAATATATACGACATTCTGGAGATGACCGTTGATCAAAGTATCAAATTCTTTTCGGAAGGAGCCGGAAACACCGAAAAAAGAATTGTCCATAAGCTCCAACCATTATCGGATGTGGGACTTGGGTATGTTCGTTTAGGCCAGTCGTCGAGTACGTTGAGTGGGGGAGAAAGTCAACGAGTTAAGCTTGCGTCATTTTTGGCACTGGAGAAAACAGAACCAACACTGTTTATTTTTGACGAGCCCACCACCGGGCTTCACTTTCATGACATAAAGAAACTTTTGAAAGCATTTCAGGCATTAATAGAAAAGGGACATTCCATTATTGTGGTGGAACACAACATGGATATTATTAAATCAGCCGATTGGATTACAGATCTTGGCCCGGAAGGCGGCAACAATGGTGGAAACATTGTTTTTGCGGGTAAGCCGGAAGAAATGGTGAAAAATGACGATGGATACACCGCCCGATACCTTGCGCCCTACTTGTCAGTTGGGGTCGATGCCAATTAATACTGCCACGCAGCCACCTTTTAATGTATCCGGATCATCATCTTCCTGAATGGTTACCTCAACAGAAATGGTGCGGGTTACTTCTGCTGTAAAGTCCCATTTCGAGGCAAAATCATGGTTTGCATTATCAAACAATTCCTGGTCTAGATATAGGACTCTGAATCTAATTGGAGGCAAATCAGGAACGCCTTTTACTAGCAGCCGGTATTTTTGTCCTTTAAAGACGGTTTTTCTTAAAATGATGGTTTCTCCCTCTCCCAGAATGGTTGCGTTTAAATTACCGTCGTGAATATATGGCGACAATTCAGGTTTGGAAACGGCACGAGCAAAACCGGAGCATTGGGCGTTGGCAATAGACGGAAACAACAAAATGAACCCAATCGCTATGACTATTGCGCCCCGACAGATGCGTGGCGATACTTTTTGGCATGGTTTGTAAGTCGTTTTTCCGGACATTTTCAGGATACAAAATCGGATCTCATTTCTTCAATTTTCTTACATAGAAGCGCAAAATCATTGGGATTAATATCGATTTCGCTGCCGGCGCGGATGATGGTCATTCTGCGTAATGTATCGGTCTCTGCTTCTATCGGAGAGGTATTCACAATGGTTACTTTGTTGAATACCTCTTTCAGATCTTCGAATTGAGCTATTAATTTCGCCACATCGGGGTGTGTAGCGTAGGTGTCCAGCATGCTTAGCAACGTTTCCAGTGAGAGTTTTTGGTAAAGGATGCGTTCTACCAGGTTTTTGTTTTCTTCCACGGAACCATTGGTGAGGGAAGTCGCCAGATAGAGTCCCTCAATCCATCCACCGGCAAGGACCATCACCGAGACTGCTGCTCTGTTGTTGTCCGAGAGGTAGGCATTAGCATTCATATAAGATTCGGAAATAATATCCATGACAACTTCCCGGTTGTTCATATTCTCCTCCAGCTTCTTAATGGTTTCCTCATCAACTGCGCCTAAAATGCCTAATTCGTCGGCCAATTTTCGAGCAACACCCATATATTCGATGGTGGTTTCAGATTGGTCAAACAGCGTGGCATAACTAAGGTCGGCACTATAAATACCCAGATTTAGGGCCATTTTATAATTGGTTTGGTATTTCGAAAGGTTTTCCGGTGGGTTCAATAGTGTTACATTAAAATCGGCTCCGGCTTTTTTGATAAGCATGGAGGTTTCTAACGGAGAGGGCAGAGAATAAAAAATAAGTTTGGATTTTTGGAAACCATCTTCCAGCTGTTTTTGAATGGCAGCTGTTTCAATGATTTCCTTCTCTGAATTATTGGATTCTTTTTTCTCTTTTCCCGAATGACAAGCAAAGGAGAATATTAAAAGTATCAGTGTTAGTATTCTGCTACTTAACGACCATCTAAATTGGTAATAATGCTTCATGTGTATGAAATTATCTTAATTTGGCATCCGAACATCAGTGATTGCATGCTGTTGTTTAATGGGTCAGTTTAAACAAACGGGATGCATTTTTATTCCCTTATATTTCGGACTTTTTTGACAATTATTCCTGTGCCCAATGGGAAGATTTTCTATTGCAGAAGACGATTTCGCCCTAAGCAATTCTTTTATTCCTTGCGGCAGTCAGGATGTTACAATATAAAACAAATAACTCTGAATTTCAAACCTTAATGGCTCATCAGATGTGTAATGTCCGGAAAATGCCCTAAGATAACCTTCTCGGTTGCATGTTCAAAAAAGGAACTTCATTCAAAGTTTGAAAAATACTTCATGAATTGTGCGCGTTCATACAAGACAGGATTCTTTATGTTGCCATAGTTCATTTTGCCTCTGAAAGCATCAATGGTGTCAAAATTTTTGTCATTCATCCATTTCTCCACAAATTCGATGATTCGGCTAATTACCGATGGGCCGTTTTTGTATATGGCCGAACAAACCTGAACGGCTTGCGCACCAGCCAATATCTGTTTAATGGCGGCGGACCCGTCGTGGATGCCTGTTGATGCTGCAATGTCTATATTTTTGATTTTGGAACTGGTGATGGCAACCCATCTCAACGATTGGCGAATGTCGGCAGGCGTGCTAAATACTTCGGCCGATTTGAGTTGTAGGGTATTGATGTCTATATCCGGTTCGTAAAAGCGGTTAAAAAGAACTACTCCTTTTATTCCTGAAACGGATATTCGGTTGACGACCCCAACCAGATTGGAAAAATAGGGTCCAATTTTCATGGCTACAGGGATGGTTACTACCTTGCTGACGTTTTCAGCGATATGGTAATAAAGCTGTTCGTAGTCGGCCGACTCGCTGTTTTTATCCGTATTGATACGAAATACATTCAATTCCAGGGCATCTGCACCGGCATTTTGGATCTCTTGCGCAAAATTAACCCATTCATCGGCTGAAAAACAATTGATGCTGGCAATAACGGGAATCTTAACAGCCGCCTTTGCATCCCTGATCAGTTGCAAATAGGCGCTTACGGAATGTTCCCGACTGTACTCCCGAATGTAATCCATGGCTTCGGGATAGTCAAAACCATGGCCACTGCTGATCTGGTGATTGATTTCATGATTGATTTGCTCTTCAAACAATGATTTCAATACCACTGCACCGGCACCTGCTTCCTCCAAGTGTTTTATTTTTTCAATACTATTGGTTAGTCCTGAACTACTGACAATAATCGGGTTTTTTAGTTCCAAGCCCAGATAAGTGGTCTTTAAATTTGCCATGGAATTAATGTTATTTATTTTATGAATAATCGTTTTATCTTTATGTCGTTATATTCTTTTATCAACCGTTTTCCTCGCACTGAGGCAGGGGAATAGGTCATAAATTATGTGTCAATTGGAACAGCGGTTTTTTGCCCAATTACCCATTTTGAGGGTGGTTGCCGGAAACCGTTGTAATGCTTCCATTCTGTTTTTGTTGAGAAACAAATATAATTAAAAGCTTGGAAGTTTCAATGCTGAGAGCCATTTAGTGATAATTCCGTTGGCCAAAAATGGCGCTTCCAATTCTTACCATATTACTTCCTTCTTCTACCGCAATTCGGTAATCGCCGGACATTCCCATACTTAAAATGCTGAACTGATCATTTTCCTTGAAATATCCATTTTTTAATTTGTCGAACAGCCTTTTCAAGGCGCGAAATTCGGACCGTACTTTTTCCCTGTCATCGGTGTTGGTTGCCATTCCCATAAGGCCCCGAATGGAGATGTTTTTAAGGTCTTTCAACGTGTTGCCATCAACGATATCAAGAAGCTCTTCTTTTCCCAGTCCGTATTTGGTTTCTTCTTTGGCAATGTGAATTTGTAACAGGCAGGGAATGATGCGGTTGTTTTTTTGTCCCTCCTTATTGATTGTTTTCAACAGTTTGATGCTGTCTACTCCATGTATGAGGGAAACAAAAGGAGCAATATATTTGACTTTATTACGCTGAAGATGACCAATCATATGCCAGGATATATCTTTAGGCAGCTGATCGAATTTCCGGGTCATCTCCTGCACTTTGTTTTCACCAAATATGCGATGGCCGGCGTCGTATGCTTCCAAGATCATTTCCGAGGGTTTGGTCTTGGAAACCGCAACTAATGCGACATGCGGTGGTAATTCTTCTTTAAATTTTGTCAGGTTTTGACGCACTGAAGACATGTTTGTTGTGTTAGAAGTTAACCAATGTCAAACCGGCGATTCAATATTTATAAAAGTGAAGCAAGAATTGCCGATCATTGCAATGGCACAAATTTACGAAAAATATTGTTCGTGCTATCGTCTAATCTACGGTATGGACCAACTATGGCTTTAATTGCATTGAGGCAAAAAGTGTTTTTTCAAATGTCGGTCAATTTTTGCTTCCATAACCTGATCACAGTTCGTGAATGACCAATCCTGATCGCAATTTTGGTTCAAACCAGGTGGTTTTGGGCGGCATAATATTTCCTGTATCTGCAATATTAATTAGTTGTTGCATGGATACCGGATAGAGGGCAAAGGCCACTTTCATCTCGCCCGAATCAACTCTGTCTTGAAGCTCTTTTAAGCCCCGTATTCCGCCTACGAAGTCGATTCGTTTGGAAGTTCTCAGGTCTTTTATCCCCAAGATGTTGTCAAGAACATGATGCGACAAAATACTCACGTCCAGAACACCAATAGGGTCCTGATCATCAAAGGTACCCTCCTTTGCCTTCAGTTTGTACCATTTACCATCAAGATACATGCTGAATTCATGCAGCTGGGTAGGTTTATATACCTGTGATCCCGTTTCCGACACGTCAAAAACCTTGGTGAGCTCTTCCAAGAAGGCCTTTTCCGACAGCCCGTTCAGGTCCTTTACGACTCTGTTGTAGTCAATTATCTGAAGTTGGTTGTCGGGGAAATGGACGGCCATGAAGAAATTATATTCTTCATTTCCGGTATGATGGGGATTGTTGGCTTTTTTTTCTATGCCGACACGTGCAGCGGCAGCCGTGCGGTGATGACCGTCGGCCACATAGGTGCAGGGAACTTTGGTGGCAAACAGTTTCTCAAGCTTTTGGTTGGTCTCGGCATCGCGGACCACCCAGAAATGGTGACCAAAACCATCTTCTTCGGAAGTGAAATCATATTCCGGTTTCTGGTTCTCAACGATGTTTTCAACGATTGCATCGATTTCCGGCACAGCTTTATAACTGAAAAATACCGGCTCCAGATTGGCATTGTTGGTGCGAATGTGTACCATGCGGTCTTCTTCCTTGTCGGGGCGGGTCAGCTCATGTTTTTTGATAATGCCATCTTCATAATCGGAACAGGCAGCACAGCCTACAATCCCGTATTGGGTATGGCCATTCATCGTCTGGGCATAGATATAATAGCGGGGTTCTTCATCCTGCACCAACCAACCCTCTTGCTTAAATTTGCGGTAGTTCTGCGCCGATTTTTGATATACCGTTTCGGAATGGATATCCACATCGGGAGGACAGTCAATTTCTGCGCGGGTAATATGCAATAAAGAATGCTCTTTTCCTTTGGCCATTTCGGAAGCTTCTCGCCGATTCATGACATCATAGGGAAGACAGGAAAGTTCGGCCGCAATTGCTTTGGGGGGACGAAGACCCTTGAACGGTTTTACAATGGTCATATGGATAAGTTTTATTTGTTAAGTCTGAACGTTTCGTCTCCGTTCTTAAAGTACTTAATAATTTGCGTGGCAGCAGCTACCCCTGCGTTGATGTTGGCTTCTGCGGTTTGAGCGCCCATTTTTTTAGGGGTAAAGAAGCAGCGATTGCTGAATTTTTCTTCAAAGACAGACCTGATATCGGGTGCGATGTCTGAAATATAGGCCAAGTCGTCCCGTTTCTCCATGAGTTGTGCCAGACTCTCTTCATCTATAACTTCCTTGCGGGCAGTATTCACCAAAACAGCACCCTTTGGCATTTGTTCCAGCAGAGTGGCGTTGATCGATTTTTTGGTTTGATCATTGGCCGGAATATGCAATGATACATATTGACAAGTACGGTATAATTCTTCGACGGAAGTCACGGGGGTAATGCCATCCGCCTTAATTTTTTCGGCCGACACAAAGGGATCGAAAGCATAGACTTCCATACCAAACCCTTTAGCAATTTTAGCGACATACATTCCCACATTTCCATAAGCATGGATACCCAATTTTTTTCCGCGCAGTTCGGTTCCTGCGGTACCATTGAATTTGTTCCGGGCCTGGAAAATCATCATGCCAAAGGCCAATTCGGCAACAGCATTGGAATTTTGTCCGGGGGTGTTCATGGCGACAACGCCTTTGGCGCTGCAGGCGGCCAAATCAAGATTGTCATATCCGGCGCCGGCACGTACTACTATTTTGAGCTCTTTGGCAGCTTCAACCACTTCTGCGGTTACCTTGTCCGAACGAACGATAAGGGCGTCCACATCGGCTACGGCCGTTTTTAATTCTTCCGTTGAGTTGTATTTTTCCAATAGTCTAAGTTCAAAGCCTTCACGGTCGGTGATTTCTTTTATTTTATTTATGGCCGCCGGGGCAAATGGCTTTTGTGTGGCAATAAGTATTTTCTTCATTCCTAAATGGTTTAGTTAATTCAATAGGATATGCCTATTTTCCGGGTTAAAATCTCCGCGTATTTACGTTTGATTGTTCCAAGTCAGGGATTAAACTTCCTTGCCTTATTTTTCACGTTGGAAAAATGAAGACAAGGAAGATTTATCATTCTATTCGGTGCGTGACAGTTAATGTTTTTTCTCAAATTCTTGCATGGTTTCAACCAAGGCTTTAACGCTCTCTATAGGCAGTGCATTATAGGTCGATGCTCTGAACCCACCCACACTTCTGTGGCCTTTGATGCCGATCATGCCACGTTGCGTGGCGAAGTCCAGAAACTCTTTTTCCAAGGCAGCATATTCCTCATTCATGACAAAGCATATATTCATTAGAGATCGATCTTCTGCATTGGTCACCGTTGCTTTGAACAGTTTATTGCGATCAATTTCATCGTAAAGCAATGCCGCTTTTTCAAGGTTGCGTTTTTGCATGGCAGCTACCCCCCCTTGCTGTTTCAGCCATTTTAAGGTTTGAAGAGCTGCAAATACAGGCAATACCGGCGGCGTGTTGAACATGGATCCTTTTTCCACATGGGTGCGATAGTCCAGCATGGTAGGAATGGCACGGTCTACTTTCCCCAGAATATCCGTCTTAACAATTACAAAGGCAACACCGGCCGGTGCCAGATTTTTCTGTGCGCCTCCATAAATTAAGGCATATTTGGAAACATCTACCGGGCGGGAAAAAATATCGGACGACATATCTGCCACCAAAGGAACCTTAACATTCAGGTCTTCTTTGATTTCGGTTCCGTAAATGGTGTTGTTGGTAGTAATGTGAAGATAATCGGCATCTTCCGGAACCTCATAACCTTTAGGAATGTAGTTGTAGTTGGCATCCTTGGATGAAGCCACTTCCACAACTTCGCCAAATAGTTTGGCTTCTTTTTGCGCCTTAGCGGCCCAAGATCCGGTGTTGAGATATGCGGCTTTCTTGTTTAACAGGTTGTATGGTACCATACAGAATTGAGTGCTGGCACCACCACCCAAAAATAGAACTTCGTAACCTTGAGGGATGTCCAGAATCTCTTTGAAAAGAGCCTGCGCCTCATCCATGACAGCCACAAATTCTTTTCCTCGGTGAGAAACTTCCATGACCGACAGGCCGCTCCCTGCAAAATTGAGTACAGCTTCGGCTGTGTTTTTGATGGTATACTCAGGCAATATGGATGGCCCTGCGTAAAAGTTGTGTTTCTTCATTCCCTGATAATTTAAATAATGATATAAATCCGTTAATTATTGTTTCTTTTGAGTTTAAAAAAGTAAGCTGTAGATGGTGATATAATAAAAATTAAAAGCTTCATCGTTAATCAAATGCATAAAATTTTGCTGTGGATGAATAATATCTGAAAACCTAAAGTTGCAAAAATGCAAACTTTTGAAATATGATTTTGATCAGCCCAAAGTTAGTGAAATATGGGGTTTGATGTGGCTCTTTTGCTGATTTTTTTCATTAATCAGGATAGCGGCAGGACAGAGGACAGAGGTCTGAATTCACTAGGCCACTAGGCGGTTAGGCCAATAGGCTATCAGACAAGGAGTCCGAAGAACTCCCATGTTTATAGCTTAGATGGGACAATAAAACCAACGACGACGAAGGTGTCGAATAATCATTGTTCATAAAAAGTAGGGATAAATGATAATAATGAAAATAATGGTGAAACGGTGGAAAGGCGGAATGGTGGACGGGTAGCCCCAACTTGACAGCCGAACGTTAAATCAGAAATAATAAAAGGATATAGATAGAAATAAAATAGATATAAATTGTTTAGTGCAATATCAGCCTAACATCCTATCGACCTATTGGCCTATTAGCCTATTAGCCTATTGGCCTAATAACCTAATAACCTATTGGCCTAACGGCCTATTAGCCTATTGGCCTAATAACCTAATAACCTATCGGCCTAACGGCCTATTAGCCTAATAACCTAACGGCCTAATACTCCCCCCCCCTTATTACCGTTGGAAGGGATTGTCTTCAAAATTATTCTGCTTTAAAGTATTTTCTTCAGAAGAGGAACCATCGGTAGAAGAAGATTCACTGGATGTTTTGAACATGTCATCACCCGGCTGGGGAAATGGTTTATCGGAATCCGCCTGCAATGCGATGACTCGATCCAGTTTAATTTGTTGAATGTCAGGAGAATTGTATGTCTTTTTGCGCTTTATTTTCATTCTAAACAAATGTCAATTTGTTTAGAAAACAGTCTTAAACTCAAGTTTTTCGTTGTCGGATTCGACGACCAGGATTACCATACCTTTCCTTGAGACTTTAATCCTGTTTTCTGATTCTGATTTCAGGGGGCCGTTATCAATTAAACGTCCCTTCACATCAAACAATTTATACTTTGGGTTGTTCAAAGAGCCAATATACGCAATAATTTCAAAATTGTTTGTGTAGAATGCAGATTTTTTGTCTTTCCCAATTTCGGAAATAGCTTCAACTCCGGTTGGTATGTTTTGAGTTTCTGATAGATATAGTACAAATCGATTATTGATAACTCCCGTGTTTTCTGCAAGAAATTGGTAGGATTTTTCCTGCGAAAGATCAATGATTTGATCCTTAACTTTATCTTCAAGCAACACCTTCGCGTTGGCAGGAAGGGTATTATCTTTAACTCTTATTTCGACGTTTCCCGATTTATCTATTTTATAGCCCAGCGGAACGGTAACTTCAGATTGAGAAGGTAGTAATCCGTTAATCGCTAAAGATTGTGATTCTTGAAGCGTGTAGATCTGACAAAACTTTTTGCTGGAGGTAAACATTTTATCTGTATCATAGGCATCTCCGATTTCATTGATCGCATCCTCGGAAAAGACCAGTGCGGTTTCATCGGTCTTGCCTTCCAGTAGCGATTCCAACTTAAGAGTCGGATATTTGGTATTGGATGTTGATTTCAGATACGATGTAGAATTGTCTTTTAAGGCGCTGGTTCTAAATCCAATTGAAACAGTGCTATTCCCGGGCAGTACTTTCATCCAGAACGCCTGATGGGATGGGATGTCGGGAGTGTTGTTGGGGATCCCGATTCCGATGCCTGAACTGGCATTGTAGGTATTGTATTTTTCATTGATATTGTCCCAAATCCAGAATGAGTAGGCAACCTCCTCGAGATCCATCTCTAACTTTGTGAAATCGAGGGTCGCGCTGTAAGGATTGGAGACCAAGTTCCACCCCAAGCCGGCCTTGGTTCTTACCAGAGATTGATTAAAGTCCCAGGTTACTGGCGTGCCCGAAAATATCATATTTTGGTCGCTTCGGCAAATATAGCCCTTACCGGGAATTAATGTTTCATCAGCGCCTTTAAGAATGTAACTACCAGAACTATTTTGAAATTCGTACAATAAATTGGTTATGCCAATGTTATTTTTGTTGGTACCAATTACGGGCACCCCGAAATTATAGTTACGGGTTGGAGAGGCAACCTTTTGATAAAACATAACGTTTTCGGGATTTACAATGAGCGTATCTCCCTGCGGAATAAAGGAGGCGTTGACGTCGGCAGTGGAATGAAGAATAAATGTTCCGTTAATGGTTAGGCTGCCAGCGCTTTGGGTCAAGGATGCGCCAGCTTCGATGTAGAGATTATTAACGGACATGTCTGAAGTGAGGGTGGGGTAAGTGCTCAAACCCGAAGGTATAAGGACATTGTGTCCGTTGGGGTAAAATGTATCATCCCAATTCTGGGCGTTGCTCCAGTCGGTGCCACCCGCTCCGGTCCAGATGATTAAATCTTCCGTTGTAAACTGTTTGGTGCTCGATAATTCCGTTTGTATGTTACCCGATTGGTCTTCAAATTTTTTCAGAAAAATCAGAGAAAAGGTGGTGTTGTCTTCCAGAGCATCGTTTGGCCGGAGGGTAATTGTTTTTCCGTTTCCGCTGATGGAAAAGGTGTAAGGCACTTCATTTTCACCATTTAACAATTGGATGTAATCAGTGATGTTGGATTGATTCAGAGGGGTACCTTCTCTGCCCAGAATTTTTTCGGAGTAGGTTAAGGAAATAGTGGTATAGATTGAAACATCATTGGCATTGTTTTCCGGGGAAACAATGTTTAAGATGGGGGGAATAAGGTCAATGGAACATGTTTTTATGTCGCTGTCGTCGGTTGCGTTCGAAGCAACGATGTGAATAAAATAGATGTTTCCGTATGATAGGGAGTTGATGTCAATTTCTTCTCTGAAAGGAGTGTCACCGATCATCGTTCCGTTTCCTGCGATATCAGCCGGATTGTCGTATTGGTTATTACCAGCTTTTATCTGTGCTTCGGAAGGAGGAGTGAAATCATCGGTAACTACATAATAGTAGGTACCCTCTTTATTGGTCTGCCCATTGAGTGTGATACTTGTCGGACTTTGGTCAGACAAATTAGGATAGCCGGCATACCAAGAAGGTGAACCGCCGGTAGTGGAAAAGGTCCAATAGGGATAGTCTGGGTTGCCATAATATAAATCGTTCCAGTAGCTGCCGTTGATTAAGATGGTATTTTCATCGGTCGCGATGTAGTATTCTATTTCTTCATCCAGAGTATAGTCGGATAGATCAATGGTCAGTATGTTATCCGTGATGGATAGTTCTTCGTCTCTCCCGAAAAATGAGCCTGTTGAAAAACGGATGGGATTGGTTGGATCACTGGATTTAATTATGTAGATGTTTTTATTTGAGGCAAATTCAATTTCTGTTCCCGGTTCGAAGGAGATAGTAAGGAGAGGAGAGGTGGAAACATTGTTTGCACCAATTTCGGGCGAAAAGGTTTGTCCTGAAAGAAGATTGGGTGAGAGGATTACTAAAATTCCAATCAGAGCCGTGTTTAGTAAAATTTTCCTCATATGGCAATAATCATTTAACCGTTGTGACCCCTGTGTTCAATAAGTTTGATTTCGACGATGAACAAAATTATTAGTTTATACGGATTTGCAGGGGCTAAATATGATATTATGAGGCGGTTAATTGATGAATGCAGGTAAAATTTTGATGAATGAATATAGCAGGATGGGGCGGTGAAGCGGTTAGCCTTCGGCTCTTTCTTTTGGCTTCAATTTTTTCACAGCGTCAACCTGGCCAAGTAGTCAAAGTGGTTTCCTTCTTCAAGCCGTTCCATTCTGAAACCGTGTTTTTGTGCGTAATAATCCAGCAGTTGGTCGTCAATAAAGAGCCAGGGGAAACGTCGTCCTTTTTCACCTTTGTAGCTCATACGATATTCCACTTCCCCGTAATATTTGTTGTTAAGCTGAATGAGTAATGAGCCGTCATCTTCCATGAAAAGATAACGCAAGTCGGAACTATCTACCAGTATTTGTCCGTCCGGTGCCATTAAACGTCGTGCTACGGAAAAGAATTCACCCAGACGGTCCAGACTACCTGTGATGCCAATGCCGTTCATCATCATCAATAAGGTGTCGTATTGGCGGTTTGTCGGTATTTGAAAAAAGTCCCCTTCCACAATGTCGCGGACGCCCCGCATCTTCATTACCTCACATGCACCGGGTGAACTTTCCAGGGCGGTGACTCGATATCCCTCTTGTTGAAGATACAAAGTATGAGGGCCGGCACAGGCGCCTATGTCCAGCACATGTCCCCGGCAATGGTGCAGTGCCGTTTGTTCCAATGTCGGCATTTGGGGATACGACCGAAACAGATAGTTCACGGGGATAATGTCTGTCTCCGCTACGTTACACCACACTTCAATGCTCAAATGGTCATCGTGTGTTTCGTAGTAATCCCGGCAGGCATGGCCTATTACATCGAAGGAGTAACTTTCTTGGTCCTTTATATTTGTTTCTTCCACTGGATATATTTGGGTATTTCTGCAAAGATAAGGATTTAAAAAGATTCAGAGCCGATAGAAGGGTAGGCCAATGGGTTATTAGGCCAATAGGCCAATAGGCCGATAGGTTGTTAGGCTAATAGGCCAGTAGGCCGTTAGATTGTTAAGGCCAATAGGCAATGTCGTTTAGTTAAGGACAAAAAGCCTACTATTTAATTGTATAGTAATATTGTATATAATTTATTTTGTCGTTT
>NZ_JBQTGH010000012.1:0-94429 GCF_052400625.1 Thermophagus sp. OGC60D27
ACGACAAAATAAATTATATACAATATTACTATACAATTAAATAGTAGGCTTTTTGTCCTTAACTAAACGACATTGCCGGGCCAGGTTATTAATTTTCGTCCAATATTTGTCAGAGGTCCAGTGCTTGGGGCCATCACCGGTATTCTCAATTATTCCTTTGGAGAATATAAGATAGCGCCTCGTTTCAACGAGGATCTGGAGGAAGTACCCACCGCCGTTGCCGACGTCTCGCTCGTGGAGGGCGATATTTGGCCCAACCCGGCAGGAAAAACCTTACATGTCCGCGCTCAGGAAGCCATCGCTTCCATCCGGATGGTTACCTTGTCCGGAAAATCCGAAAAGATCGTCTCTGTGGATGGGGCCAACAGCTTTACCATGGATGTCTCAGAACTGCCTCGCGGCATCTATTTGGTTAAGATTGTTACGCTGTCCGGACAATCAGAAGTTCATAAAGTAATGTTGCAATAATTGTTACTCCCTTTGTAAAAGAAGAAACGGGCAGGGTGTTATCCTCTGCCCGTTTTTTTTGCCAAGAAGGAAATTCGGCCGGTTCCGCAACCATTTTAAGGCGTACGACCCGGTGATTTCTATTCACTTCTCACCAGCAATCCCAGCTTCTCGAGCAATTGGGGTTTATCCATCAGCGCCAGTTTGGCCACGCTCTTGTAGACGTTGATCCAATCCTGCAACTCATCCAACTTTTGGTCCCGATCCACGGTCGCCTGTTGCGCCTCGCCGGTCTCCCGCACTTGCTGACGCATCGCTTCTTCGATCTCATCCAGTTCGGCCAGGCGAGCATCCAGATATTCGGGCGTAAATCCCAGCGGTGACATCCGGGTACTCAGCGACTCATTATCTTTGATGTTGCTGTAAAAATCTCTGGCTTTTCTTAACCATTCACTTTTCCTGGTTTTTCGTCGTCCCGCCAGATGCAACATCTCCCAGTAGCCCGTTTCATCCTGAAACATGGCACGGGCTAAGTCGCGATGCATGCCGTAGGTTTTATCAAATTTTTCAATGAGATTGTTCGCTTTTTGGGTGGCTTCAAATTGTTCGGCATATTGGATATTCTGATCCTGATGGGTAGCCTCTGCCTCTTGCTGTAATGCCAAACCCTCATTCAGCTTTTCTGCATCAAAACCCAGAGGAGTCACCCTTCCCAGAATTTCCTGATCGTCCAGACTGTTCCGGAGAAGTATCCTTGATCGATGCAGGTAGTCGGTTATTTGTTTATTGTTCATGGTTATACTGTTTTAAGGTTAATATTTTTTTTCTTTAATCTATATGATCATTGATTTGGTGCCGGTTCCTCATTAGGGGGGATGGAGATCTTTATTTTTTCCGAAAAAGGACTTTTTTGCGACCAACTCTAAAATATGACCTCCTCCCGGATCGCTGTTGTACACATGCGGAATATGGCCGCTCTCCCTTCTAAACGGCAGGATAATGCTGTCCAATATTTTTAGACACTGGGTGTGTTTCTTCCTTTTTGGGGGAGCAAACAAATGGCTCGGTGAAATCGAAAATTTTGCGGTGAAAGTCAAAAATTGACGGTGAAAATGAAAATTTTCCGGTGAATACGAAAATTTGACGGGGAATGTCAGAAATTCTCGGTGAAAATGAAAATTTTTCGGTGAATATGAAAATTCGACGGGGAATGTCAAAAATTTCCGGTGAAAATGAAAATTTTTCGGTGAATACGAAAATTCGACGGGGATCGTCAGAAATTTCCGGTGAAAATGAAAATTTCGCGGTGAAAACGAAAATTGGATGGGCATGATGATAACTTCCCGGAAACGATGAACAATTTTCGGGGATAATAAACGGTGTCCGGCAAGGGTGATAATTTTCCCAAACAGCGGTGTTAAACCACGCCATAATGAAAATGGGCCGCCAATGCGTTGACGCCCGCCCGAAAGGGGTGACTGACCATGGGAAAAACCTGAAGAGTCCGCGCGATCCTTATTCTCCCGGGACACATGGGGGTGCCGATCGGGTGACTTTCGGAAGCTCCCTGATTCGCCGGCGGTCCGTGAACTATGGTTGAGCAAGGTTAACATGTGGTTGTAATGAGCGGAAAAGTGTTAGACAATAATTTCTATCTATCATTCCATTCACATACAGACGCATCGCTTCAGGATGGGAAGAGCAGGACCGGTCAATTCTTCCCGATCCGAGGCTTCCCATTGCCTGCAGCAACGGTTAACATTGCACTTGGTATATGGTTTTGAAAAACGTAGGGGTGAGAGTTGTAACTCCTTTTTATTCGATATCCAAATCTGTAAAGACTATTCATCGCTTTCATCTTTTGTCTGAATATCAGGGTTTACTCCAGCTAATTTATAAAATGGAAAGTATTGTGTCAAGAATTTTTTGTGAAAATTTTATCGGGGTAGGTCGGGAGTTTTGGAGCGTAGAACGGTTGGAGCGTAGAAGGGTTGGAGGGTAGAAAGGTTGAAGGGTAGAAGGGTTGAATGGTAGAAGGGTAGGAAGGTTGGAGGGATGATGTGCTGATGATGAAGTCGGAGGCCGGAAGGCAGAGGCCAGAAGTCAGAAGCCGGAAATAATTAATTGATATAGGTAGAAATAGATGGAAATAAAGATAAATAGTTTGGTTTTTAGTTAGTTAGAGGCATCTTTATTCCAGAAGCCTATCGGCCTATCGACCTAATCGCCTATTGGCCTATCGACCTAACGGCCTAACCGCCTAACGACCTATCCTGCTCCTTCCCTCACCTCCCGGCCCCCTGAAGGGGGTGCTCCGGCGCGCAGAGGTCAGAAGCCGGAAGCCAGAGGTCAGAAGTCGGAAGATAGCTTCCTACCATAAAAAATAGATTATTAGATTTTTAGATATAAGATTTAAGATAAATATTTCACAAAAACATCCATTTTATATCAGAAAATCAGCATATTAGCAAATTAGCACATCAAATACTAGATTATTAGATTTTAAGATGTAAGATTTAAGATGAACATTTTACAGAAATATTTTTTGCATTAGCACATCAGCACATTAGCATATTACCACATCAATCCCTTCAATCCCCCCAATCATAATAGCCTATCGACCTATCAGCCTATCGACCTATCAGCCTAATGACCTATCGGCCTAACGGCCTAACGACCTAACGACCTAATCGCCTATCGGCCTATTGGTCTATCGGCCTAAAAGTCTGAGCCCCGGAGGGGCGACAGAGGAAATGGGTTTGCAAATCCCAATAAGAAAAGGGTTGTGGTTTAAGGAAATCCACGACGACCAGCAGTTAGGGTGTAATGACTGGCAATGACTGGCAATGACTGGTTTTTTTTTGTGAATTTATGTATCTTTTGGTAGTTTTTTATTGAGGATTAAGGAAGCAAGAATAGATGGCGAAAAAAAGCGAGACCAATTGGTCCCGCTTTAAATGTTTTCACAACGGAATAATCCTTATTGTGAATTGCTTCAAAATGTAAAGCAATTTTATGAAGAAAAATCTGAAAA
The DNA here is from genome assembly GCF_052400625.1 of Thermophagus sp. OGC60D27. Taxonomy (NCBI): domain Bacteria; kingdom Pseudomonadati; phylum Bacteroidota; class Bacteroidia; order Marinilabiliales; family Marinilabiliaceae; genus Thermophagus; species Thermophagus sp. OGC60D27. Next base: position 3,482 of record NZ_JBQTGH010000012.1, read on the forward strand.
AGCAAATCGATTCAAAAACTATAAACATCACAAATAATGAAACGCATTTTAGGACTTGACCTGGGTACCAACTCAATTGGTTGGGCGCTGATTGAAAACGACGAAAATGAAAGAAAGGGTAAGATTATAGGAATGGGGAGTAGGATTATTCCTATGGACCAGACAGAAATGGATAATTTTAATAAGGGAACGACTGTTTCCAAAACGGCCGAACGAACCCGGTTGAGAATGGTGCGCAGGCTAAGAGAACGGCACCTGCTGAGACGTGCCCGATTGCATCGAATTCTAAATATTTTAGGATTTTTACCTGAACATTACAGAAACCAGATTGATTTTATCGAAAAAAAAGGGTGCTTTATTGAGGGACAGGAACCCAAAATTGCCTATCAACCGGATAAAAATAGTGATAAATACTCCTTTCTGTTTGTTGATTCTTTTCATGAAATGCTTGAGGATTTCAGAAAGTTTCAACCGGTATTGATGCAAAATCGGAATAAAGTTTCCCATGACTGGACCATTTACTATTTGCGAAAAAAGGCTCTAACCCAAAAGATTTCCAGAGAAGAATTGGCTTGGATTATTTTGAATTTTAATACCAAGAGGGGCTATTATCAACAGAGGGGAGAGGATGAGGAAAGTCAAGACAATAAAAAGGTTAAGGAGTATCGAGCTTTGAAGGTTGTGAAGGTCAAAGAGCGGGAAGGATCTAATTCTTCAGGGAAAAAATGGTATGATATGGAACTGGAAAATGGTTTGGTATATTCTCGACAAAGCAATATACCACCCAACTTGGAAGGAAAGACCATTGAATTAATTGTTACTTACACACTGGATAATGATGGGAATATAAAAAAAGATAAGGATGGAAAAGAAAAGTATTCAATAAGTATGCCTGCAGAAGAGGACTGGAACTTGGTGAAAATAAAAACTGAAAAGGATATTAGTGAAAGTCAAAAGAGTGTAGGGGAATATATCTATGATCATTTGTTGAAGAATCCCGATCAGAAAATTCGTGGAAAACTCATTAGCACCATTGAGCGGAAATTTTACAAAGAGGAGCTTGAGCGGATATTAAAAACTCAAATGAATTTTCATGAAGAATTGAATGACAGGGAACTTTACCAAAAGTGTTTAGAAGAAATCTACCCAAACAATAAATCTCATCAACAAACACTTTTGCGAAAAGATTTTATCCATCTCATTTTAAATGATATTATTTTTTATCAGCGACCTTTAAAAAGCAAAAGATCTTCGGTGAGTAATTGTCCCTTGGAATATCGGATATATGTGAATAAAAATAGTGGTGAGTTGACAAAATCTGGAGTGAAGTGTATTCCCAAATCTCATCCTTTATTTCAGGAATTTCGATTATGGCAATATGTCAGCAATTTAAGAATATTCGAAAGGGAACGGTTGGAGAATGGACGATTAATGGTGAATGTTGATGTTACAAGTGAGTGGTTACCCAATGAAGAGCAGAGGGTAGAACTGTTTGATTTTTTAAATGATCGAAAAAAATTTAAGCAAGATGATATTTTGAAGTTTTTGGGAATCCGCTCAACCAAGGATAGAAAGAAATATTGCTGGAATTACCCTGAGGATAAGGAATATCCGGGTAATGAGACCAGGTACTTGATTCTTGAGTGGCTAAAGAAAGTGGATGGAATACCTCAAAATTGGTTGAACTCAGAAAGATTGGAAGCGTTGTGGCATCTTTTGTATTCGGTTACTGATCGGGAAGAGATAAATAAAGGACTCCGAACTTTCGCTTTAAATCATCAGCTTTCGGCATCTTTTGTGGAGCAATTTAAGAAAATTCCACGTCTGGAACGTGAATATGGTTCTTTCTCCGAAAAGGCCATAAAAAAATTGTTGCCCTTGATGAGGATGGGAAAATATTGGAAATCGGAAAATATTTCGGCTGACCTACTGGAAAAAGTTCGAAAGATTATTGATGGTGAAGTCGATGATCGGATTAGTGATGCGATGAGAGAAAAACTGGAACATCTTAAGGATGTTTCAGATTTAAAAGGGCTGCCTTTATGGCAAGCATCTTACTTAGTTTATGGACGACATTCAGAAGCAGGTGAGGTGGTGAAGTGGAGAAATTCTGGTGATCTTGAAAAATATATTCAACAATTTCGTCAGCATTCATTGCGAAACCCCGTTGTTGAACAGGTCCTGTTAGAGGCCTTACGGGTTGTTAAGGATATATGGGATTATTATGGTGACGGGAGAGAAGGATTTTTCGATGAAATTCATGTGGAGATTGGCCGGGAGATGAAAAATTCGGCAGATAAGAGAAAGCAAATAACCAATCAAATTCAGGAGAATGAAAATACCAATTTGAGAATTAAGGCACTGTTGGAGGAATTGTTTAATGATCCTGCAGTCCAAAATGTCAGGCCTTATTCCCCTGTTCAACAAGAAATTTTAAAAATATACGAAGATGGTGTTCTCAATGGAGAGAACGAAATTCCGGATGATATTCTGAAAATTTCCAAAATGGCAAGGCCCACTAAAAGCCAGCTGGTTAAATACAAGTTATGGCTTGAGCAAAAGTATCGATCTCCTTATACGGGAGAAATGATACCCTTGAGTAAGCTATTTACCCCCGCATTTGAAATCGAGCATATAATTCCTCGGGCCAGATATTTTGATGACTCTTTTAGTAATAAAGTGATTTGTGAAGCAGAGGTGAACCGAGAAAAAGATAAATTTTTGGCTTTTGAATTTATTACAAAGAGGGGAGGAGATGAAATAGAACTCAATTTTGGGAAAAAGGTAACGATACTCAATGTCGAAGAATATCAGCAATTCGTGAAAGATCATTATGGACGTAATCCTCGAAGTCGTTCCAAAATGAAGAAATTGTTGATGGAAGATATTCCGGATGATTTTATTGATCGACAGCTAAATGACAGCCGGTATATTAGCAAGGTGGTACGCAATCTTCTTTCAAATATAGTTAGGGAGGACGATGAGAACAGTATTGTATCTAAACACCTTGTAACTTGCACGGGGGGAGTAACTAATGATCTTAAGCATGAATGGGGACTCAATGATGTATGGAATGAAATGATTATCCCTCGTTTTGTACGGTTGAATGGCATGGGACCGGAAAAATATGGAGAGTGGACCAAAAAAGAGGGTAAGCCGGTTTTTCAGATTCGAATGCCGTTGGAGCTTCAGAAAGGTTTTAGCAAAAAGAGAATTGACCATCGACATCATGCCTTGGATGCTTTAGTGGTTGCTTGCGCCACGCGAAGCCATGTTAACTTTTTAAATAATGAATCGGCCAAGGCAAATGCTTCAGAAACGCGCCATGATTTAAGAAATAAATTGTGTTATAAAGACAGTAGAGATTCAAACGGTAATTATAAGTGGAAGTTCCATAAACCATGGGCGTCTTTTACGGAAGATACTAAGGAAACGCTGGCCGGAATTGTTGTTAGTTTTAAATCCAATCGGCGGGTGTTGACAAAGACTACAAACAAGCATTATAAATGGGTTGACACCCCGGAAGGTAAGAAAAAGAAATTGGTTCGTCAGGTTAAAGGAGACAATCAGGCTATAAGGAAACCTTTGCACAAGGATACAGTGCTTGGAAAAGTTTCTTTGAGAAAAGAAAAAATAGTATCCCTTTCCAAGGCCATTGATTTATGGGAAAGCATCGTTGACAAACCCTTAAAGAAACAGATTCAATCGTTAAGAGAGCAGGGCTATGATAAAAAGCTTTTGTTGAAGTATTTTAAAGACCGTAAAAATCAATTTAACGGGCAGGATATTTCCCGTGTTAGAGTCTATTTTTTTGAGGAAAACATGGCTGCACGACGTGTAAAATTGGACACTTCTTTTAACAGTGAAAAGCGAATTGAGGGCATAACTGACTCAGGAATCAGAAAAATTCTTTATGCCCATCTTCAAAATGAAAAGTATCATGGGAAAAAGGATGATAAAGGGAAAGAAATATCCCCTTATGAGTTGGCTTTTTCACCGGAGGGACTGGAAGAGATGAATGCAAACATAAAGGAGTTAAATGGTGGTAAGCCTCATTTCCCAATATATAAAGTAAGGTTAGCGGAAACAATTGGTGAAAAATTTAAATTGGGTGAAAAAGGTAATAAGGATAAAAAATATGTGGAAGCGGCCAAAGGAACTAATTTATTTTTTGCCGTTTACGTCAATGAAAAAGGGGAAAGGAATTTTGCTACTATCCCATTCTATGTGTTATTGGAACGAAAAGTGCAAGGGTTATCACCGGTTCCGGAAAAGAATGAGAAAGGGGGAAAATTGTTGTTTTATCTTTCGCCCAACGATTTGGTTTATGTGCCTGAAGAGGATGAGAAATTAACCGATTTTCGTTTGCTAAATATTAATTCGTCGAGAATTTATAAGATGGTTTCATCATCAGGATCACAGTGCTTTTTCATTCCTCATTTTGTGGCAAGTTCTATCATTCAAACCAAGGAGCTCGGGCCCAATAATAAATCCGAAAGGGCTTGGGATGGGCAAATGATAAAAAATGTTTGTTATAAACTCTCTGTGGATCGGTTGGGTAACGTCAAAATTGAAAATTGATGGATTAAAAAAAGGGTAATTCTCTGGTAGAATTGGGAAGTGGTGTGAGCAATTATTAACAGAAAAACGATATGATTAAAAAAACACTATACTTTGGTAATCCTGCCTATTTGAGTCTACGCAACAGTCAGTTGGTTTTAAATTTTCCGGATGCAAAAGGGTTGGATGAACAATCCGGCCGGAACACCATTCCCATAGAAGATATCGGGGTGGTGATTCTCGACCACAAACAGTTAACGCTAACTCATGCTCTGATAGAAAAACTGTTGGCTAATAATTGCGCCATCGTTACATGCGACTCGTCTCACATGCCGCAAGGGTTAATGATGCCATTGTCCGGTAACTCGGTGCAAAGGGAACGGTTTACCAACCAAATATCTGCGTCGGTCCCATTACGCAAACAGCTTTGGCAACAAACCATTCGGGCAAAAATTAAAAATCAGGCTGCCATACTGGAGTCCCTTCCCAGAGATATCAATACCGAAAATATGCATTTCTGGGCCTCGAAGGTAACTTCGGGCGATGGCGAAAATCATGAAGCCAGAGCTGCTGCTTATTATTGGGCCAATATTTTTGAAATTCCAGGATTTAAACGGGGCAGGGAAGAGGCACCACCCAATAACTTGCTGAATTACGGATATGCGATACTGCGTGCTGTTGTTGCCCGTTCGCTGGTTGCTTCGGGTTTGTTGCCAACCTTGGGCATTCATCATCATAACAGATACAATGCCTACTGTTTGGCGGACGATATAATGGAACCTTACCGGCCCTTTGTGGATAAGGTGGTGCTGAATATAATGAATGCCGGCATTGATTATACTCGCCTCGGGAAGGAGGTAAAGTGGCATTTGCTAAGTATTCCGCAGGTGGATGTGATGATAAACTGGAAGCGAAGTCCGCTGATGGTAGCTGTTTCGCAAACTACGGCTTCGCTATATAGTTGTTTTGAGGGCAGCAGCCGGAAAATTTTATATCCTCAATTGATTGACGCTTATGGAGCGACTTAATGAATACAGGATTATGTGGGTCATGGTATTTTTTGATTTGCCGACGGAAACAAAAAAAGATCGCAAAATCTACAGCACTTTTAGAAAAAAGATGCTGAACGACGGTTTTGTGATGTTCCAGTTTTCCATCTATATTCGCCATTGTCCCAGTCGCGAAAATGCAGATGTGCATATTAAAAGGGTGAAGAGCTTTTTGCCCCCCAAAGGTCATGTGGGGATCATGCGGGTAACCGATAAACAGTTTGGGGATATGGAACTTTTTTACGGAAAAAAAACTGAAAAGAAAGAAACCCCATACATGCAATTGGAGTTATTCTGAAAAAAAAAAACCGGTTTTCCGGGCTTTTTTAATGTTTTGGATAGCCATTTTTTTTGTTCTAAATTTCAAGATAATTAATTGAAATTCAGTTTTTAATGGCTTGGTCTGCTGTCAGCAATACTACAAAGGTACATTTTGAAAGCAATTCACAACGTTCTTGAATCAACATGATTTAGCGCAAAAGCTGTCAGCAATACTACAAAGGTACATTTTGAAAGCAATTCACAACCGCGGACCCAGTCGCAGTTCGGATTTCATGAGCTGTCAGCAATACTACAAAGGTACATTTTGAAAGCAATTCACAACTGAATAGCGTCAATTAGCTTTTTCATTTCGGCTGTCAGCAATACTACAAAGGTACATTTTGAAAGCAATTCACAACATAATAAGACGCGTGAAATGAAAGAAGTTAAGCTGTCAGCAATACTACAAAGGTACATTTTGAAAGCAATTCACAACATTTTCAAGTATAGGTGTGTTTAAGTTTGAGCTGTCAGCAATACTACAAAGGTACATTTTGAAAGCAATTCACAACACCCTTTATAAATTACGGTTTTAGGCTAAAGCTGTCAGCAATACTACAAAGGTACATTTTGAAAGCAATTCACAACAGCGCCTCGCAATACTGTCGGTGACGACTTGCTGTCAGCAATACTACAAAGGTACATTTTGAAAGCAATTCACAACCCTTTAATGCCCCAACCCCTAATATCACCAGCTGTCAGCAATACTACAAAGGTACATTTTGAAAGCAATTCACAACCCTAAACTCATACATTGTAGCAACCATTGAGCTGTCAGCAATACTACAAAGGTACATTTTGAAAGCAATTCACAACCAGAATCAGGAATGTATATTCAAAGGAAAGGCTGTCAGCAATACTACAAAGGTACATTTTGAAAGCAATTCACAACACAAGACTTATTGAAAAAGTCAACGTCCCTGCTGTCAGCAATACTACAAAGGTACATTTTGAAAGCAATTCACAACAACGAAAGGGTGAATCCGGCGGATATATTGGCTGTCAGCAATACTACAAAGGTACATTTTGAAAGCAATTCACAACGGCAATGGGCATCATGCAGTATATAGAGGAGCTGTCAGCAATACTACAAAGGTACATTTTGAAAGCAATTCACAACATTGAGGTCTGCCACACACTCGCGGCCCTTGCTGTCAGCAATACTACAAAGGTACATTTTGAAAGCAATTCACAACAGCAGACGAAAAATTGCAGTATGCAAAGATGCTGTCAGCAATACTACAAAGGTACATTTTGAAAGCAATTCACAACCTACTATGGACAACAAAAAGGCAAAAACCAGCTGTCAGCAATACTACAAAGGTACATTTTGAAAGCAATTCACAACTAGATCTTAATATTAAATGATTTTTAGCCTGCTGTCAGCAATACTACAAAGGTACATTTTGAAAGCAATTCACAACGTAGCGGTATATTTGGCTATGGTACAAATTGCTGTCAGCAATACTACAAAGGTACATTTTGAAAGCAATTCACAACACAATTCACACAATTAATGCAGTTCATGCAGCTGTCAGCAATACTACAAAGGTACATTTTGAAAGCAATTCACAACGTGGTGGAAAACAGAAAGTGAGTATTTCAGGCTGTCAGCAATACTACAAAGGTACATTTTGAAAGCAATTCACAACATGCTTCATAAACAACATTTGTATGCTTCAGCTGTCAGCAATACTACAAAGGTACATTTTGAAAGCAATTCACAACATTGAGGTCCGCTACACACTACCGCGGCCCGCTGTCAGCAATACTACAAAGGTACATTTTGAAAGCAATTCACAACATACTACATAAATATAAAGAGAAATATAAAGCTGTCAGCAATACTACAAAGGTACATTTTGAAAGCAATTCACAACACACCAATTCTTTGTCAGGAAGTTTTACCTGCTGTCAGCAATACTACAAAGGTACATTTTGAAAGCAATTCACAACCCATCCAACCCATTCTGCTGCCAAATCAAAGCTGTCAGCAATACTACAAAGGTACATTTTGAAAGCAATTCACAACTCTCTTCGCTCTGCGCGTTGCCGCGTTTTCGCTGTCAGCAATACTACAAAGGTACATTTTGAAAGCAATTATTTTCAAATTAGATTGAAAAGATAAATGCGTAAATAGATAACCAAAACTGATTTATGTACATAATTGGTTAATTCCCGATTGGGAGGCGATCCTCATATAAACATTATTTGCAAACCGTATTCAGTCTATCGTTCTGAGTGAAAATGGTGGAGTCCGTCGAGTTCACATGTTTATAAAAGAATGGACCAAAAAATGTTATCGTCGCCTTAGGGGTCAAAGGTTAGGAATAACCTGTCTGAGACGGTGTTTTTTGTGGGAATAGTATGGGATTGGGGAATCTATGCCGATGAGTGGGAAAATTAATTTGAAAGCTATCCCTCCCCTTCTTCGGTGCTACATAAGGAGGTTTGTTCCGGCCAAAGGTCGTGAGCCTTTGTTGGGATTCAGAAGCCAGAAGCAGAAATCAGAAGCCAGAGGCCAGAAGTCATAAGTCAGAGGCCAGAAATAATTAAATGATATAGGTAGAAATAAAGTAGCTATAAATAGTTTGGTTTTTAACTGGTTAGAGATATCTTTGTTCCAGTTGCCTATTGGCCTATTGACCTATCGGCCTAGTAACCTATCGGCCTAATGACCTATTGGCCTTGAATTTTAGCCCCGGAGGGGCGACAGAGGAAATGGGATTACAAATCCCAATAAGGAAAGCGTTGTGGATTAAGGAATTCCACAACGACGGAGGCCAGAATTCAGAAATAATTAAATGATATAAGTAGAAATAAAGTAGCTATAAATAGTTTGGTTTTTAACTGGTTAGAGATATATTAATTCTAGCAACCTATTGGGCTATCGACCTAATGACCTATTGACCTAACTGCCTATCGACCTATCGGCCTAGTAACCTATTGGCCTATTGACCTATTCAAAGCGGCGGCAGAGTAGTCACCAGGAATCAGGATATCTACCTATCTTATATCTTACAATCTAAGATCTAACATCTATCGGTCCACTGTGTATCCTCTGTAAAATTTTAGTTTTTTGTAGAGAAAGGGATAAAAAGTCCCAATAAGGATAGCGTTGTGGATTAGAGAAATTCACAATGACGGGTTGTTTCTGGTGAGTTTTTCTTAATTTATAGGATTATAATCCCAGTAAGGAGGTTGATGTGGGTTCGAAAATTCCCATCAACGGAGGTTGGTTAAGTATTTTACATCGCAAAAAAGGGTAAACAATGATAAACTTAGATTGGTATGGTTGGAATGATCAGTTAAACCAACTTAAGGAAGAATCCATGCACCGTGAGCTTCCTCATGGTCGAATATCTATTGTGCACCGGACCTGCTACGAAGTTGTTTCCGAAAACGGACTTATTCAGTGTGAACTGACAGGAAGTATGATGTATGGGAAATTGGATTTTGAGTTACCCTGTACAGGCGATTGGGTTATTTTTCAACCATTTGAAGGAAATAAAGGGGTTATCGTTGATATGCTACCCCGTGAACGGACCTTGTATCGAAAGAAAAGCGGCAGTGTTTCCGAAAAACAAGCCATTGCTTCTTATGTCGATAAGGCATTTATTGTGCAAAGCCTTGATAATAACTTTAACGTTCGCAGAGCCGAGCGTTTCATGGTTCAAATTCTGGAAGCCAACATCAATCCCATATTGGTACTCAATAAAGCCGATTTAGGGTTTGATGGGGAAAGAATAAATGAAGCCATAAAAAATTTAGCTCGTCAAATGGCTGTGATTTTCACGAGTATTCATCAACCTCAATCTGTTTTGCAACTGCGAGAATTTATATCGAAGGGGGAAACGGTTGTCTTCCTTGGTTCTTCAGGTGTAGGGAAAAGTTCTCTGGTAAATGCCCTTTGCGAAAAATCGGTATTGGCCACCTCGGCCATCAGCCAATCAACGGGAAAAGGGAGGCACACGTCGACGCGCAGGGAAATGGTTTTGATGGACGGTGCAGGTGTTTTAATCGATACACCGGGTGTTCGGGAATTTGGTTTGGCTATTGACAATCCTGAATCGGTTGGAGAGGTTCTGGAAATATCTGACTATGCTAAACATTGTCGTTTCAAGGATTGTGAGCATATCAATGAACCCGGATGTGCAGTCTTAGAAGCAGTAAACAACGGCAAGTTAGACCAGGAAGTTTACGACAGCTATCTAAAGCTTCGACGTGAAGCAAGGCATTTTTCTACATCGGAACATGAAAAACGTAAAAAAGGGAAATCGCTATCAAAGCTAGTTAAAGAAGTAAAGAAGCGCAAAACGAATTTCTAATTCTGAACTAAGCAGCGCAGGTATTTAATGCTTTAATGGCTTAATGGCCCGGAATTTGGGCCGCGGAGCGGTAGCAGAGTGAGTAAGAGAGAGAAAATGGGATTACAAATCCCAATAAAGAAAGGGTTGTGGATTAAGGCTAATAGGCCATTAGGCGATTAGAAGCCGGAAGCCAGAAGCCAGAAATTATTGAGGGATATAAATTGAAATAAAGTAGATATAAATAGTTTGGTTTTTAATTAGTTATAAATATATCTGCTCTGACAGCCTATTGGTCTAATTGTCTATTGGCCTTGAATATTAGCCGCTGAGCGGCGGTAGAATGGTAACCAGGATGTAACCATCAGGCATCTAAGCCCCGGAGGGGTGACAGAGGAAATGGGATTGCAAATCCCAATAAAGAAAGCGTTGTGGATTGAGGAAATCCACAACGACGGGGAATCCACAACGACGGGGGTTACTGAGTATTATTTCTTTTTAATTCATTTTCAATTATGGAGGGAGTTAAATTCTTTAAATCTTCATCATTAAGCAAGATGTGATTAATGATAAATACAATATTATCAAATGTGATTGGCACCGAAATATTAGATAAAGCGAAGAAGTCAAGAATTTTCTTTCTATCAGCTTTAAATAATGCCTTTGCCACTTCAGGTTTTTTATCCAATAACTCTGAAATATCTCTTTTCAATGAATTCAATCTAAACCTTAGTCGATATTTCGTTCGTATTAATCCCTCCCAGTTTTTAGCTTTGAAGTGCTTATATGATAGGTCGTTGAATAGACTTTTTAAGGTCGAGTCATTTGTTTCAAGCACTGCATATATTCCGTTGAGCAACCGTTCTTGTTCTGGATAATCTTTCCAATCTTCTTTACACTTGTATCTAAGGCTGTGATCAACCTCATGCCAACCTTCTGATAATATTGTTCTTAATTGCACCTCAAATGTATTGTCTACCAATTGATAATCGGAATCATCCATGGTTTCCTTAACTTCATTTAAGAAAGATGTATGACTATGAGACATGCGAAAAATCAAGTTCGTTCTTTTGGGGGCAAAAACGGTTAATTCATGCTTATCTATAGATTCTGAAACAAAACTCAGTTTTTTTTTGAGAATAGAATACACTAAGTCAATGTCATCAGGAAAATATGTTACAATTCTAAGGCCAATTACATCCTGCATAAGAACACCATTCTGCTGTTGATACTTCCCTGCTTTACGTTTTATCTTTTCTTTTATGGATGATATGTCCTTAGGACGGCTAAATAAGCGATATAATAGACCAATTCTATCTAATTCTGAAGAGATGGTTTCTCTCAATTCTTTTTCTATACATAACAGCCCTGGAATCATTTTTTAATCGTTGTTATATTGTTCATGAAAATATCTTATTCCCTCTTTTGTTATAAAGCTCATATCTCCATTAAAAGTTAAATAACCACTTGATTTTAATTTAGCTATTAAACGGTTAACTCGTTTAATAGCTTCTTCATCTGTAAATTCTCCACGTATTTGTGATAACGTTCTGTGCCTAGGACGTTTTTTATCACTCTTGAAATACTTCTCCAAAATATCTAATTCAGTAATTTCTTGATGATTTGTCTCATAATCTGATCCATCAGATGATAACAAATCATCAAGAATTGAATTGTTTGCTGAGCAACCAAAAGTTTGAAATTTAAGCTTGTAGGAGTCAGGTTTGATATTGCAAAGTTCGCAGTCGTAAAATTTACAGCCTTGGAAAATCGTATTTTCGAATATATCTACATCGAACTTGCAATTGTTGAATACTACATTTGAGAAGGTACTATTAGTAATTCTTTGAGGAGGACAAAATTCAACACATTTGATTGTTTCATCCATTATAACAATCTTATCGAAATTCCTCCGAATTCCATCCTTGAACGAAATATCAATATCGAAATAAAAGTTTTGATCAAACTCAAATTTATAATCGTTAAAAATTTTCCACAATAAATCACGGTTTTTTTCACTATTGGATTTAAAAGCGGTAGTCGCAAGGATTGCAAAAGTTTGATTAAATAATTCATTAAAATTTGGATAGTACTGCTTATATTTATCCATTATTAGATTTTCACCAATCAGGTGCCCTAGGATAAAATCATTAACGAAGCCTACAGAACCACTCTGTTTTCTATCTAAAAAAACATGATTAGATAAAGTTTCAACTAACTCGTCAAATGACGGACGTTCTCCAGGATTGTATTTTTGCAGGCAATCATTAATTATAGTTTTATTATACGACTTAATAAAATCTTTTATTATTTCCTTAGATTCACTCTTAAAATCATACTCAGTCATAAATCTAACAAGTTTCCTAAAAACACGTAATTGTGTATTATTGTCCATTCGAAGACTTTGGCGATCCTGCTCCCTGCTTAGCAAAAAATCAATATATTGATCAACGATTGACTGGGTATGATTATCATCTAAAAAAGCTTTTAATTTTTCCAAAGGAATATTTCTTAAATAAGATAATAATACAGGGTTTGCCAGTTTATTAATCGGGAAATCTGAATTTTCAATTAGTTCAAGCCTTTCACCGCTAAGCCAATTTTTAACAGTTGGCTCCTTTATTTCAAATCGTGCAACTGAAAATTTGTTTTCTGTTGCATTTGCCCAATTATAAAACTGTTCACTATTAAACAAGGCTGTCTTACGAGATGTGATTACAATTTTTGCACTTTCCTCCAATAATTTCATTATTGTTGAAAGCATACTTTCAACTTTTGAAAATTCATTTCTATTAAAAGTTACATCCTTTGTCAAAAGCTCATCAAATCCATCAATTATGAGTGGAATTCTACCCTTTTTTATTTCATAAAGAACAACATCTGCATTTATTCCAGTAGGAAATTGTTGAAAAATTTCATTATGTAATATATGTTTAAATACCCGAGCCTCCCTATTTCTAGACAACTCTGTAAAAAACGGTAGCTTATTGTGATCTTCAACTGAAAATGTATTAAGAATTTCATATGCAGAACATGTTTTTCCAAAGCCAGCTGCTGCTTCAATGATTATAAGTAAAGGGCCATAAGTGGAAGAAACAATATCATTTATTTTATCTATTATACTATTGTTCTCAGCATCATAGATGTTTTCAAAATTTAACAATGTCCCTTTTTCGTTAAATAAAAAATACTCATATGGGCTGTTTATGTATTTATACTGACTTCCTTCAGGCAAATGCTCAATTTGCCTTTCAATAAATCGCTCATACCTTTTAGATAAACTTTTTGAGATAGGTGTTTTAATAAAAAAACCTTCAAACAAGGCCTTCTCCGCTTCCTCTATTGAATTAAAATTCCGAACTTCAGTTGCATAACCTTGTTCAGAGAATTCTGCTTTAAGTTTTTTAAATTCTGCATCTGGTGAAATACATACAATTTCGGCTGCATGATACATGCCATACCTCATTTTGTACACTCTTATACTCTCATTTCCATCATTCGAAAGTTCATAACCATAATCCGAATACAATTTATCTAATTGGTCAATAGTGGGCATTATCATAATTAATTCTGTTTTGACTCAAGCTATAAAAATAATTCCTACATCCTTTTATATTCGTATTCAATGCCAATACACAATAAAAAAGCTGAATTTTAATTTTACAAAAAAACTGAAAAGACTTACCACTCTTAACAATGAAAAATCATTTAACATTTGAAACTTCATAGGATAATCCTAAAATAGATTTTCTCTTTTTTTGGATAAATTGTCCACATTTTTATATCAATTATATCAAGCATTTTTCTTCTCCATCATTCCCAACAATTGATCAACTTTGTTCCTTAAATATTCATTTTCTTCTTTCAAAAATTTTATTTCGTCTTGCAATGCTTGGATTTCCCCTTCCTTTAAAGTAAGCATTTTATCCATAACCTCGTTTTCAATGCTGTAATTATAGGTATTTCCGGTACTAAACCCAGACCCATTTCCTGAATCACTAATTTGTTGATTAATAACTACACTCTCCGGTCTCAGCAACTCCTCCAAGCTGGTTTCGAGGACCTCTGCAATTCGTTCTAACCGTTCAATATCAAGTTTAGTTTCACCGCTTTCAAGGCTCTGGTAGCTTCTCAGGCTCATACTCAACTTGTCGGCCATATCCTGTTGTCGTAGACCTTTTATTTCACGACGACGTTTAATGTTCAGGCGTGCGGTATCCATTATATCCATAATTAGTAATGATTAGATGATCAACAATCAATATATGCAAAAAAAACTCGTGAATTATGCAAAAAATCTGCGTTTGTTGTTGGGTTATAACAAATTAAACCTTTTTATATTTGACCGATTAAAAATAACAAATATTGGTAACAAAAGCTCAAAACAATCCGGAAAATTCAAAAAATCCGATCCGTGAAATAAATAATGAATATGCGAAAGCTACAATTGATAGACATATGAATTCTAAGGACACTCAACTGTTGTTTGGCTCACCTATCGGAAGTCACCAGTTAACAGGAGTACAATGGTTTAACCTAAAAGACACCATGCTTATGAAGTAAGGCGACCAAAGAAAAAGCCTGCTGCAATAGTTTGACGACGAGCAGCAGGCTTATTAATCAACCAAAAGTAGTTTAATTAACACTTCAAATCTATGAAAAATTTCTCACACTTCATGGGCGAGTGGCCGGTGTGCGCTGCTTCCCATGCTCCTCCATAAAAAAACTTATCGGGAGTCACACATCTCTTAGAAACCGGGATAAAGGTGAAGCTAAGACAGAGGGGGTATGAAATATTTTAAGCCATCTGCTTTTAGCTTACCGTTACACTAATTCATCGCATGATGAAAGGTGTCATGCTATGTCTTTTCCTGAAAGAGTTAATATGTTTTAATGTGGTAATAATGCGTGTTTTACGATGCAGAGAAGCTGTTTTTTCATAAACCTTGACTATCCTGAGGTAGACTCCTTAGACGTGCCTCCGGATATCATTCCTTTTTACCCACAATTAATAAATATTAATTAAAAAAACAATAAACCAGAGTTTTATGAAAAATTTCAAAGACCAATTCAGTACCCCGTGGAAAAATGTACAACGGGTAATTGCGATTCTATGGGTTTTTATGCTCACAGGCATATTTAATCATCTATTAGCCCAGGGAAAAACCATTTCGGGCCATGTAACCGACGAAAGGGGGGCGCCTTTGCCGGGCGTTACCGTCACCCTAAAAGGAACAACAACTGGTACCATTACCGACATGTCAGGAGATTACATTCTGAGCGAAGTTCCGGATAATGCCATATTGGTATTCTCCTTTATAGGTATGCAGACTCAGGAGATTGCTACGCATAGCCAAACCCGCATTGATGTCAGTCTTGAACCTGCCGTCATTGGTTTGGACGAGGTGGTGGCAGTAGGTTACGGAAGTCTCAGAAAAGCAGATGTCACCGGATCGGTCAACCGCATGGTAAGCAATGCATTTAATCCCGGCCCCGTCACCAATCCACTGCAACAACTACAGGGTCGCATGACCGGCGTCAATATTACCCAAGCCGGCTCCGATCCCAACGAGACCCCCACTATCCGCATCCGGGGTATTAATTCGTTGGCGGGAGGTAACGATCCACTGGTGGTGGTGGATGGCGTTCAGGGAGGTCCGGAATTGTTACAAATGCTGTCGCCCTCTGGTATTGAGTCGTTTGACATTCTTAAAGATGCCTCATCTTCGGCCATTTATGGTTCCCGGGGAGCAGCAGGAGTGGTCATCGTAACCACCAAAAGCGGAAAAGCAGGGAAAATGCGGTTGGAAGTAAATAGCATCAGTTCGCTGGAAACAGTCGCCAACAAACCGGACCTAATGAATGCATCCCAGTGGCGCAATTATATAGAAAATAACGACGTCAGTGCCTCGGACTATGGAGCCAACACCAATTGGTTCGATGAAATCACCCGCAATGGGTATATCCTTGAGAATAACATCGCCATCAGCGGTGGCTCTGACAAACTCAACTACAGGGCTTCTCTTGGCTACATCAATCATGAAGGAATTCTTCTTGAATCAGGTTCCGATAAGTTGAACGGTTCATTAAAAGTACAACAGAAAAATCTGCAAGGGCGTTTGCAAACCACTCTTCACTTGAATATCAATACCACCCAGGGGGATTTTGTGGCTACCGACGACTACGACGATATCTACACGGCCTTGGTGGCGGCTTATCAACGCAGGCCCGTTGAACCGGTTTACAACAGCGATGGAAGTTGGTTCTACGATTCCAGTATCTGGGGGTATGTTAATCCGGTAGCATTACTTAAGGCGTCTCGTAACCAGGGAAACATGGACAGCTATTGGGGAAGTATCAAAACCGAGTACAACCTATTGAAAGAACTGAAACTGGGTGTGTTTGCCTCCAAACGCAAACATCATAACACATACGGCTACTACCAACCGTCGCATCTCTTTGGTACAAATGGCTATACATATCATGGGTTTGCCCAAAAGAGCCAGACGTCGCTTCACGAGAAATTGCTTGATCTGACCATCAATTTCGAAAAAAAACACAATGGCCACCACCTCACCTTTACGGGGGTGTATGAATGGCAGCAAACTACCAACGAAGGGTTTAAAGCCATTGGCCGAGACTTTATTTCCGACATCAACGGGTACAATAATCTCGGCAACGGAAATATCGGAGATGTGCAAAGTGGAGATATTTCCTCTTTCAAGGATGAAAGCACGCTGATATCTTATCTGGCTCGGATAAATTATTCGTACCGTGACAAATATTTGCTAACCATGAACATTCGTCACGACGGATCATCAAAGTTGGGAAAAAACAACAAATGGGGGACTTTTCCTTCGGCATCGGTGGCCTGGCGTATTTCTCAGGAACCGTTTTTGAAGCATTCCTCTTTGATTGACGATCTAAAGCTTCGTGTGGGCTATGGCGAAACAGGAAACCAGGGCGGATTAGTTCCATACCAATCGTTAAGATTGCTGGCATCGCAGGGATCAACACTCTTTAACGGAGAATCCGTCACGTTATACGCAACAGCACAAAACGAAAATGAAGACCTGAAATGGGAGGTCAAAAAAATGGTTAACATAGGCTTGGATTTTCATCTACTGAAAAACCGTCTTATGGGTTCCATCGATTATTACGATGGAACTACCGACAATATGCTCTACGAATATGCTGTTCCCGTTCCACCGTTCTACACCAACACTTTGTGGGCCAATATTGGAAAAATGAGCAATAAGGGTTTGGAATTTTCGCTGGAATATCGTCCTGTGCAGACCGAAAATACATCCTGGTCGATTGGGTTCAACCTCTCAAAAAACGAAAACAAAATAAAATCACTCAATGGCACGCTTAATGGCAATGAATTATCTACAGATCTGGTTCCTTACGGATATGTAGACGGGCGTGCAGTATCCTTCCTAAAGGTGGGAGAACCGGTAGGGATATTCTATGTATACAAACATGCGGGTGTCGATGAACAAGGTAATGAGATGCTGGCTGATCTTAATAAGGATGGTAGTGTTACCATTGACCACCGATCACCGGACAGGTATAACGCCGGAAATCCCCAACCCGATTTCATCTATGGTCTCAACACCACCTTCCGGTACAAGCATTTCGATGCCATGTTGGTTTTCACCGGGTCGCAGGGCAACGACATCTACAATGGTACATGGAGTCGTCTCAACCGTCTAGGTGAAATCGGAATTCTGAATATGGTTCCGGAGGCAGTGGAAAATGGTATTAAGGTAATGTCCGACTTCTCCGACCTTTGGATACAAGACGGATCCTTTTTCAGGCTCTCCAATCTTTCTCTGGGATACAATATTCCCGTCAACAACGATGCTATATCTCGCATACGGCTTTCCTTTACGGCCAATAATCTCTTTGTTATTACCGACTATAAAGGAACTGACCCAGAGATTCAATCCGATGGTTCTGCCGGCTTTGGTATCGACGATTTCAATCTTTACCCTCGTTCCAGAAGTTTTGCTTTGGGATTAAACCTCACACTCAAATAAAAATGATGACATCAAAAAAAAATAAAAAATTACAGCTATGAAAAAATTCTGTTTGTTTATCAGTACTTTGCTTCTTCTCTTGTCGGCATGTAGCGATCTGGACGAAAAGGTTTACGATCAGATAGAAGCCGATCGCTTTTATACCACCGATGAGCAGATCATCAACGCCTTGGCACGTATTTATGCCCAACTGCGCAGCGAAGCCAACCACCAGGGGTATGCCGGAGAAAAAGGATGGTACGACCTTAATGAAGTGACCACCGACGAGTTAATGATCCCTGCCCGTGGTGCCTCCTGGCAAGACGGTGGCGTTTGGATGCAATTATACCGGCACAAATGGACTCCTTCACACAGTTTTATAGGTGGCACATGGGAATGGCTTTATCAGTCGATCATTGATTGCAACACTGCCCTTGAAGTTTTTGCACTCAACCAATCCGATGAACAATATATTGCAGAAGCTCGTGTATTGCGCAGCTTATTCTATTTTCTTCTAATGGATGGCTGGGGAGCCGTACCAATAATTACCGATCGCTCCACCCCTTTGTCAGAAATTTCGCAAAGCACCCGCAGTGAAGTATTCGCTTTCATCGAAAAGGAACTTCTTGAAAGCATTCCTCACCTGGGAGAAGAAAAAGAAGGCCTTTACGGTCGGTTTAACAAAGCTGCAGGCTATGCCCTCTTGGCAAAGGTCTACCTAAATGCAGGGGTTTACACCGGTACAGAGCATTGGTCGGAAGCTCTTGATGCCTGCAACAAAGTTGAAGAATTGGGTTATGATCTTCACGACGACTACTTCGAACTCTTTGGTGATGAGTGTCCCACTGACGAAGTCCTGCTTGCCATCCCCATCGATCCGGTACTGGCACCCAAAATGATTTATGAATTCCGAACGCTGGCTTATGAACATGGTCAAGCCTATGGCGTCAGTTCATGGAATGGTGCTTGTGTCCATCAAAATTTCCTGCAGAAATATGCAGAGGATGATCTCCGCAAAAACCAGTGGATTTATGGAGAGCCGGTAATCGTAAACGGAGAAGTAGTAAAAACCGGCAATGGTGAAGATCTTATTTACAATCCCTCCATTGCGAGTCTTGAGAATGCCGGAACTTATGAAGGCGCCCGCAACCTGAAATTTTCCTTTGAGCTGGCGTCATACAACGGGAACAGCGGCGGTAATGACTTCCCCATATTACGTTTTGCCGATGTATTGTTGATGAGAGCCGAAAGCCAGTTAAGACTGGGAAATGAATCATCCGCAAAAGCAGATCTGAATAGGGTACGTCTAAGGGCTGGATTAGAACCCTTAACAGAATCTCTCACGCTCCAAGAGATCCTGGATGAGCGAGGCCGAGAACTGTGTTGGGAAGGCTGGAGACGACAAGATCTAATTCGATTTGGGCAATTTGGAATGGCCCACGATTTCATGTCAGGCAGCGATAGCCATTATGAACTCTTTCCAATAGCTGAAACTACATTGGCTAATAATCCCAATCTTGTCCAAAACAATGGATACTAAAGAGATGGAATAAATTTTTTGCTAATGAGGGGGTGAATTCAGGGAGTTTTGCTTTTGGGGAATAACAAAATAAATGCCTGTACTGTTTCTATTTTCTCAATCTTCTCTTTCCTGATTTCATCCCTCATTTCTATTGACTAAAAAAAATCATTTTGACACCAGCTCCTGTTTTACTTGATTTTAACACATTGCCTAATCATAAAAGTTATATTATCATGAAATCAAAATCATTAACATTCCTTTTGCTAATATTTCTGACGTGTTCCTGTGCCCTTAGCGCAATAGATCCTATTGAGCGCATCGATCCCCCTTTTTGGTGGACGGGAATGAAAAACAACAAACTGCAATTGATGATTTACGGTCAAGATATTTCCCACAGGTCTGTTACGATCCATTACCCCGGAGTAAGATTGGATTCCATCCACCAGGTGGACAATGCCAACTATCTCTTTCTGGATATAACAATCGGCGCTGAGACACCGGCCGGAACCATGCCTATAAAAGCCGGCAACAACATCTTTAACTATCCTCTATATCCAAAACCCAACGAAGAAAGACGAAATCAGGGAATAGGGCCTGAAGACCTCATTTATCTCATCATGCCCGATCGCTTTGCGAATGGAAATCCTCAAAACGATATTATTTCATCGATGGAGGAGACGTCGATATGCAGAGATTCCATGTATTACAGGCATGGAGGCGACCTGCAGGGTATCATTAACCACCTGGATTATATCTCAGAACTAGGTGTTACTGCCATTTGGTGCACCCCCGAAGTGGAAAATAATCAACCGGTTACTTCTTATCACGGTTATTCGGTAACCGACCACTACAAAATTGATCCCAGGTTGGGTACGAACCAACTGTATCAAAAATACGTGAATTTGTGTCATCAAAAGGGGTTAAAAGTCATCAAAGATGTAGTTCTCAATCACATTGGTAGCAAACACTGGATGGTAAAAGATCTCCCTATGAGTGATTGGCTCAATGATCCTGAACAGCATCCTCAAAGCACCTATAATTGTGACCCTATAATGGATCCCTACGGCTCAGAAAAAGACCGTTTAATCACCCTTAAAGGTTGGATACACCATTCTATGCCAGACTTAAACACCCAAAATAAATACGTTCAAAAATACTTGACACAAAATACGATATGGTGGCTAACCTATGCGGGAATTGATGGGATTCGTTTTGATACCTATTTTTACAACGACCCTGAATTTCTGACACAATGGGCGTCTCAAGTAAAAGAAGAATTTCCTTCGGTTACCATATTCGCCGAAACATGGGTTAACGGGATCGTCAAACAGGCATTTTTTAATGGTGGCAACACTGTAAACCGTGATCTGGACACACAAATTGACGGTATTACAGACTTCCAGCTTAGGGAGGCCATTCTTACTATGGTCAATAAAATACCGCAAGAGTGGAAAAATATATTAACACCCAATATATTCATGAATCCGGTATATGCGACCCTTGCTGCCGATTTTGTTTACAAATCTCCCTCCTACAATCTGGCATTTCTGGATAATCATGATCTGAGCAGAATATTTTCGGTGGTTGGAGAAGATGTTCGCAAACTCAAAACAGCCCTCACCATATTGCTTACCACCAATCGAATACCACAAATCTACTATGGTACCGAAATTGGCATGACAGGATTTTGTAATCCGGACGGTCTGGTACGGAGTGACTTCCCTGGAGGATGGCCTAACGATATGGAAAATAAATTTACAAAAGAGGGGAGGACCACCCTGGAAAATGAAATTTTCCATTTTACTAAAAAACTGGCCAATTATCGTAAAAACTCCGATGCATTAAAATCAGGCAAAATGATGCAATTCTTCCCTATGAATAATATTTATGTATATTTTCGATATACCAACAATCAAATTGTAATGGTGGTCGTCAATTCCAACGACCATGATGTCTACATTAATGCCAATGACTACACGGAAAGAACAAATGCAGTTTCTGTTGCTCAAAATGTAATAACCGGCGAGAAAATAAATAACCTAAAACGCATTCCGGTTCCTGCCTATGAAGCCGTTGTTTTTCAACTGGAATGATGTAAGTGTCATCTTTTAAGTTATTTATGAGTTTATGATGCGTGGGCGAATATTATAGAAAGGTTTGGGAAGACCCTCATTTAGCTTATATCGGCACCAACCTTCTCTATGAATTTGGAATTCATAACGACCGAAGCCCAGGAATTTTCAACCACGTATAATAATAACAAAGTAAGAACAACATAAAAACAATTCGTAAAATTATCTTACAAAGTAAATGGCGCAGAATTATCTTTATCGGCGCCGTTTATCTTATATGGTTCATTACAGAAATGCATACTTGATAAAAAATATGAAGAGATAAATAGTATGGTTCAATTTTTTACTGTTATCCATTTTATTGGCCTAAAGTTTAGTGGTCTATTGGCTAACGATCTAACAGCTTAACATATTTTCCGACTACGGAGGGGCGACAGAGGAAATGAGATTACAAATCCCAATAAAGAAAGCGTTGTGGATTAAGGAAATCCAGAACGACGGGGAGTAGGGTATTGGTAAGTCCCTTACGCTCACCCCCCAACCCCCTGAAGGGGGTGCTCCGGCGCGCAGAGGCCAGAAGTTAGAGGCCGGAAGCTGGAAAACAGAAGCCAGAAATAATTAAATGATATAGGTAGAAATAATATAGAAATAAAGTAGATATAAATAGTTTGGTTTTTAACTAGTTAGAGACATCTTTATTCCAGTAGCCTATTGGCCTATCGACCTAGTAACCTATCGGCTTAATGGCCTATTCAAAGCGGCGGCAGAGTGGTAACAGAGAGGAAAATGATATTACAAATCCCAATAAAGGAAAGCATTGTGGATTAAGGAAATCCACAACGACGGAGGGGAACGGAAAAACAGAACGACGGGAAGTATCAGAAACGAAGGCCCGTGGAATAAATCCTTCGGGCCTTAGATGCTATCGGTGCAATTTATGATTGCGTTCTCAGAGATGTGATCTAGAGTTCATTGGTGACGTACCGATCCCAGAATTTCGCCACATTATCGGCCTTGTCATCCAGGTCGAAAATCCACCAGTTTTCTACGCAGTCGGAGAAGTCGAGGCCGCCGGCATCGATGGTTTTGTTAATCCATGAAGCGTCCCATGCTTTGCAGATCTGTTCAGCCTGTGTCCAGAAGGCACGTGCTTTGGCGTTAGGGTTGGTTTGTTTTTTGGCGCGGATGAGGAAGTCGGTATCGTCAGTTTTATAACCGGGCGTATTGTTTCCGTCTTTGTTTCCGTCGTCGATTTTAACATAGTGGGTATTGTTTTTCACCCATTGGAGATTTTCTTGGTTGGTTTGATCTTCGTTCCACTTGCTGTGTTGGACCACAATTATTTTGTTTTTAACGACTGCGGGAGCCACACCCGAATTGATGAGTGCTTTAAGCAGGTCGTGGGTGAAGTCCGATTGTCCGGCTTCCTGGATGAAGATTTTTCCTCCGCTCTTCAGGGTGCTCTTAACCAATTGACGAACACGTTTTATTGATTTGTTCCAATTGGCGTGGGCATCCGTCCATTTTTTGTTTTCCGGTCCGAAAAGTTGGTTGAAAAAATCGGGAGTGGCAGTTTGGACATATTTCCCTTCTTGTTCGCCGTATGTTCCGGCCACTGCATAGTAGTTAATGCCTGCCAGATCGGGATGCAGGAGCATGCACGCCAGGGCGGTGCCGGCATGGACGTCATCTTCATCCGGTTTCAAGTCGAAACAAGCCACCAATAAATCTTTCTCTTTGTCGAAATAGGGCCGGGCAATAAGGCCGGAGGTCATCATTAACGAGATGAGAACGATTGTTAGGTGCAATTTGGTTTTCATATTGTTTGATTTAAATGAGTATTGAGAATAAATAGATCAAAATTTTTTTCGTCTTATACCATGTCGCCATGCCTATAAAGTCAGTTTTTGAGATTTTATCAATGGGTCAGATTTCTTCTTTGTTAATGTAAAAATACCTGATTCTACAAGCATTTTTTTGGTTTTTTGGATCGTTGTTGTCAGACACTCTGAGTTTTAAAGTATGCTTTTTGTTGGCGAGTCCGGCACATAAAGTGAAGTATCTGGGCAGATGAAGTTGGCTGCTCCACCGTGTAAACAGGTCGAGCTTCTGAATTTTACCTCCATCCATTTTATATTCGACGATGCCGGCATCCGGTCCTGCCGCTACGGCGATGCCCACGGCATTACCCTCGAATTCCAATTTTATCCAACCGGATTCTCCCACACCAATCAACATTGGAACCTTCACGTAGTTGGGGCGTGTTCGTTTTTTATCGTTGGGATTCCAGTTTTGGTCCACATGCCATCCTTTTGCGGGTTTAATTTTTTCGGCGGCCGTAATCAGCTGACCATTGCTGTAGCTGTATGGGTCGATGGGGTCGGGCTGGGGAGACAGAGTTATTTTATCATCATCAGCGACATATCCTTTCCAGGCATTATCCAGAAACGAGATCATTGAACGGGCATAGACGCCCTGTCCGAAAGGTGAAGGATGGAGATTTTTAAAATCATCTTCCCAGGTGAATTCTCCGGCATCGATTCTGTCGGTGACTTCCTTCGCCAGATTTATGGTGGAAATATTATAGTGTTTAGCCACTTTATTGTGATTTTGAATTACTTCAGGAGTTTTGCCTTCGCGGTAAGTCTTCATTTTTCCCGGATCCACAAAATGCATCATAACAATATCGACGGCCGGATTGGCATTCCTGGCATGTCGGATAATGCCTTCCATTCCGCGGATATGTTCCAGTGAGGTTGTGCCGATGGAGGCGTCATTAACAGCGGCTTCCACAAAGAGCAGGTCGATGGTTCCCTTGGACAATACGTCGCGCTCCAACCGAAAAGCGCCGGAGGTGCTGCCCATAGAAGGAATACCTGCCGGAACAAAGTCAAATTGAGTATCCGGAAACCGTTTTTGGAGATATACACAAATGCTGTCGCGCCATCCTTGGTTGAAAGTGATGGATCCCCCCAGAAACGCCACCCGTCCCTGCTTATTTCGGGTAAATTTTATCATGCTGTTTTTTAATCCACCGCGCATTTCGTGGTAATGGGCCGACAGAACGGGAAGGGCCTGTTTTTTTACCGACAAAAAGCCGATGGCGTAGCCGTTGTCCAGCAGTGTTTTGTCGGCAGGACTTAGAGCCGACATGGTTTTGTTTCTCCAGATCAATGGTTTTTCTGTCATCAATTGGGAGGAGGTTAGGATGTGCACTTTGGCTTCATATTCATCATGGGTTTGAGCGCTTGCAGGAAAAACCGGCGTGTAGCAGTTATAATTTTGCACTTTGCTTTGAATGCCCGGGAAAGGCTGAATGGTCGGTGCGCCCTTAAGGAATCCCAGCCGGTTTAAGAACAGGTCGCTTTCATAGACGGTCATATTAAACCAGTTGTCGCCGTTTTTGGGACGAAATGCACTTCCGTTGAAGGCCCCATGTTTTTGGTCCTGTGCCGGAAACAACCGGCAGTCGTTGCCGGCTTGTTGCATCAGTCGGGTAAAACGTTGGGCATTTTCAAACGGAACGGTGGTGTCGGCGGTGCCATGAAATAGGATAGAGGGAGGCCTATCTTTCTTTACATTATGACAAGGGGATAGATCTGTTTCGTAACCTTTTACTTTTTTGCTTCCATACCCTTTTTCGGTGGTGTCGAGAACCGGATTGAATAATATCATGGCATTGGGGACCGAGCTTATGGTGAGATCTTCGTTCTCTTCTTCCATACCATCGATCAGGGCGGTGCAGCAGGCCACATGACCTCCGGCCGATCCACCGGATGCGACAATTCTTTCCGGATCAATACCCAGCTCTTTGGCGTGTTGACGCACCCACCGAATGGCCGATTTTCCATCTTTAACACACTCTACGGGTGAGGTTTTGTGTTTGGCGGCCACGCGATATTCGGCCGATATGGCCACCATGCCTCGGGAGGCAAAATAGACACATTGCTGATAAAACTGAGCCGGGGTGCCACCGACCCAGCCGCCGCCAAAAAAGAAAACAATTGCAGGTCTGTCGGCCCCGCTTTTCTGGCCCTCGGGATAGAATAAGTCCAGTGATAATTCACCTTGAGAAGTGGTTTTGAATACCCTGGTTTCATCAGGTTTGATTGGTTGAGCGAAGGTGAGGCTGCCATAGATGAATAATAATGCGATGATTGGAAATGCTCGTTGTATTTGCATGTTTAAAGCGATTAAATTTCAAACTTACCAAATGTCCGACAGATATTTAAGTGATTTTGTCTTTCGAAAAATTATGGGATGAGGGGCGAAGGCTCAACGCATACATCCCCAAAGAAGGGATCAATGGTCATTTATGAAAATGCCAGACAGGGTGGATCGTTGATGTTAGAATGGATTTTGTGCATACTTTGTCTGATAGAAATGCCGGTTCTATTGGTATCTCATTAGATGGCCTTTTTCGGATCAACGAAGTTAGTCATTTACAAAAAAACTTTGGGGACTTTAGCCGCTAAAGGTTAGAAATATTTCTGTGCCGTCCCTCGCCAGAAAGGTTATTGCCGGAAAGAAACATTTTGTTGTTTGATGCTCGTGATATGGATGAACAATATGAAAGTCCATATTTTTAGTTTATGATTTGTATGATAGCTATATAAGTACTTTTTTTGTAGGAAAATATTATGGTTGTTGTTTAATGTTTGAATTTAAATGTTGAAATGGGGTTTTAAGGGTGCTATTCATAGGATGGAGCTAATTCTTCCTTTTTGAAACACATATAGATCGGTGGTGTTTGTTGGGGAGCTTTCCTTTTTGGTTGATTGCGGATCGTATTAAAAAATCAGCATTTCAGTTATGAAAAAAATTGGGGCATTGCAACCGGCATGACCATTAGTACATGTCTTTACGTTGTCCTTAAGGAATTGTAAACTAATTATATGAGTTTATTTTATCCGGATGAAACGAGCATAACCAAGAATGGTTGACACAACAAGAGTATGTATAAACTATTAGTCATGCGAGTTCCATCCGACCAATGATTTAACCTAATTTTATACAGATGAAAATTTATTTTTTGATTGTGTTTTTCCTGGCCAGTGGAATCATAATTTTTTCTCAGAATCCTGTTCAAACTGTGCGTGGGTCAGTCCTTGACGCGACCACCAAAGCGCCACTTCCCGGAGCCAATGTGGTTTTGGAGGAAACGGGTGGGGGAACCACCACCAATATGGATGGTCAGTTTGAGTTGAAAGGTGTTCCTGTTGGTCGTTATACACTTCAGGTCAGGTTTATCGGTTACGAGCCTGCTGTCATTCCCGAGTTATTGGTTGGTTCCGGGAAAGAGGTGGTGGTAAATGTGGAGATGGAGGAGGCTGTTTCTAACCTGAAGGAGGTGGTGATAAGTTCCGGCTATCGGAAAGACCGTCCGGTAAACAGTATGGCGGTGGTGAGTGCACGTACCTTTTCGGTGGAGGAGGCCCGACGATATGCGGGAGCACTGGATGATCCGGGACGTATGGCCGGTAATTTTTCGGGGGTAACCACTGCCGGAATTAATAATAATGCTATTGTGGTCAGGGGTAATGCGCCCAAAGGATTGTTGTGGCGGCTGGAAGGTGTGGACATTCCTGTGCCCAGTCATTTCTCGGGTTCCAATGTTGCCGGGGGAGGTGGATTGACCATGTTCAGTGGTCAGATGCTCGCCAATTCGGAATTTTATACGGGTGCCTTTCCTGCCGAATATGGCAATGCCACGGCCGGCGTTTTTGATATGAGGCTGCGCAATGGCAATAACCAAAAGCAGGAATTCGCGGCACAGGTGGGCGTGCAGGGAGTGGAAGCCGCCGCCGAAGGCCCTTTCCGAAAAAAGTCGGGTGGTTCCTATCTCTTTAATTACCGCTACTCCACCATGGCACTGATCTTTGGTTTTTTACCGGAAACACGCGAGGGGACAGAAATTCCGGTATATCAGGATTTATCGTTTAAGGTGAATATGCCGGCGGGTGATTTGGGAATTTTTTCTTTATGGGGCATCGGCGGTCTAAGTAAAAGTACTTCCAACGGCTTTGACCGGCAAGATAAGTGGACCTATCCCGAGGATCGGGAGAAGATGCGTTTTGAATACAATATGGGGGCTATGGGGGTGACCCACAAAAAGGCTCTTTCGGAAAATACCTATTTGAATTCTACCCTTGCGGTGAATGCCGGCCAACATGTTTATAGTGAAAAAATCAGGTTGGATGCAAACGATCCCGAAGTGTTGACCCCCAAGTTGTTTGTGGAGAATGTAGAAGGTAAGCTGGCTTTTTCTTCGGTGCTGACAAGTAAAGTGAATTCCCGTTTATCTATGAAAGGAGGAGTGGATGCCGGGAATCTCTTCTTCGATCTTACCGGTGATACCCGGATGCCCCAATCGGGCGATTACGTCTCTTTCCTGGCGGGGGAGGGGCGCAGCTGGCTCTTGTCGGCCAATGCACAGGCGAAGTATATGATTGTCAATAACCTGTTTTTTACCGCCGGGGTGAATGCCTCCTGGCTGGATATGAATGATGAATTCAGAGTAGAGCCGAGGGTGTCTGCTGCCTGGCAGTTGCATCCCAACCACCGAATTTCGGCCGGTTATGGGAATCATAGCCAGATAGAACCGCTCTTTGTTTATTTTGTAAGCCGGTATCATGATGAAACCGGGGCGGTCATCCATCCCAACCAACGACTCAAAAGAATGGGAGCTCACCATTTTGTGTTGGGCTACGACTGGTCGCCGGTGAAAAACTTTAGAATAAAGATTGAACCCTATTATCAGATGCTTTATGATGTTCCCGTGGAAGCCGGAACCGCCTATTCGATGTTGAACTTCCGAAGTGACTGGACCTTCGATAAATTATTGGTTAACGAGGGATCGGGCAGAAATATGGGTGTCGACGTCACCATCGAGCGGTTCCTGAAGGATGGTTATTATTATATGATCACCGGTTCGGTGTATGACAGCCAATATACGGGAGGCGATGGGGTGGAGAGACGATCGCGGTACGACGGAGAATATGTGGCGAACATTCTGGGCGGAAAAGAATGGTTGGTGCGCGGGAAAAATCTGTTGGGCGCAAACTTTAAAGTCACCTTCATGGGGCCCTTTTGGTATCATCCGGTAGATGAGGAGGCCACAGTTACTGCCGGAGAAATTGTCTATGACGACGACCTTCCCTTTGTGGATCGCCATTCCTCCCTGGAAACGCTGACCGATTTCACCTTGACCTATCGGATTAATGCATCGAAGACATCGTCCGTTTTTGCTTTTCAGGTGAAAAATCTTGCTGGACGACAATACCAGGGAAAACGATTTAATCTGATGAGCAGAGAAATTGAAAATGAATTTTTCTATAGTGCCATCCCCTTTGTAAGCTATAAAATTGAATTTTGATTTAGAGACAGATCACCATTCCTCCAACACCGGATTAATTCGAAATGATGGGAAGGGAAAGACCGTTAATTCGGTTTTTTGCGCCGTGCAAACGTGATGATAAAAAGCCGGAAAATATAAAAGGTTTGACGATCAGTGGAATAGGTTTTGGAGGAGCAGAAATAGGTGCATGAAAAAAGGGCTGCCAGCAATGCCGACAACCCTCTAACCTTAACCCTAACCCGATACAAATATACGACGTTTTTTTATTTCGGCAATAAATTGCCTGAAAATATTTTGAAAAAAATGCACATAAAAAAAGTAGTGGATTGAACATTAGTGAATTATGTGTGTGTAGTTGCAAAAATATTTTTTTTTCAATAGATCATTTAGTAAAATATTGATCATTACCGAGCTCATAGGGGAGGGTGGTTGGAAATATTAGGCCCTAGCATTATCTTTTTGAAATTCACTGGGCAGTTTACCAAACTGTTTATGGAAACATTTCGCAAAATATGAGGGATTATTGAAGCCAACGAGATAACATATTTCATTGATCCGGTACTCTCCTTCAATAATCAGTCGTGCTGCTCGTTTCAATTTATAAACACGGATGTAGTCATTGGGTGTCATTCCAGATATGCCTTTAATTTTTCGTTGAAGATTAGAACGACTCATTGATAGGAAGTTGGCCAGATGGTTTATAGAAAAATCGGTGTTTGTCAGATTGTTTTCGATTTCCTGATTGAGTTGGTTTAAAAATTCTTCATCTTTCTTATTGTTTGCGATACTTCCATAAGGTACAAAAGGAGAGTTGGCAAATTTTTCCAGGAGTCGCTCCCGATTCCGTACCAGACTATGTATTTGGGCCTTCAGATAGTCTAATGAAAATGGTTTTTCAATATAGCTGTCAGCACCGGCATCAAGACCCTGAATTTTTGTTTCGACATTGGTTCTGGCCGACAGAAGAATGATTGGCAGATGGCTGAACTGAGTGTTTTGTTTGGTACTTTGAACCAGCTCTAGGCCATCAATTTCAGGCATAACAATATCACTAATGATAATGTCTATATTTTGAATTTCCAGTAGCTCCAATGCTTCTTTGCCATTGGAAGCTTTATAAACCGAGTACTCCACTTTTAGGTTACGTTCCAGAAAATTGCAAAGATCTTCATTGTCCTCCACAATGAGTAAATTAGGTTTACCATTGTTTTTGGCATTCGAGGTGTTGTTTGTATCCTGCTGAGGTAAGGGCACCTCATCCGGTGTAACTGAAGGCTGATTATTATTAAGATTTGTATTGATCTGAACCACAAAGCAAGTTCCCGGATGGTCGGGAACGTTTTTTAAAAAGATGGTACCATTGTGCTTTTCGGCCAATTGTTTTGAGAATGCCAGACCTATTCCTGTTCCGTATTTTTTATCATCATTGTTGGTGAAATCGATTTGAAAGAATGGATCAAAAATACGTTTTCGATATTTAGGATCAATGCCTGGTCCGTCGTCAGAGACCGCTATTTCTATCCAGTCCTCCGTTTTATTCAAGGAGACGTTGATTTTATGGCTGGTAAATTTAAGCGCGTTGGTCATAAGATTACTGACAATTTTTGTTAGCGCATCTCGATCGGCATTGCAGATTACCGGATGGTTGGGAATATCGGTGGTTAGCAGGAGCTTTTTTTGTGACGCTGCCGGTTTAAATCGATAGCAGATATCGGCAATAAGGGTGTTGAAGTTGACCGGCTCGAAGTTTGGTGTATAGTGGTTTTCTTCAATTTTACGGAAATCGAGCAATTGATTGACGAGGTTGAGCAACCTTTCTGCATTTTTGTCGATGACCTGAATGTTTTCATCAATTTCGGACTTGCTGAGTCCTGAAGATTTGATGGAATCTAGGGGAGCCTTGATCAAACTAAGGGGCGTACGTATTTCATGCGCCATGTTCGTAAAGAAATTTATTTTGGACAGGTACATCTCTTTTTCTTTCTTAATTTTAAATTCTTCCAACTTTTTTTCATGCCGGGCATGGGAAATTTTCAGATAAATTTTCGCCAAAGAAAGAATTATGATGAAAATGAGAATAGTATATGCAGTGTAAGCAAAGTTGGTTTTCCAAGGGGGAGGAAGGATTTCGATGGACAGGTCGTCTCCAACAGTATTCCACACACCGTCATTGTTGCAACCTTTTACTTTGAAAACATAATGTCCAGGGGCAAGATTAATGTAAGAGACTTGATTTTGTTTGGTGGTAGTTATCCAACTGGAGTTTAGGTTTTCGAGAATATAGGCGCATTTGTTTTTTGAAGGTGCTTGAAAACTGAGATTCACAAAGTTGATTCTGAATGAGGCCTGATTATATTTTAGCGATATTTTCTTTGTCGTATTGAGGGCCTGATTAAAGACGGAATCATTAAGGGCTGAATCAGGAGAATCCAGCAGTTCGAATTTGGTTATCAAAACAGGAGGAACATATTTATTTGTTTTCAGATCGTTTGGATAAAAGGCATTAAACCCATTAATCCCGCCAAAATAAAATTTTCCGTTTCGGGCTTTGTATGTGGAACGATAGTTAAACTGATTGCTTTGCAACCCATCTTCTTGTGTGTAGGTTTTAATGGCTAAAGTGTTGGGATCAATTCTTGAGATACCTTTATTTGTGCTCACCCAGATGTATCCGTGATTATCATCCACGACACCGTATGTAACATTATTGGGGAGTCCGTTTGAATGGTTGATGGTCAAAAAATCATCCGAATCGTAGTTGTATTTGCAAATACCACCGCCTTCACTGGACACCCAGAGTCTGTGTTGCTCATCCAGAAAAACATCTGTCAGTTTATTGAAGCAAAGAGATTTTCGGTCGTTTGCTTTATGCCTGTAATTATTCCATGTTCCTGTTTCGGGGCTGCGTTTAAATAGACCATCTCCATAACAAGCCACCCAAAAGTTTCCCAAATGATCTTCGGTCATGTCATAAACAAAGCCTTTAATTTCAGGGATACGGGTGAAGTTATCCTTGTCCGGATTATACCGCGACAGACCAAAAGGAGTTCCTACATATAGAGATCCTGACTTAGATTGATATAGAGAAAATACACAATTGTCGTTGATGGTGTTGGTATCGCCGGGATGATACTGGTAGTTTTTAAATTTTCCTGTATTTAGGTCCATTACGTCCAGTCCTCTGGAGAAAGTTCCAATCCACAATTTGTGGTTTTTAAGTGCCAAAGCATGAATGTTATGGTAGCTGATACTTTTTCCTTGCTCGGAAGGTATATAGGAAGTGAAAATTTTTGTTTTGGTGTCAAAGTAATTTAATCCGCCATCTTCAGTAGCAATCCAGAGATTACCGGCAGGGTCTTCACAAAACTGGCTGACCGCTTTCCCTGAAAGAGAGTTCTTGTGTTGTTTGGGATAATAATGTTCGATGATTTTACTGTTGGAAGATAGATAATGAACTCCTCCAAAATATGTTCCCACCCAGATCCCTTCTTCTCGGTCTTTGTATATGGAATAGACATTTTGGTCCTTTAGGCTGTGAGGATCACCGGGGTCATCTATTCTGTTGTATTCGAGTGTTTTTTTATTAAAGAGGTATAACCCGTCGTCGGCCCCAACCAAAAGTTCGTTTTTTTGATATTCGAATATTGCTCTGATATGTGTGATATAGGTCCGATCCTTTGAGCTAAAATAAGAAGTGAATTTGCCGGAGGTTCTGTTAAATCGAACAAGCCCTCCACTCCAGGTTCCCAGCCATAATTCTCCGTCTGAATCTTCTGAAATAGCCAGTATTTCAGGATCTTCTATGGGACTGTCGGGTTCTCGGGAGCCATAAGTGATAAAGGTGGTGGTCTCCTTGTTATAAGCACTGAGCCCATTTCGAGTCCCTATCCACATGGTGCCTGCATTATCGCGGTAGATTCTCCACACCAGATTGGAGCCTAAAGAGGTGCTGGTACTGCCTTGGGTATATTGAACCAATGTTTTGGTGGTTTTTGAAAAACAGAATACACCCTGAGTTGGAGTTCCAATCCAAATTTTATCCTTATTTCCTGCTTTTATGGATGTTACAGTTGAATGAATAGAGACTCCGTCTTTCGTCCTGAAACTGAACGGGTTAAACTGTTCGGTCACCGGGTCGAATAAATAGAGCTGATGATCCGTCCCTACCCATATTATGTGGTCTTCATCCTGAAAAAGATCCCGGATGAAATTGTTTCCAATGGATTGGGGATTTCCCGGTTCATGCTTAAAAATTTTAAACTCTTTTCCATCAAAACGATTTAATCCATCCTTGGTGCCAAACCACAAAAAGCCCTGATGGTCCTGTAGTATGCATTGAACAGTATTTTCGGAAAGGCCATCGTTAACCTGGAAATTTTTGAATTTGAAATTGTAGGCAGCAGCCATCTGTCCCAAGTAAATGGTCAGTATAAAAATAAATATCAGTGTTTTGGGCCACTTATAGGAAAAAAGCATGTCGTAGAATGTTGTTGATTGCTAAATAAATGAAATCTTTTGAGATGTCAATACAAAAATTAGGTCAAGTAATAAAAATCTTTAGGCATTGGATTGCTATTAAATAAATATTTTAACATTTGGTTAAAATATGGTAGGTTTTGAAGCATTAATTGTATAAGGATGTTAAGAAATGGTTTTAATTTGCAATCAGTTCAATGACAAATCTTCTAGATTGCTATTGGAAGTACCCAAAAGGTTGTTTAACTCAAATTCATATTCTATTATGAAAAAATACTTGTTATTATTTGTAATGCTTATTCCGATAACGGTGTTATCACAAACGATTACTGTTACCGGCCGGATTGTTGATAGCACCGGAGAACCTATTCCCGGTGTGTCGGTAGTGGTGCAGGGCACCTCCACCGGGACTATAACGGATTATGAAGGAACTTTCCGATTAGGGAATGTTCCTCCAGATGCAATTTTAATTTTTTCTTTTGTAGGGATGAAAACTCAGAACATTAATGTAGAAGGAAGGACTATTATTAATGTCACAATGGAGGAAGTTTCTTATGGATTGGATGAGGTGATTGCTGTGGGATATGGAGTACAGAAAAAAGAATCAATCACAGGAGCCATATCAGGAGTAACTTCAAATGATCTCGAAAGTGTCCACGCATCTACTGTAAGTTCCACTATTGCCGGGAAAATGGCAGGGGTTTCATTTCGGATGCCAGATGGTCGACCTGGAGCCAGTGCCAACATACAAATTCGTAATATGGGGAACCCACTTTATGTAATTGATGGGGTCCAAAAGGATGCGGGTCACTTTAACAACCTGTCACCAAACGATATTGAAAGTATTACCATATTGAAGGATGCTTCAGCCGCTATTTATGGTGTTAGGGCCGCTAATGGAGTTGTGGTTGTAACCACTAAAAATGGAAAGCTTAATGAAAAAAATACAATCAATATTGATGCGTATATTGGATGGCAGAATTGGTCACGTTTTCCTGAAACGGTGGATGCCTATGAATGGATGCTAGGGAAAGCATATGCGGATATGAATCAAACAGGAAGTACCTCTATTACCCCTGAAGAGTTGGAATTATGGAAAGTGGGAACCCAGCCTGGATATCAGAGCTTTGATTGGTATGATTATATTATAAAGCCTAATGCCCCCCAGAACTCCATAAATGTTAATACCAGAGGGGGATCAGAAAAGATAAACTACTATCTTTCTTTTACGCAATTGAACCAAACCTCCGTTCTAGGGAGGGAGTTTACCTTTGACCGAACAAATATTCAAACAAATGTAGATGCACAAATTGCCAAAAGTCTGAAAGTAGGGACTCGAATTAATGGACGAGTTGAGACTCGAGATAATCCAGGAGTACCAGGTACTGATGATTACTGGGCACCTCGTTTTGCATTGTTTCGTAATCGACCAAGCTGGCGTCCCTATGCCAACGACAACCCTGAATATATCAATCATATTCCCAATATGGAAACGAACTGGGCGCTTCTGAACAAAAAAAATTCAGGATATTGGACTGAAGATTGGCGAGTGTTGGATCTTCAATTCATTGCTGAATATCAAACGCCAATTGACGGTTTAACGGTTAAAGGGTTATATTCTTATTATATTGCAGATCGATTGATGAATGGACACGAATATACTTATGATGCTTATAGTTATAACCCGGAAACTGATGAATATTATATATCATTTTCTAATAAAAATCCGTGGCGGGAACGGGGTACACATAAAAACATTGATAATGTCTGGCAGGCTCAGGTAAATTATAGTAAGACCTTTGGAGATCATGATGTCAATGCAACATTTGTAAATGAACGTATTGAAAGAAGGGAGCTGGATGTGTGGGTTCACTCAGTGCCTAAGACAAATGCTTTGCCTCTCATTCAGTTTAACGACATGGATTCTTATGATGATGTAGATTTCGAACAAGCAAGGATAGGGTACATTGGGCGATTGAATTACAATTATGCTAATAAATACTATCTTGAATTTTCAGGTCGCTATGATGGTTCCTGGAAATTTTCTGAAGATGACAGATGGGGATTTTTCCCTTCTGCTTCACTTGGATGGAGGATTACTGAAGAGAGTTTTATGGACAACTTGTTAGGCAGTAGTAGCTTTGATTTAAAGCTTAGAGCATCGTACGGGGAGTTAGGAGATGATGATGTGGGAATAGGAGCCTTTGATTATTGGTCCGGGTACAACTATGGGACTTCAGTGGTGACCCTTGATGGAGAGCAGATAACTGGTGCAAGATATAAAGGCGAACCTATCACTTCAATTTCGTGGTATACCAGTAAAATTACCGATATAGGTGCAGACTTTGCATTTATGGGAGGAAAAATTAATGGGACTCTGGATTATTTCTATCGTAAACGTGAAGGGCTAAGAGGCAGAAAATATGACGTACTTGTTCCAAATGAGTTAGGTTATTCCTTACCCGATGAAAATGTAAACAGTGATGCTACCATGGGTGCTGAGGCCATGTTAATTTATCATGGTAATGCCGGGGAGCTCGATTACTCCATTGGAGGTAATATATCATATGCCCGAAATAAATTTTTAGAATCGTATAAACCACGTTTTGGAAACTCATGGGATTATTTCCGAAACTCCTCTGAAGACAGATGGACAGGAACCTACTGGGGATACGAAGTAATTGGCCAATTTGAATCTATTGAGCAAATTAATAATTATGAAGTTAATAATGACGGTGTTGGAAACCGCGATATGCTTCCCGGAGACCTCATTTACAAGGATGTTAATAGAGATGGAGTAATCAATGAAATGGATATGAGACCTATTGGTTACCCTCGCGACCGAAATCCAATACTAAATTTTGGCTTTAATTTAACAGCTGAATATAAAGGATTTGACTTTCGAGCTGATTTTTCAGGAGGAGCCATGTTCTCTTATAATCAGGGATGGGAAATGCGTTGGCCTTATCAGAACACTGGTAACCTTTTGGCTCAATTCTATGATGATCGTTATCATCGATCCGATCCTTTCGACTTAAACAGCGAATGGATACCAGGTAATTACCCTCCGTTGAGATTTAATGCCGGTTGGCATAATAACTACAATAAAAATTCCACTTTCTGGCTCACCAACGTTCATTATCTTCGTTGCAGAACACTGGAAATCGGATATTCCATCCCGAAATTACTCTTGGAAAAATTCGGATTGGAAAAAGCCCGATTCTTCTTAAATACTTATAATTTATTCTCACTCGATAATGTTAGTAATTTGGGGGTAGAACCGGAAATAATGGATGAAAACGGATTGCAATATCCTCAAAATAAGTTGGTAAACCTTGGTGTAAATCTTTCTTTCTAAAAAGCTGAAATTATGAATAAATTAATCTATATAATAAGCGTAATCCTTGCTTTAGGATATTGGGGCTGTGATGATGATGCTTTTCTGGATAGGGAACCGAAAGATATTTTGCTTGATGAACAAGTATATTCTGATAATGCCCTGGCTTTGGCAGTACTTGCAGATTTTTATTTCAGATTGCCTGAATTCCAAGGACCGAATAACTGGTGGAATTTTGTTGATTTTGATGAAGGTTTCGGGTCGGCATTCGGTGATTATTGGCGACATAAAAATAATGGATGGGATTTTGGTGAGTGGGGAATGTGGGACTATGGCTTCATACGTGAAATAAATCTGTTTATAGAGAAAGCGATGGAGGCTAATGAAAAGGAATTAACTCAAAAAGCCAGATTTATTGCTGAGGGGCGTTTTATTCGTGCCTGGTTATATTTTGAGATGGTTAAGCGAATGGGTGGTGTCCCATTGATAACAGAGTCCATGACTTATGATTTTAGTGGAGATCCCACCTACCTTCAATATCCAAGGGCTAAAGAGTATGAAATTTATGATTTTATACTGAGTGAGTTAGATGCCATAAAGGGGGATCTGCCTTCAACTGCCGACATTAAATCCCGTGCGACCCAGGGCCTTGTTGATGCCATGAAATCAAGGGTGGCGTTGTATGCCGGATCTATTGCAAAACATGGGGTTAATACACCAAGCGTCTCACTTCCAGGTGGGGAGGTCGGGATTCCTGCTTCCATGGCTGAAGGTTATTATGAAAAGGCATTGAATGCTGCCGAAAAATTGATTAATGACGGTCCATATTCTCTGTATAAGGCAAAAGAAGATTTATCCGAAAATTTTGCAAACATTTTTATAGAAGAAAACAATAATCCAGAAGTTATTTTTGCAAAAGACTTTATGCAGAGTGAAAAAGGGGATGGGAGATCTAATGCTTTCACTCTTGTAAATCAGCCATGGTCCGTTGCAGAGGATCTTGAAGGGGGCCGTTTGAATCCCTCCTTAAACATGGTTCAGTCCTTTGAATTATTGGATAATACTTTTCAGAAATTTCAGACAAAAGATGAATTGGGTAATTGGATATTTTATGAGAAGCCAGAAGATATTTTTGCCAACAGGGATCCAAGATTAAAGGGAACAGTTATGATTCCAGGATCCAAGTTTAAAGGGAAAGATTTGGACATATGGGCCGGATATGCGCTACCTGATGGTACTTTAATTACAGGGGACCAGTTTGGAGAATATGGTGAAGTACCTGGATTAGGAAATGTTCAAGTCGTGGGTATGGATGGACCAATAGATAGATTGGAATTTTCAGCCCAAACAGGATTTTACATTAGAAAACATATGGATCCTGCCACTGGATCTGGACAACGTGGTTTGAAAAGTGAGCAATGGTGGGTTAGGTATCGATTGGCAGAGGTTTATTTGAACGCGGCAGAAGCTGCATTTGAGTTAGGATACAATGATGTTGCCGCAGAATATTTAAATGTTGTTCGTAGAAGGGCAGGATTTACTATTGATTTGACTGAGGATGAAATATCATTTGATCGAATAGTTCATGAAAGGAAAGTGGAGTTGGCCTTCGAAGGTCATCAGCTTTGGGACTACAAACGTTGGAGAATTGCTCATAAAGTCTGGAACGGGGAACCCATTGACCATGTCCCCACTGATCCTGGAAATGCCACTTCTGTTAGTACTCGTGTGTTTGGGCTTTGGCCATACAAATATTACGATCCCGAAAATTCAAATAATCCCAATAATGGAAAATATGTATATAAAGAAATACTCCCAAGTGAGGTTACTGGGGCGGATCGTTTTCAATTAGGTAATTACTATTCCAGAATAGGTGATGATATATTAAATAATAATCCCTTGATTGTTAAGAATCCCAATCATAACTAAAGGAAATTGAATTATGGCAAAAATAAATATTATATTAATTTTGTTTGTGGCTGGTATATTGGCCTGCTGTGAATATGATAACTATGAAGAACCGCATTCCAGATTAAATGGTCATATTGTTTATGAGGGAGAGCCAATTAATGTAGCATACAATGCTTTGTTTTTCCATCTTTACGAGCCAGGATGGCAGCTTTCTTATCCAATTAGAGTAGAAGTTGCTCAGGATGGCTCTTATTCAGCACTCTTATTTGACGGAGAATATAAGCTGATTATCGATTCAAATCAAGGACCATTTAGAAATTTAACCAATCCGGAAACCCAATCCGATACCATTTTGGTTAGTGTCAAAGGGGAGACTGAGTTGGATATTGAAGTCGAACCATATTATATGATTCGTAATGCATCTGTGTCAGTTAGTGGTCAAAAAGTTACAGCAAATTTTGGTCTAGAACAGATTATTAAGGATGAGGATGCAAGAAGCATTGAAGAGGTGTTTTTGTGTGTTCATAAACGGCAGTTTGTAGACAACTTTAACAATCTTTCAAGTGTAGAACTTGAAGGTGTTGATATAGAAGACATGGATTTAATAACTATGTCAATTAATGTACCGGAAATGACACCACCACAGGATTATGCATTTGTCCGTTTGGGTGTAAAGATTTCAGGAGTTGAAGACTTTCTATTCTCCGAAGTTTTTAAAGTTGAATTATAAGAAAGAAACATATTTGCCCGAAGTTTTCCCTTTCGGGCAAATTTTTCTTCTTTATTTATCATAAAGTGTAAAGGCTTTGAAATTTTTTCCCAATTATCATCTGGGACAATTTTCGGAAAGATGAATGAGAAAACGAGTATAATAAATGGTATAGAAAATAATATTATTGAAAATTAAAATTACAAAACGCCATCAAGTGCAAGGAATTTTGTTGATTTATTTTTTTTCTGATATTGATTTTGTATTAAACGCATATCCAAGATAGCCAAGAAAAGAAAACAGACTAGCTGACTGAAAATTGTACCACGGAAGCCGTGGCCATGTTAGACCGAGTCAGAGCTCGTGCCAATATGCCAAAACTTGAAGTGAATCATCTCGAAGCCACACAAACCAAGGAAGCCTTTCTGGAACGGTTGCAAATGGAACGATCTCTTGAGCTGTGCCTCGAAGGACATCGTTGGGCCGATTTGAAACGTTGGGGTTTATTGAAGAGCCAGGAGGATGTTAATAAATTGGCTCAGAGGGATCCTGATTTCGACAATTTCATTGTAGGAAGACATGAATGCCTTCCAATTCCGTCGAGTGAGGTAAATAATAATGAGAATCTCGATCAAAATCCCAATTATTAGGAAAATAGTTGATCTTATTTTGATTATTTATCAAAATATTAGAATGCGGTCGAAAGCATTTTTGGCCGCATTCAAGTATTTTTAATAAATGAAACGAGTATGGCAAGAAAAATTTGCTATAAAAGCAAAGGGATTAATTGAACTATGCGAGTTCATTCGACTAATAACTTAGATAAACTTTATACTGATGAAAATGACAAATCAAATATTTATTTTGCTGATTTTTTTAGGTTTATCATGGGGGAGTTGTTCCGAAAACAAAGATGGAACAACAAGAGATGAGGAAGATATTGTCAAAGTTCCGTTAGGCGATCCATTTATAATGTATTTTGATGGAGTTTACTATGCTTATGGGACTTTTTCCGAGGATGGAATCATTGTCTTTTCATCAACGGACCTTAAAAACTGGGAAATTCCGAAGGAATTGGTAAATGGTTTGGCCCTTCAAAAGTCTGATGTTTGGGGTGATAAATGGTTCTGGGCTCCTGAAGTTTATTCCATAAATGGTAAATTTTATATGTATTATTCAGCAGATGAACATATTTGTGTGGCGACCAGTGATAATCCATGGGGACCGTTTACACAGGAGGAGCAAAAACCGATGATTACCGACGAGAAATGTATTGATAATTCTCTTTTCATTGATGAAGATGGAACGCCCTGGCTTTATTTTGTGCGGTTTAATGATGGGAATAATATATGGGTTGCGGAACTTGAAGAAAACCTGATCGATATAAAACAGGAGACCATGAAACCATGCATTCATGTTTCACAAGAGTGGGAAACTGTTTGGCCGCGTGTAAATGAGGGCCCGTTTGTGATCCGTCACAATGGAATTTATTACATGACTTATTCTGCTAACAGCTATGAGAGTCCCTTTTATGGTGTTGGTTATGCAACTTCACAAAATCCTGAAGGACCTTGGATTAAATATGAAGGAAATCCAATTTTACAAAAGCCGGGGGAATTGGTAGGAGCCGGACACAGTGCTATGTTCCACGATGAAAGTGGAAGTCTAAAAATAGTTTTTCATGCGCACAACAATGAAAAAAGCATTCATCCGCGCCACATGTATGTAAGTACAGTAAGTTTTGAAGACCGCATTGACGGACAGGATGTGATGGTTATTGACTCCAGTTATACAGTGCCTCAACTGAAAACGAATTGAAAATGAATTTGAGTTTTAAATTGTGTTTTATCTGTGCTTTATTGGTGCAATTTCTTGTCTCATGTCAGGGACAGAACCCGGATGGAAACATATCAGAATTTGAAAGAACCATCGGTAGGCCTTTGGATGGTATTCGCATCGCCTGGGATTATAGCTCTATGCAGCGACTGGCACCGCAGGAAGGACGACAGGCGTCGTGGGCGGGCTATCCCAGAATTAGACGATTGAATAATGGATTGTTGATAGCCGTATATGAGACTAATGGTAATGTTGAGATCATAAAGAGTAATGATAATGGATTGACCTGGAGTGCACCGACTATTCTCTTTGCAAAGCACACCAGTTCATCGGTTACGATCAACAAAGCCAATGGTGAACTAATTCAGTTGTCAAACGGCGACCTTGTGGCCGGTTGCAACTATCGCCCTTCGCGTAATGGGGTGGCACCCTTTGCAATAGCCGTGAGTCGGAGTGCCGATTTTGGGGATTCTTGGTCAGAACCTTTAGTCATTTATGAAGCTGGCCAGGATTTTGCGGACGGTTGCTGGGAACCGGTATTTCTAGAGTTGCCGTCAGGTGAATTGCAGGTTTATTTTGCCAATGAGGGACCTTACACCAATTCTGATGAGCAGGAAATAGCGATGTTGAGATCTTTTGATAATGGAAACACATGGAGTA
The DNA here is from genome assembly GCF_052400625.1 of Thermophagus sp. OGC60D27. Classification (NCBI taxonomy): domain Bacteria; kingdom Pseudomonadati; phylum Bacteroidota; class Bacteroidia; order Marinilabiliales; family Marinilabiliaceae; genus Thermophagus; species Thermophagus sp. OGC60D27. The sequence goes on from NZ_JBQTGH010000012.1 coordinate 45,620, forward strand.
AGGAGACTGTCAAAGTTAGCTTCAGGAAAAACCATCGTGACGGAATGCCTGTCCCTGTAATTGCAGGAGATGAAATTGTGTTGGCTATAGAAGATAATGTTTCGGGGCAATTCAAACCTTACATTCTCAGTACCTCACTGGAAAACCCGTGGGAAATTACGGTAGATGGTGCCTCGCACAACCGTCATGTCGCCCATAATCCCGAATTGTCGAATCATGTATATGCCGGGGCTCCTTATTTAATGCATCTTCCTTCCGGCGAATTGGTACTTTCTTATCAGACAACACGTGGCAGATCTGACGATTGGGAACGTTCTACGATGGAAGTGGCCATTAGAGATTCCGGGAAACTTCAATTTTCAAAAATCACCCAACCCTTCAATGTTCCATTGGATCGTGAAGCCAAATGGAATTCTATTTCTCTTTGGGACAAGAATGGGATTGTTGCAGCATCCAGCACCAACTTTCGAAGTGCAACCAATGAGGTATGGATTATTTTAGGACATATTATCCCTGAACTTGTGGCTGTCAATAGTGATGTTGTTGTTGATGGCCATTTGGACCAGCAAGAGTGGAAAAAAGAGTTTCCCCTTTTTGTCGGACATAAAGGGAATGTCAACGTTCTGGCTGATGTCGCATGGGATGATGATTTTTTGTATTTGGCCGCCTTTGTGAGATATAGAGGTACAGAAAAGTATGGAGGTACCTCGGAAGAGGAAGGAGTAACTTTTTTTGTGGATGCGGGAAATTATTGCCTGATTTCTCCTGATGAAGGTCTATTTAAAGTGTTTTGTAATACCAATGGGCAATCTCATACAAGCAAGGGTGAAAATGGTGAGTGGAAAAATATTGAAATGGAAGGCATCCGTTTAGTTACTCAGAATCTAGCCCAAGAAGGTTATTCTCTGGAACTGGCTATTCCACTTCCTGCCCTGAATTATCACGTTGAAAATGATATGCGGATAAATTTAAAACTCAGTTACCATGATGAGGAAGGTAGGTTAACAGAAGAAAGCGTTGTTCATAGTATTGATAATGCTTCTAACACCTGGTGTAAAGTGCTTCTAACCCCTTAATGAAATGAACATGACAAGAATGTTTACCTAGATCAGAACATCTATAAAGCTATGTCATGTGTTTTCAAGTTAGCCAATGAATTAGAAGGATTTTCTCCAGGAGAAAGATAGAAAGATAGGGCTTGAAAATAAATGCCTGTTGTTTTACAGACAATAATTGATAGAGGAAGGCGTGCTGTGGGAAGAAAGGAGAGGGTTCTTTTTAACATTTTAAATATATTCTAAATTTGACAGTGGACGGTTATGAAGAATAAAAAGTCTTTAAAAAATAAGTTTTTGTTTGGTCTGGTTATCATGGCCATATTCTGTGAAGTGGTCAGTTCTCAAACCATTGATAACATAAGGGCCGAAATAATATTAAAAATGCCAGGAAATCCGGGGGAACATTTTACTTTAAACATTAAAAATGTCAGTAGAGATAATACTATCAGCTATTTAGGTGGAAATGAGTTCCCAATGGTAGTGACCGGAACAATTGAGGAATCGGGGAGTAATATCCATTATAGTATTTCATTGACAGCTTTAGAAAATGTATTCTTTAATTTTAAACAAAGTGTAGCTGCGGGTGGTGCAGTTCATGAAAATTGTCAATTTTTGATGCCAGGATTTTGGTATCGTCACAATCTTCGTTCTCCTCAAGCAGCCCCATCCTTTCACACCAGTGAGAGCTGGTTGGTAAGAGAAGACCGCTTAAGTTCTCCGCTTACGGGGGTATTTGATGAATCCACTGGTCGTTATTTTACAGTATTGAGAACGGATGATTTAAAGACGGTGGCATATACAGCCATTAATTATGGGGAGGTCATTCTTTCGGGAGAGAACGATTTAGGTTTTACCGGTTTTGAGAATCAAGAGGGAAAAACATGGTTGTCTTTTGGATTCCCTTATCGTGAATATCCCAAAACTTATATTCGAAAGTTGACATTGGCCCCTCCGGTTACTTCATTTTATGAATTAAAAAAGGGAGAAACCAAAACGCTGAGTTGGGTGGTAAAAAAGGGTAGGGCCTCTGACTTTTCTGACTTTGTATCACAGGTTTGGACTTCTACTTTTGATTATTTGAAACCACAAGCTGTATCATTATTGTATTCCGAAAATGAGATAAAAAGGACTCTTTCCAACTTCTTTGTGGAGAGCTATGTGGAGAGTGAAGATCTTAATTATTTTTCGGGAATTCATCTACGAACTGATGAGTGTAAAGATATGGGAGGCGCTGAAGTTGGGTTTATTGGGCGGGTTCTTTTAAATGCTTTCTTTGCCCACCAATACGCTATTGAGAATGGCCATTTAGAGGTTGGAAAAATAGCTGCGAAGATATTGAATAGTTACTTGGAAAATGGATTTACCGATTCCGGTTTTTTTAGAGAATCTATTAATTATCATACCCATGAAGAATCTGATGTTTATAGTATTCGTCGACAATCGGAGGGGGTCTATGCGATTCTGAATTATCTGGATTATGAACGGAAACATGGACGAAATCATCCAGGTTGGGAAGGGAGAATGAAAAAACTGTTATCCAATTTTCTTCGCCTTCAAAACGGAGATGGAAGCTTTCCTCGGAAGTTTAAAGATAATTTTGAGTTGATTGATTCGACAGGAGGAAGCACTGCTTCGGCCATTGTTCCTTTGGTTATGGCTTCTAAATATTTTAAGGAAAAAGAGTATTTAAAAAGAGCTGAAAAGGCAGGAAAATATCTGGAATCAGAGGTAATCCATAAATCTGATTACTTTTCTTCTACGTTAGATGCTTATTGTGAGGATAAGGAGGCCTCACTTTATGCATCGACGGCTATGTATTATTTGGCATTGGCTTCATCAGGCAAGAAACATGTCCATTATACCTTGTTGGCCAGAAAAGCAGCTTATTTTGCTTTGTCTTGGTATTTTTTGTGGGATGTACCGTTTGCACAGGGTCAAATGCTGGGCGATATCGGTTTGAAAACCCGTGGATGGGGTAACGTATCTGTAGAAAATAATCATATCGATGTATTCATCTTTGAGTTTGTAGATGTATTGAATTTTCTGTCAAAAGAAACGGCAGAGAAACGATTTTCAGAATTTGCAGATGTTATAAAGACCTCAATGTTCCAGCTATTACCTTATCCGGGCCACATGTGTGGAATAGCAAAAACCGGATATTACCCTGAAGTGGTTCAACACACCAATTGGGATTACGGGAAAAACGGCAAGGGATTTTACAACGATATATTTGCTCCCGGTTGGACTGTTGCGTCGTTGTGGGAAATGTTAACGCCTGGAAATGCGATTGAGTTTATGAAATCATATTGAAAGTTTTATGATTGGCTTCAAAAAGAGTGTGTCGATGGATAGGTAGGGATTAATGCTCTTCCCTCCAATGTGAAGCAAAAAGGGATAGGTTTGATGAATGAAGTTAAAGGTCTGTAGTAAAAATTTGTGAGGCATTGGGATACATAGATTCATGTGAATTATTTCAGTTGTTTCATTGGAAATATATGTAAGTGTTTGAATAATAATAAAAATTGGATAATTATGTTCAAGTTAAAAATTTTGCACCCCGCCATTTTATGCTTTTTGATCACAATGGTCATATTTGCTGGATGCAGTTGTAATAGGAATGAAACCTCTGAAACTTCAGTTAAAAAAGAAAAACAGGATGATGGATATGTTAATCCTGTGATAAACAGGAGTTTGCCAGATCCTTCCTTGGTGAAGGGAGAAAATGGGTTCTTTTATCTATTTGCGACAGAAGACATTCGTAACATTCCGATACATCGATCTCAAAATCTTGTTGACTGGGAGTTTGTTGGCACCGCATTTACGAATGGAACACGTCCGGATTTTGAACCCAACGGAGGTTTATGGGCTCCTGATATCAATTTTATAGACGGACGTTATCTGCTGTATTATTCCATGTCTGTGTGGGGAGGAGAGTGGACCTGTGGTATTGGTGTTGCTACCAGTAATAAGCCAGATGGTCCATATTTTGATCATGGCAAACTTTTTAGAAGTAATGAGATTGATGTTCAAAATTCCATTGATCCTTTTTATATTGAGGATGAGGGGAAAAATTATCTTTTCTGGGGTAGTTTTCGGGGAATTTATGCCATTGAGCTTTCTGAGGATGGATTAAGTCTAAAACCGGAGGCTGAGAAACAACAGGTGGCCGGAACGGCATATGAAGGAACTTACATTCACAAAAGAGACGGATATTATTATTTGTTTGCTTCCATTGGTTCTTGTTGCGAAGGTGTAAATAGTACTTATACCACCGTTGTTGGGCGTTCTGATAATTTATTTGGTCCATATCTTGATAAGGAGGGAAACAGCATGATGGCCAATCATCATGAGGTATTAATTAGTGCGAACAGTCGTTTTGTTGGAACAGGCCACAATTCCGAGATCGTACAGGATGATGAAGGTTCGGATTGGGTCTTTTATCATGCAGTAGATAAAAATAATCCTCAAGGTAGGGTATTGATGCTTCAACGAATTATTTGGGAAGATGGGTGGCCTAAATTAATAATGGAAGGGACACCCGGCGTCACTCCTCAAGCTAGGCCAATATTTAGCAGGGATTAGGTATTCAAAAATTCCTGAATGACTTAAATTTTTTCGCTATAAAATATGTCATTGGATTGGTGGAACGCACATGAGATGTATTATATAATCATCTTTTCCGAAAAAATAGGGAAGGCTCGGGATCAGTTGTGACCATTCAATGGTAAATGTTTGGGATTGATGAGTCAAAGGTGTTCGACTCTAGACTGGGAGGAAGGTTTGATACTTTAAAATAATTTTTAATCAAATAAACTAACAGGATATGTATAAAAAAGTACCATTACTTATTGCATTGGTTTGGGCTTTCGGAACATTGGTTCAGGCTCAGTGGAAATCGGTAGGAGATAATATTAAAACTTCCTGGGCAACTGAAATTGACCCTGAAAACGTTTGGCCCGAATATCCACGTCCCATCATGGAACGCAGTCAATGGAAAAATTTAAATGGATTGTGGGAATATGCGATAACCCCAAAGGAGAGTCATCAACCCCAAAATTTTGAAGGACAAATTTTGGTTCCCTTCGCGGTGGAATCTAGTTTAAGTGGAGTGCAAAAAAGAGTAGGGGAAGATAATGTTTTATGGTACAAACGAACATTTAAAATTCCGCGAGATTGGAAGAGGAAAAGGATCCTTTTACATTTTGGAGCAGTTGATTGGAGTGCTGAAGTTTGGATCAACGATGTAAAGATTGGAATGCACGAAGGAGGATATACACCATTTACTTTTGAGATTACTCCTTTTCTAAAGGCGGAAAGACAGGAGTTAATGGTAAGAGTTTGGGACCCTTCCGATAAAGGGCCACAACCCCGAGGAAAGCAAGTGTCTAAGCCTGGGGGGATTTGGTACACGCCTGTAACAGGAATCTGGCAAACGGTTTGGATGGAACCTGTTGGGGAAAAATATATTGAAAAGATTCGTACTACCTCGGATATTGATAATAATAAGGTGAAAGTAAAGGCGTTGGTTGCCGGAAGCAGTTATGGTGATGTAATCGAAGTTCGTGTAAAGGAAGATGGAAAGGTGATCAAGACAGTTCGAGCCAGTGTCCCCAATCCAGTAGAAATAAAATTGGAAAATCCAAAACTTTGGAGTCCCGAATCGCCATTTCTATATGACATGGAGGTTGTACTTTTAAATAAGGCAGAACAACTGGATAGGGTGAAAAGTTATTTTGCCATGCGAAAAGTTTCCATGGGAAGAGATAAAAAGGGAATAATGCGGATTCAACTCAATAACAAGAACTATTTCCATTTGGGGACTCTTGATCAAGGATGGTGGCCGGATGGCTTATATACCGCACCTTCCGATGAAGCGCTTCAATATGATATCCAAAAGACCAAAGATTTGGGATTTAATATGATCCGCAAGCATGTAAAAGTTGAACCGGCTCGTTGGTACACCCATTGCGACCGATTAGGAATATTGGTTTGGCAAGATATGCCAAATGGTGATGCCGGACCTGGTTGGCAGAACAAGACTTACTTTAAAGGTTGGGAGAATCAGCGAAGCCCTCATTCAGAACAAATTTTCCGAAAGGAATGGAAAGAGATCATAGATTATCTTTATTCTTATCCAAGTATAGCGGTCTGGGTTCCCTTTAATGAAAGCTGGGGACAGTTTAAAACTATTGAAATAGCAGAATGGACCAAACAATATGATCCTTCACGTTTGGTAAACCCGGCCAGTGGCGGCAATCATTTTCAGACCGGTGATATTCTGGATCTTCATAATTACCCTGAACCAGACTTGTATCTTTATGATGCGCAAAGGGCCACGGTGCTTGGTGAATATGGTGGCATTGGCTTGCCTCTAAAAGGTCATTTATGGGCAAAAGATCGAAATTGGGGATATGTTCAGTTTAAATCAATCAAGGAAGTAACCAACGAATATATCAGATATGCCCAAAAACTTAAAGAATTGGTTAAGGCTGGTTTTTCTGCTGCTGTTTATACCCAGATTACGGACGTGGAAGTCGAAGTCAACGGCCTGATAACCTATGACCGGAAAGTTGTTAAAATAGAGGAGCCAAGAATACAAAAAATTAATCAGGAGGTAATTAGTGTGGTTGGTGATTAGAGAGGGGTTAATAGAAATTCGTAAATATATGGCTCAGAAAGAAAAGAGAGAAAGGATCTGATAATATAGTTACTTTGTATTAATAAACAGAGTTTATTTGTCTGAAAGTGAAATCAATAAGCATGGGGTTTGCCCCATGCTTGTTTCTGAATACTTTTGGAAGAAATGATTTAATGTTTTTGGTCGATGGTTAAAAGCGCTCATTATGGAAATGATTTAGTAATCTACATGGTTTTAACTCGATTTTTGAAGGGGTAAATCGACTGGAACAACCTTTTTAGCCTGTCCATAAGATCTTAATGGGTTATAATTTAGTTTTCTTTGAATTAAGAGGGTGAAATTAAGAGAGAAAGAATAACAATATGTATAGGATATTATTTTTATTTTGTTTGACGGGAGGTTTTCTGTCTGGATGTTCTTTTTTAGCCGGCGAACCAAGGGAAGAAAGGCCCAACATTCTGATTATGATGGTGGATGACATGGGGTATTCCGATTTGGGATGTTATGGAGGAGAGATTCATACCCCCAATATTGATCAATTGGCCAGCCAGGGTATTCGTTTTACGCAAATGCATAATACTGCCAGGTGTTGCCCTTCACGAGCTTCCTTATTGACTGGCCACTATCCGCATCGGGCAGGTATTAACGGCATGGGGGTTAATTTGAGCATGAATACCGCAACTATTGCTGAAGTGCTAAAGGAAAAGGGTTATCATACCGGCATGACTGGAAAGTGGCATCTGTCTGAAACCAAACCGTTAGATGACCCCACAGAACAGTTACGATGGTTGGCCCATCGGGTGGATTACGGATCCTTTTCCCCGTTAGAGAATTATCCATGTAACCGTGGCTTTGATGAACATTGGGGTGTCATTTGGGGAGTGGTCAATTATTTTGATCCTTTTAGTTTGGTTCACAATGAGAAACCCATAAAAGAGGTTCCTGAAGATTTTTACATGACTGATTTTATAACTGAAAAATCCATTGGGCTCATTGATTCTTATAGCAAAGATGATAAACCTTTCTTTTTGTATGTTGCCCATACAGCCCCTCACTGGCCCTTGCATGCCCTTCCAGAGGATATAGAAAAATACAAGGATACATACAAAGAGGGGTGGGATGTTATGCGGGAGAAACGATATCAGCGAATGGTGAAAATGGGAATTATAAACAGGGAGACCTATCCCTTGCCTGCTAATTCGTCAGGAAAACGTTGGGAAGATTGTGAGGAAAAAGACTACGAGGCCGCATGTATGGCTGTTCATGCCGCCATGATCGACCGGGTGGACCAGGGAGTTGGCAGGATTATTCAAAAATTAAAGGAAACAGGTCAATATGAGAATACTATTATTATGATCCTTTCAGACAATGGGGCTTCCTATGAAAGAGGTTATCCTCCCGGATTCGATCGTCCTGGTTTCACGCGGGATTCCGTCATGATTGAATACAATGCCCACCATCCTGGAAGAGAAACCACCTGGAATTATATTGGTGATGCCTGGGCCAGTGCTTCCAACACCCCGTTTCGTTACTGGAAAATGGAGTCGTATGAAGGGGGTACCGCAACCCCCTTTATCATTCACTGGCAAGCCGGATTAAAGGGCAAAGAAAACAGCATCAATCACGTGGTTGCACATATTATGGATATTCTTCCTACCTGTTTGGACGTTACTGGTACTAAATTTCCGGAATATGTCAATGGGAGGAAGGTGATTCCTCCCGTTGGGAAAAGTTTAATCCCCTTAATTAGGGATGAAAATGTTTCTCTTCATGATACTTTATACTGGGAGCATCAAGGTGGGAGAGCCATTCGCACTGCCATGTGGAAGATGTCGGCTCTCCCTGGCAAACAATGGGAGTTGTTTCGGATAACTGAAGATCACACGGAGACCAGGGATCTGGCAGATCAATATCCCGAGAAAGTGAAAGAACTGGAAAGAGCATGGGAAAAGTGGGCTGTCAATGTTGGAATTGATTTCCGAAAGAATTAAATTTCTGTTGCATTGACCTAATAAACTCAAATTAGTTATCCGTGTGATAACTTTTCTTAATAAGGGGAAATTTATAAAGGTTTCTATTGTTCTTCCCTATCAAATTGATTTAAATCATAGGCCGGATGGAACTCGCATGACCATAAATTTATTCATGTTCTTATTGGAACAATCATTGTTGGGCAAGCACGTTTTATCCCTTTATTTAGTCGGTTGGATCCATATAGAAACCGGTAAAAGCTGAATTGTAAATAACTATTTAATTATGAGTAAGATTCTGTTTGTAATGTCATTTGTCTTTATTGTTTATGGCTGTAAAATGCAGAGAAAAGCGTCGACTGGCAGGTATTCATCTAATCCTGTATTTGAGGGATGGTATGCCGATCCGGAAGCCATTATTTATGATGAAAAATACTGGATTTTTCCGACATACTCTGATGTGTATGAAAAACAGGTTTTTTTCGATTGTTTCTCATCGCCCGATCTGGTGAATTGGACCCGGCATCATCGAATTCTAGATACGACGGAAGTAACCTGGGCGAAACGTGCCATGTGGGCACCTGGTGTAATTCGGAAGGATGGAAAATATTATTTATTCTTTGCAGCCAATGACGTCCATGAAGGAGAAGTAGGTGGCATTGGGGTTGCTGTAAGTGATCAACCTCAAGGACCCTACAAAGATTTGCTTGGAAAGCCTTTGATTAATGTAATTGTTAACGGGGCGCAACCTATTGATCAATTTATCTTTAAAGATGATGACAATACCTATTATATGTATTATGGGGGGTGGGGACATTGTAACGTTGTAAAACTCAATGAGGATTTTACCGGGTTGGAACCTCTTTCGACCGGAGAATGGTATAAAGAAGTGACACCCGAAGGATATGTGGAAGGCCCATGTATGCTTAAAAAAGATGGGAAATACTATTTTATGTGGTCGGAGGGCGGATGGGGAGGTCCCCATTACAGAGTAGCCTATGCGATTTCCGATAACCCGATGGGGCCGTTTAAACGCATAGGAATTATATTGGAACAAGACCCTGAGGTAGCGACAGGAGCTGGACATCATTCTGTCCTGCATAAGCCGGGCAGTGATGACTGGTATATCGTTTATCATCGTCGGCCTTTGCCTGAAACCGATCAGAATCATCGGGTTACTTGTATTGATAAAATGGTTTTTGATAAGGATGGGCATATAAAACCGGTAATAATAACTTTTAAGGGAGTGAAAGCTAATTCTTTAAGGAGGTAGTGGTGTTTTGTCAACCCTGCTGATTTTATATAGAAGCGAGAGAACGGTTTAAGAGTAATACTTCGGCATGTGGGAGTGCGTTAAATAGGTTTTTTATATTGGGGAAAAGTGATGTTAATAAGTTCTTCAAAGAAACTGGATTTATAAGGTGTAGTTATCTTTTCCGGAAATATATATTTATGAATATGATTTATTGGAAAGGCGTATCTATCCGTCCGGAAAGGCCGATTGATAGTTGATATTTCATGGTTTGATCGGGAAGAGATATTGAAGGTGGAACAGACTCTTTATCCGTTGCCCAGTTTTGATTAGGTTTTGGTCCGAGAACAAACTTAATTTCTGCACCTTTCGAAAGCTGGTCGAAGGTCAAATAGCTTTTATTGTAGCGCTTTCCGTTGAGAAACATTTTTTGGATAAAACAATTTTCTTTTGAATAATTATCGGTAGTTACTTTTATGGATTTGCCATTTCCTAATTTCATTTCGATGGCTTCCAGTCCCGGAGATCCGATGGTGTAAATATTGGAAGAAGGACAGATCGGGTAAAACCCCATGGCATTGAAGATATACCAGGCCGACATCTGCCCGCAGTCATCGTTTCCGCTAAGAGAAGCCGGTTGATCACCGTAGAATGTTTCCAGAATATACCTTATTTTTTCCTGTGCTTTCCATGGTTGTCCGGCATAATTGTATAAATACAGGATCTGATGACAGGGTTCATTGCCATGCCAATAGCCACCGATACGTCCGTGAATGTCATGGGCTCCTGGAATGTTGTCCGGAAGATTCATGGAGAATAAGGAATCGAGTTTGGCAATCCACACACTTTCCCCGCCCATAAGATTCATGTACCCCTTTACATCGTGGGGGACGAACCAAGTATATTGATAAGTGAATCCCTCGGTAATATCTCCCCATCCATTCTCCGATCCAGGACCTGTGTAAGCAACAGGGTTGAATGGGACGCGCCAGTTGCCATTTGAATCTCGTCCTCTCATAAACTTACTCTCCGGATCGATCAGATTCTGATAAGCCAGCGCCCGGTTCAGGAAGTATTGATAATCGTCTGTTTTGCCTAGCTTTTTGGCGGCCTGGGCAATACAATAATCATCGTAAGCATATTCCAATGTTTTGGATACCGATTCTTTTTCTTTATCGAAAGGCACCCATCCTTTACTGATATAATCGGGCAGGCAGTCATAGTTTGGATTCATGGCTGTTTTACGGATGGCCATATAAGCTCGATTGTGGTCAAAGCCTTTAACATCTTTGACAATGGCATCGGCGATAACCGATACGGCGTGGTAACCTATCATGCACCATGTTTCATTTCCATAAAACGACCATATTGGCAACATGGCTTCTGCACTTTGGTCGAAATGCGCTAACATTGAGTTGATCATGTCGGCATTGCGTTGCGGATGCAATAAATTGAGTAAGGGGTGATGCGCACGAAAGGTGTCCCACAGTGAGAAAACGGTGTAGTTGGTAAAGTCGGTTTTTGAGTGGATATTGGAATCATGACCGCGATATTTACCGTCGATGTCTTCATAGATAAAAGGATGGAGAGAAGCATGATAGACGGAGGTATAAAAGGTACGCTTTTGTTGTTCCGAGCCTTTGATCTTAAAACGGGATAATTCCTTGGCCCATTTTTTTTCACCCTTTTGTTTTAGGCTTTCGAAGTTTTCCTGATCCAACTCTTTCAGGTTCTTAAATGCTCCGTCGGTTCCGGTAGAGGATATGGCCACTTTAACTTCAATGCTTTCACCTTTAGATAGATCAAAATCCATCCAACCCATAAGGTGATTTCCATAAGCAATACGGTCACTCCTAAATCGTTTGGTGTTGTAAATCACCGGTTTTCCTTGTTGCATTATGCCCGATTTAAGAAAAGGTTTTGAAAAACGAGCGGCGAAATAGACGTATCTTTCCGGTCCCCATCCATCGATGAGTTTAAACCCGCTGATGGTAGAGTCATTAACAAACCGGAACTGTGACCAGGCGGTTTTAAACCATAAAACATGGTCCATATCAATCATGACAAAGGCGCTGTCGGTTTCCGGGAAAGTGAACCTAAAGATTCCTGCATGAAGGCCTGAAGTCATTTCTGCTTTTACAGAATAGTCGGACAATATCACACCATAGTAGTTGGGGGAAGCCCATTCCTTATCATGAGAGAATCTGGACCGATACCCCATATCTGGATTTTCATGTGTGCCGGGGATGAATTTTTTTGTCCCGGTGCCGGGAATAAAAAGAAAATCGCCCAAATCGGGAATGCCGGTACCGCTAAGGTGCGTATGGCTAAAGCCCAACATGGTTTGATGGTCATATTTATAACCGGAAGCAGCATCGTAGAAATCCCGGTCAGTATCTGGACTAATCTGAATACCACCGAAAGGAATCTGAGATCCGGGATAAACATTTCCATAACCGGATGTTCCGATAAACGGGTCAACATATTTGTTCAGGGTGAGGTCATCGTTGCCTTCATTAGAGGATGATTGAGGCCCGGAACAGGCTATCCAAAAAAGTCCTGACACAAAACATATTTGGAGTATATTTTTCATTTTTCGCTGGTTAAAGAATATGGTTTATGGGAATTTTTTAAAACTCTTTTTTTATTAGGAGAGGGAGACATATTGAAAACTAATGTGGCACCATCTTTTATGTCGTCATAAGAGATATACGCTTTTTTATAAGGTTTACCGTTGAGCAGAATTGAATGGATATAGGGTCTTTGATTGCTCACCTTATCTGCTTTGATGCTGAGGTATTTCCCATTTCCTAAATGGACTTTAATGTAGGGCAGATAGGGTGCACCAATAACAAATTGATTGGTGCCCGGACATACCGGATAGAAGCCCATGGCCGAGAATATGTACCAAGCAGACATTTGGCCACAATCATCATTCCCGCATAATCCATCAATACTATTCCGATACATATGGTTCATAATCTCCCTAATTCGGATTTGACTTTTCCATGGTTGTGAGGTCCAGGCATATAAATATGGAATATGATGCGAAGGCTCATTGCCATGAACATAATTCCCCATGATCCCCTCCTGGGTGACATCTTCCGTGGCACTGTAAAATTCATTGGGAAGATGCATGGTGAAAAGTGAATCCAGTCTTGAAATGAATGGCAAATCTCCTCCCATTTCATTCATTAACCCCAATACATCGTGGGGAACATAAAAAGAATAGTTCCATGAGTTGCCTTCAATAAAACCTTGTCCGTGGGTGTCAAGGAGATTAACCTTTTCAACCCACTTCCCGTTACTTAATTTGCCGGTCACAAACTTGACCTTAGGGTTGAAGAGATGTTGATAGTTTTGCGCTCTGGATTTATATTGCTGTTTTAGTGAATCGTTATTTAATAGTTTGGCAGTGTGGTATATGGCCCAGTCATCATAAGCATATTCCAAAGTGATAGAGTTTCCGTATGGATGTTTATCAACCGGAACATAACCGAGCTTCTTGTATTCTGAAATACCATCGTAATAAGGAATATTTGAGCTGGCATACATGGCTTGCAGGATCGAAGCGGAGTCTAAACCGACACCTTTGGTGAGTGCATCTGCCAATATGGATACCGAATGATATCCGATCATGCACCAATTTTCATTTCCCATATGGGACCAAACAGGTAAAGAGTGGTGTACACTTTGTCGGTAGTGAGCCAACATGGAATTTACCATCTCTTTACTTCGCTGACGTTGTATAAGGTTAAATAAAGGGTGAAGGGCTCTATAGGTATCCCAGACGGAAAAGATGGAATAATTGGTAAAATCATCCGCCTTGTGAATGTTGTGGTCAATTCCTCGGTATTGTCCATCCACATCCATATAAATTGAAGGATTAATCATGGTATGATATAAGGATGTGTAAAACATGACCTTTTGGTCGTCAGTTCCTTCAATATCTATGACGCTAAGTTCTTTATTCCATTTTTGTTGCGTTTGATTGACAATTTGTTCGAATGATTTTCCGGAAGTTTCGGCCATCAGGTTTTTCATGGCTCCGATAGTACTGACCGAAGATAATGCCAATCTCACTTCGATTTCCGTAGCTTCTTGCTCGAATTCAAAAAAAGAGACAATTTGTTTTCCGCCTATTTCAGGGAAATTGCGCGACATGTCAAATTTTCTCCAAAATCCGGAGTACGCCGGTTTTTTATGGTCGATGTAACCATAGTTTTTGATCGGCTTGGAAAAGGAAGCTGCAAAATAGATGTAATGAACCCGAGCCCATCCATTGGTGATGCGATAGCCGGTTATGAGGGTGTCGTTTTCAACGCGAAGGTTGGCCCAAAGAACTTTGCCGTCATAATTGTAAATGCCATGAGACAGATCCAAAATAATTCTTTTTTCTATTTCTGAGGGGAAAGTGTATTTGTGGATGCCGGTACGTTCCGTCGCTGTAAGCTGGGCTTTAATGTCATATTCCTCTAATTTGACTTCGTAATATCCCGGTTTGGCTATTTCCGTCTCATGAGAGAATGTTGACCGGTAACCATTTTGTGGATTCGTGGATGTGCCGGGGTTTAGTTTTAATGGACCGCTAGTCGGCATGACCAAAAAATCGCCTAAATCGGAATGACCGGTTCCGCTAAAATGGGTATGGCTGAAACCTACAATGGTAGGGTCGCTATATTGGTATCCGGCACAATATTTATAAACGTCTTTTTGATAACGCCCATTGATGTTGTGGGGGATTGTATCGGTATCGGGGCTCAACTGTACCATTCCAAAAGGCGCGCAGGCTCCCGGGAAGGTATGTCCCATCTTATGGGTGCCGATTAATGGGTTTACATATGAAACCAAATCCTGTCCAACAACATTTATTGAACCCATAATTCCACTTAATAGTATTGCAGTGATTCTGGGAAGGAGTCTCATTTTAGTTGTTTTTTGTTTGTAAAAATTGCTGGTATTCGTCCCATAAAGGTTGGATGCCGGCTTGTGGACCAAAAATATGTTGCATGGCCTTATCAAAACTCCATACTTGGAGGTCACAGACAGAACGATGAAATTTTCGGATAGCATCCGGATCTTTGGTGGTGAGCCAATGCAGGAAGAACCCGGTTGTTCTATAGCCATCAAGCCAGTTTCCCCCGGGTTTTCGGAGTTGGTCAATATCAAAAAATCCGGCCTCTGTTCGAACTGCATCCGCCAATCCTTCAATGCAAGCCCAGAATTCCTTATTGGTAGAATAGGTCCCAATTCCTTTGGGTTCGTACTGATAGGCGTGTGTTAATTCATGGAAGAGGACCCCACGTGTTTCATTGTTTAATTGGAAGAGCGATTCGCGCGCCGCTGTTTCTACATGTCTGGTGCTGAATACGATGGATATTTCAGGGGATTGGCCACTCTTGGCCGAAATGCCATTGTAATTTTTTAGGGTATATCGTATCTTGTTTACTTTGTTTATATCGTCATTATCAGAGAAATAAAGAATTTCCGCTACTTTTTGAGCATGATATTGTATAAATTCTTCCGGCATCTGGACAAGTGATTGATAAATTTTTGCACCCTCAGTCTGTTGGTCCGTTATTTGAAAATCTACCTGAGGATAAGAAAAATGGCTCCATTTATCGAGTTTATTGTGGTCAAAAAGGAGTATTTCAGCAATTTTCAAAGAGTCGTTATTGTTCGTGCTGGCTTCCAGTAAATAATGGCTATATCTAGCAGGTCTTTGAATGACAAAAAGTTTTTCCTGATACCGCGCACAAAATGTTTGATGGTCTCTTTTATCAATGGTTTCCCAGTGTTTGCCGTCCTTGCTTCCCTTTAATTCCCAGGCGTAAGGATCGTGTTGGGGAGAACTGCCGGAGGAAAAGATGCTGTAGCATTTGACCGGAGATTGATTTTGGCGGTGAAAAAACAGTCTGTTTATACCTTTGCTGCCATTAAAACAGGTTTCTATATTATGGTCAACGAGTTCATCGGGTGTATTGGTGATAAAATTTCCTGAATAAGTGCAGGCCGCCAGAAAAAGTGTGCAAAAAGCCAGTGGTAGTTGATGTTTCATGGTTTGGAGTGTTTTATCAATGCAAAAATGTGTTTGTTTAGCGCTATAAAGCTGTTTTTAAATAGAGTGTTCCGATGTCCCCAGATTTTCCGGAAAGAACGCCACACAAATTATATGGCAACCAAAGCGTCCTAAAAAGGATGCATTGGATTGAGGTCGAAAAAATCCTTTTCAATTGTTTTATTAATAACAAAAGAGCGGGAAATAGGAATTCCTGAAGGAGATCCGAATCAAACTACTGCTGAATGCAATAATAAGGAGGGAAGTTTAAGATGTTTTTGCTGGGAGTGTCAAAAAAGTACAAATATCTGTCATTTGTGAAAAGTGTTATTTTTTTGTCTTATTCTGTTCCTTATTGCGATACTCGCGTGGGGTCATATTGAATTTTTTGGCAAATTCCCGATAGAAATAGGATTTGTTGGTGATTCCTACTTTGTATATTATTTCCTGAACTGTCAGTTTAGATGTTAACAATAGTCTGGCAGCATAATTCAATCGAAAATCTTTGATGAAGTCGCTGGGAGATAAAACGGATATATTCTTGAAGCGGCGATAAAAGCTTCGGACATTCATACCCAATTGATCAGCAAGGAAGGCTGGTCGTAACTTTTCATTTTCAATGTTTTCTTTAATTATCGTCATTACCTTATTCAACAACACTTTATCTTCTTCATGGATGAGCAATCCGTCGGAATATTCAAAGGCACTGTCGGAAGATTGGTAAAAATCTTTCATTTCCTGTCTGTTGTGAATTAGGCGATTTACAACCGATCGCAGCAGTTGTGGGGAAAACGGTTTGGTCAGGTAAGCATCGGCCCCAATTTTGAATCCTTCCGCCTGTTCAGAATGGGTTATTTTGGCCGAAACGACAATGACGGGAATCTGTTTGGTATATGGGTTGCCCTTAATCTGTTGGATAAACTCTAAACCGGACATGCCTGGCATGATAATATCAGTGATGATGAGGTCGGGGGAAGCTTCTTTGATCAGTTCAAGGGCATCGGTAGAACAGGATGCTTCCCGGATTTGAAAATCGGGATTGAGCGTTTGCGCAATGAGCCAGGTGATGTCGTTATTATCATCTACTACGAGTATTCCGGGTTTTGATATTGTTTGGTCAATTGGCTGGAGTTCCGGTTCAATATGTTTCTTGGAAGAATTATTTGCATAGATCTTTCCTTCCTCACTTTTTAATTTGGGAAGCCAAACAATAAATTCCGCATAATGGCCTTCTTCACTATTGACCTCTATGCTTCCTTTCAGGGTATTTACTAAACCTTTGCAGATTGAAAGACCTAAGCCGGTTCTGGATGCCGCCGGGATATTGGTTTTATCGCCCAAATTGTTGACAATTCCAAAACGACGAAATAGATGAGGAATATCGGCTTCCGGAATTCCGGGTCCGGTGTTGAAAACCCTAATTTTAAGTTGATTATTGATAATGGCCACATCAATCTCTACACGTCCCTGAATGTTGGAATACTTAAAAGCATTGGACGTGAGATTGATGATTATTTTTTTCAGGAAGGTATAGTCGGTATTCCAATAAAGTTTTTCCGGATATGAGACATTGAAAGTGATTTTATTTTGAAGGGCAAGGTTATTAAAGCTGGCCTTGACTTCAGCAATGAGGTTGGAAATGGAATTTTTCTCTATTCTACACATTCCAAATTGAGTATCTTCAATCTTCCTGAAATCAAGGATTTCTTGGATGAGTTCATTGAGGTTGTTGACATTTCTGAGTAAAACATCTGTGAATTCTTTTATTTTTTGGTGGTTTTTCTCTTTGCGGATCTGATCGGTCACCCCGTTGATAAGGGTCAGAGGGGTGCATAATTCGTGCGTAATATTAGTAAAGAAATTGAGTTTGGTTTCGAGCAGATTTTCTCTTTGCTCCTCTTCAATTTTTTTGGTTAAGGAGAGGTGCTTTTTTTGGATCTTATTCCGGAAGTAAAAAATCAAATAGATAAAAAAGGAGAAGGAGAGAAAGAGGTAAAAAAGGATCATTCCGGAAGATAGATACCAGGGGGGCATTACATGGATTTTAATGCGGTAAGTGTTATTTTCCGAATCGAAAACATCGTTGTTAAATTTAACAATAAGGGTATAATGGCCTATCGGCAGTCCGCTAAAAGAAGCCTCATTGTTTTTTTGTAACTTAACCCAGTCATGGTTAAAGCCTTGTAAAAGATAAGAATATTCGTAGTTGTCGGGGCTGTAATGATCTACCGCGACAAAGGAAATAGAGAATGATTTTGCATGGGGCGGGATATCTAATTGACGGGTACGCGGATCGAAGTATCTGGACCAAGGCACTGCATTGCCGGAAAATTTAAGTTCAAAAAATGAGAATTTGGGTTGGTTGTTAGGGGTATTAACCAGTTTTGGATCGAACCATACCAGCCCATTGATGCCCCCGAAGAAGAGCCTTCCGGTAGAGGGACACTTCCAATAGGCATCATCTGAGAATTCTGTTACCTCCAGGTCTTTAGTGTAGTTGTGAAAAAAATCATTTCTCGGGTTATATTTGGCTAATCCTTTGTTTGTACTGAGCCAAATGCATCCATCGCGATCTTCTAAAATGCCATGAATCATATCGTTGGTGAGGCCATCTCTACGGTCAAACTGTTTTAATAAAAGCGATTGGTTTGGTCGTAATTGCAATTTTGTCAAACCGGAGCTCGCTCCGACATAGAAAACAGAATCTTTGCTTTGATGGACCGAGAGGACATCTCCAATGGGGGAGTATCCGGTTCCATTCATTGGAATAAAGCTGTGTTTATGAGTTTGAGTATTCAACCGAATCAATCCGTACCCACCTCGACTTCCGATCAGTAAAGTTGATTTTCCGATGATACTGATGGCATGAAATTCATTGCAAATTCTACCACTTTTTTCAAACGTAAAAACCTCAACAGAATTGATTTCCAGTTGTTCTTTGGTGGTTCGATAGCGAACTTTCAAAAGGCCGGCGCCGGCGGTTGCGACCCATAGGGTGCTGTCATCGGTTTCGCAAATGGCATGTACTTTCTCAATATTTTTATTGAGACCTTGGGGGGTAATAATGGCATTGGAGTCGAACGAATAATAAGATAGTCCCGGACCTTCAGTCCCAATCCATATAAGATTATGAAAATCACTTTTTTTAAAAGCAAACACCTGATTGTTCGATAGTCCTTCACGGGTGGTATAAGAAATAGTTTTAGAGAATCCTTCGATTTTGTTTGTTGGATGTTCATAGTCTTGGATTCGGATAATTCCATCACCTTTTGTGCCGATCCAGAGATCGTTGTTTGCTGTCAAAATGGATCGAACCGGTTTTTGGAGGTTAAAAGGAAGTTGGTCAAGACTGATGCTATTAAATTGATTGGGTTTGTTGAAATACATCCGGATGCCTTGTCCGTCGGTCCCGATCCAAAGAATCTTCTGGCGATAATCGGGCAATAGGGAAAAAACACCGGTTTTTAGATTAATATTTTCCGGTTGAAAGTTGTAATGCCGGTTCAGTCTAATGACTCCGTTCGTTTTAAAGGCGAGATAAATATCGTTCTGAAAAGATACTATTTGCGAAATTTCTCCGTATTTGTGAATGACCCCACGAATATCTTGTAGGAAGATTGATTGATTATTCTTAATAGATTGTTTGTATAAACCGCCATTGGAATCAATCCAAAAGATGGAATGACGGTCGCAAAACGCAGAAACAATGCTGTTCGGGTGTTTAAATTTTGGGGATTTATTTACAATGGGTTGGGTGTTTGTATTGGAGAATTGAAGCGTGAAGAAAGAACCATCAGTTAATACTAAAACGAATTTATTTTCGCCCACAGAGAAGAGAACTTTTACCTGATCTTTAAATATGCCCTTCAAAGGGAGTGTCTGAAAGTGTTTATTAATTGGGTTATAAAACTTAATGGATTCGTTTTCGGTAATGACGCATGTGTTCCCTAATGGGTCGGCAGCCAATAATTTGGCTTCGGGGCATTCCGGATAAGACTCCGTAACGATACGGTCGGTGGTGGAAAATTTGTTTAATCCCAGAAATGTGGAAACCCACAATTGGCCTTTTTCAGCAGGTGTAATTTTATGAATAATGTTACTGCTTAATGATTCTTTGGCTTGAAAATCAAATCGATAAACAAAAACATCTTTCCCGTTGAAAAGATTCAATCCATCATATGTTCCTATCCAGAGGTATCCGTTATTATCTTGATATAGAGATAGTACTGCTTTGTTGGACAAGTCTATGTGGTTGGCCTCATAAAGATTCAGAGTTGAGATGGAATCCTGTCCGGAAAGAGACAATAAACGAATAAATAATGCAATTAATGTAATATGATTTTTTAAGGGGTTAATCATAATGATAAGGTATGAGTTGGTTTTAATCCGGCAAAATGTATAATTGTTCGTCCGCTCCACCCATGATGCTTGATTGGAAAATCCGTAAAAAAGCAACCGGGAAAAGAATGGCAGTGGATGGAATCATTCGCGAAAGATAGAAATTTAACACATGAGAGTGCTGAAAAAAGTTTCATCTTGAGACATACACCAATGTAAAAATCATTTGAATCTACCATCCTTCAAGGTATTAAATACTTAGTGCAAAATGAATCATCAACGTTGTTTGCATGTGGTCAATAGGAATCAGATTAGGACCATTTATCCGTTTAAATAGAAAAATCATTAATCAGCTATTTTAGTCGACTTTATTATTTTCAAAAGATTTTTGGTGAAAATTTCTGTATTCCTTAGGTGTTTTAGCATATTTCTGTTTAAAGGATTTATAGAAATGTCCTCTGTTATGGAATCCGGTTTTAAACATAATTTCATCCACCGACATCTTGGTGGAAATAAGAAGCTTTTCCACCTTCTTGAAGCGATATTCTTTGATTAGTTCCATGACCGATTTGTCCGTTACTTGCTTTAACCTTCTGTATAAATTTCGTTTGCTGAACCCCATTAATGAGCTGATCGTTTCAGCAGAAAGATTTGGATCGGTAATATTGGATTCAATGGAATTAAGAACTTTGATAAAAAAATCTTTGTCGTCTTTTTTTAAGAAATTACCTTCTTCCAACTCGATGGAACTAAATATGGAATTGTAATAATCTTTAAGGGTTTCTTCACGGGCAAGAAACCGGTTTGCAATTTCTAATAAATAATTAATGTTGAAAGGTTTGGATAAATACAGGTCGGCGCCGGCTTCAATTCCTTTTACTTGATAATCAGGTGAATTAACTGCTGAAAGTAGAATGACCGGGATGTGCGCCAATAATTTGTTTTGTTTAATGCTTTTTGTAAAAGAAATACCATCCAAGGTTTGCATCAGAATATCCGTGATTATCAGGTCAACCTGATATTTGCCCAGATAATCAAGGGCATCAACGGCCGAGGTCATTTTAATTACATTAAATGAATCGGAGAATAAGTCGGACAAGAACCATAACATCTCTTCGTCATCATCGATGATGAGTACCGTGGAATCAGATTTTTGATGTTTTGGTTTATTTTGTTCTCTAAAAGCTATCGTTGATTTGACATCTGTGGCATGAAGGGGCGGAATGGGTTGTCTTTGATCATTGGCTGTTGCAGGGTCCGAATTTTCCTGATTTACCTCCAATTGAGGTAAAGTAACCTTGAATTGGGTTTGTTTATGGGGAATACTGGTCACGGAAATGTTTCCTCCTAACAGTTGGGTCATACTGTGGCAAATGGCAAGTCCGAGTCCATTTCTGGAAGGGAACCGTCCATCGTTGAGGCCCTCAAATTCATCTAGTATTTTATATCGGTCGAAAATTAAAGGAATTTTCTCCTCCTTGATTCCTTTCCCGGTGTTTAAAACGTATAGGTTAAGATTATCCTTTTCGATGGACAAATTGATTTCAACGGAGCCATTAATGTTTGTGTATTTAAAAGCATTGGCAATGAGGTTGTTTAATATTTTTGTATAACAGCTTCGGTCTGAATTCCAGGTAATATTTTTATCTATATTATACACGAAAGAGATGTTTTTAGACTCTGCCATGTCTGAAAATGATGATGCAATTTCTTCCGTTAGATTGGAAATAGGAAGAGATTCTACCTTAATGGTTTTATTGTCTGTATCAATTCTTCTAAACTCAATAAGCTCCTGTATGAGGGCATTCAGTTTGCCGGAATTATTTTTAATTAGTGAAGCGTATTTTTTGATTTGATGGTCTACTTTCGGATATGAAAGGATTTTTTCGCATGGCCCTTGAATTAATGCCAATGGGGTGCATAGTTCATGTGTGATATTGGTGAAAAACTGAAGTTTTGATTCATAAAGTTCTTCCTTTTTGTTTTCATTCATTTTGGCCTCAAGGGCCATATTTTTTAGTCGATACCATTTTTTTATCAAACGAAAGGTGAAGAAAACCAAAAGCGCATATACAATAAAATAGATAACAAATGCAATGTTTTTTCGATACCAAGGTGGGACAATGGTTATTTTGAGGGAGGCAACATCGCTAGAGACATTCGAAATAAGATTGCGAAACTTGGTGTGTAACGTATAATGACCTGGTGGAATATTGGTAAAAGACACAATGTTCGATTTGCCATTTTCAATCCAATTGTCATTTAATCCTTCCAGTTTGTAATAAAAACTGTAATTATTGCTGTTAATAAAATCAATGGCAGTGAGTTTGATCGAAAAGAAATTTTGATGGTATTTTAATTGAATAGAATTTCTGCTTTCGTCATAAAAATCATTAATGTTGAATTTTTTTCCAAAAATAGTTAAGTCATTGAATAGTATTTTCGGTACATATTTTTCATGACTGATTCTCTCGTTTTTAGATATTGTTACCAAGCCATTTATGCCCCCAAAAAGCAAATCGCCTGAGTTAAGATCTTTAAAATAAGCTCCATCGCTGAATTCAATAACTTCCAGTCCGGTATTTTGGTTATAAATCTGAAAGGTTTCCAGTTTTGTATCAAATCTTATGATCCCCTGATTGGTACTTAACCAAAGATTGTTGTTGGAATCTTGCAGCATTCCGTGGATCGTATTATTTGGGAAGCCGTTATTTTCATTGAAAACCTGTTTGTTACCTTGATATAGTTTGACCAACCCAAAACTGGTTCCGAACCAATAATTATTGTTTTTATCAATATTCATGGAAAATACATCATCCAGTGTTTTATTGTTGTTATGGGTGCCAAATTTCATCGACTCCAATTTCATGGTGTTGGTATTAATCCGGTAGGCTCCATAACCTCTATTCCCAAACCAAAGTATCGTATCGTTTTCTTTGTAAAGGGTAAAAAAGTAATTGGCAGAAAATTCGCCATCCTGAATCGTAATTTGCTTCACATTTTTAATGTGGGGATCGTCAGGAGTGCCTGAAACGATTGCCCGGAAAATGCCTTCACCGACTGATGCCATCCATAGAGTTGTATCATTTAGTTCACAAATAGAATGGATGTATCTTATGGGATTGTTGTTGATATTCAGATGGATATCTTTTATTTTTCTTTCTTTGTAAGAATAATAATTCAATCCTTCATCATGGCCAATCCACAAAATATCTTTTTTGCTTTTTTCGAACGCATAAACAGAATTGTTTTTGAGCAGACTATTTGAGGATGCAAAATGTGAAATCTGTTCATCGATGATTGTGGTATTCTTTGAGAAATTGGAAATTTTTAATATCCCGTCACCTTTTGTTCCTATCCAAAGGTTGCTTTCTTTATCTAAATATAGGGCACGAATAGGTTTCGAAATACGATCATAGAAATTATTAAAAGTTATGGATTTAACAGTATATGGGTCTGACGAGCATAAATATACCCCCTGGCCATCTGTACCCACCCAAACAATGTCTTGAAATTTGTCTTTAAGCAGGCAAAAAATTCCTGATTTTATTCCAAGTTCATATTTTTCATACATGCCAAATCGACTTAAAGAGGGCTCTAGTTGTATCAAACCATTTGTTTTGAATCCAATAAAGAAGTTATTGTTGTGTTTTACAATAGAGCTTATTTCTCCTTTGGAAGAGATTTCGGTCGTCAAATTTGTTATAAAACGAGTGGTATTATTTAATAGATTATATTCGAAAAAATCGAAATTGCGATCGATAAAATAGACCATATCATTTTCATGGCTCGCAAATAATAATCCTGTTTTGTGGAAGAATATTTTCAGAGGATCAAAAGTCACCTTTTCGTGATTATCAAATTTTATTTGATAGGTATCAACTCCTTCCGATTTGAAAACCCAAAGAATGTTGTTCGAATCGATGTTGACATTCAGTATTGTATCCGCCGGATTATAGTTGAGTGAAAATTTTCTGAAATCATTAAGTGATGGGATGTAGTAAAAAATTTCATTTTTAAGAAGAACGAAGAAATTATTGTCGTTGGTTTTAATTAGATGGTTTTTTTCTTTAAAATTGTCATAATATTCAATAATACCTGTGGCTCTGTTCAATTTATTTAAACCGTAATTGGTTTGGATCCAGAAAATATTGTCATGCGTTTCGATTAAGCTTTCAATCAGGTTTCCCGAAAGGCTGTTAGAAAGGCTTGAGGGTTTAAAAGTTTGAATGCTTTGTCCGTCATAAACATTTAGTCCGTCACAGGTGCCTAACCACATATATCCTTGATGATCCTGACACATTGAAAGTACTGCACTGTTTGATAACCCCGATTTATTTGATAATGTTTTGAAGTTGTAAGCCGCTGTTTTGGCAGATACTCCCAAAAGCAATAGCAGACCTATTATTTTGAGGTGAAAGTTTTGGTGGTGGGATGTTTTCATTGCCAATATTAGCTTAAAAGTGAGAAATGCAAAAATATGTGTTTTTTTATAAAATGAAAGGATTGGGGACTCGTAATATTTTTCAGAAATTAAGTTTTTAATCGTACATACGTCTTGCATCTTTTGGGTTTTGTTAATCCTTCCAATGGTTATTTTTCTTCGATGTGGTTTGGATGTTCGGGTTTTGGAAAAGATTGAAATACAGGGTGAAATGGGGCGTTTGATCGGCGTGAAATGAAAGTATGTTTTTGTGCCAAATTTATACGGTTTAGGGTCGGTGGCACTATCGTGTACATTAATGTCCCTCGAACGTACCTTGGGGGATATTGATTAGTATAATTTTGTATTTGAAAAAGTGTAATCAATAGATAAAAAGTGTTTTTGGGTTTTGAGGTCTTATAGAAAAGTCTTGCTTCACATAATATTTGAAAGGGATTTTTAAAAATACATTATGCAAAGGGTTAGTAAATCAGTATTAAGGACGGGATTGGTTCGATGGTGGTAATCTGGTGAAATTCATCAACCTTGAATGCTTGGAAAACCATTCTTTTAATTTTTTAGCTGGAATCAACTTTTATCGATATTAAATTATGACAAAAATAAAAGACAGATATTTTAACACATCTTAATGATGAAAATCTTTAAGATTGGATTATTACAAGGTTAATAAATTCTTTAGAAAATGAGGAATTTAATCACTGGAAAAAGTATTGGAATGAACATGAATAGAATTAGTTTTAATAAAAAAGTCAAATGATTATGATGAGATACAAAAGGCTTTGCACAAAGCTATGTACATTGGGAACATTGATTTTTGCTATGGCAATTGGAGGGTTAGAGCCTGCTTTTGCTGATGGTGGAAACGTTAGGTATCCCGGGTTGAATCAGCAAAATGATTTGAAAAAGGAAATATCGGGTATGGTAAAGGATGAGCTGGGGCCACTGGTCGGAGTTGCCATATATATTGAAGGTACAAATGAAGGTACGTTATCCGATGCGAATGGCCATTTTCAAATGGAGGTGACCTTAGGCACAGAACTGACGATATCCTATGTGGGATATGAAGATCAAACCATTACTGTTGGAGACGATAATTATTATGAAATTCTGTTGAAGGCAAGTTCAGAGTTGTTGGATGAAATTGTTGTGGTTGGGTACGGGACTGCCAAAAGAGGAGATCTTATTGGTGCCGTGGATCAGGTGCAGGCAAAAGCAGTTGAAGGGAGACCGGTCGCCAATCTTACCCAGGCCTTACAGGGGACCTCACCCAGTTTGGTTATTCAGCAGCGTAGCATGAATCCAAATAGCAACTCCATGAATATTAACATTAGGGGAATTAGTACACTTAATAATAATGATCCTTTGTTAGTAATTGACGGTATGGTTGCGGATCATGTTGGAAGTATGAATGAGTTGAATCCCAACGATATTGAAAGTGTTTCCATCTTGAAAGATGCAGGTAGTGCAGCCATATACGGATCAAGATCGGCCAATGGGGTTATTTTGATAACAACCAAAAAAGGGAGCTTTAATATGGCCCCCGAAATAACGGTTAATGCCTCCACTGGTATTCAGATGCCGGATATTCTTTTAAAGCCATTGAAAGGCTATCAGAATGCCTTACTGAGAAATGATTCGTATGTGAATGCAGGACTCAACCCGGTGTATTCGCCGGAGGAGATCGCAAGGTTTGCTGAAGGTGATAGCGAATGGGGGTTAGAGGCTGTAATGAAAAATGCACTTCAACAAAGTTATAATATTGGTATTCGGGGAGGGACTGAAAATATTTCCTACAATGTATCATTTGGATATTACGACCAGGAGAGTAACTACAAAGGTCAAGATTTTGGGATCTCCCGATATAATTTTAGGACCAATGTTGTTTCTGAATTTGGGCGATTTAAACTCACGTCTGTTGTAGGATATAATAGAAATGAAAACCTTTCGGACAGAGGCGGATTATGGATCTCGGATGTAATGCGTGTTCCTACTTATAATACCTATGATATTTATCCGGATGAAGAGGGAAGGTATTATAATAACGAAATAACGAGTGGTGGTAATTTTCTTGCATCGTTAAAGCATGGGGGTAACACCAAAAATGACAATGACCATTTTCAGGGGATTGTTACAGGAGAGCTGCAAATTTTGGAAGGGTTGAAGGCGAAAGCTGTTTTAGGGTATGATCTGAAATCGGAGCATCGTTTAATAAAACGGAGATACTACCCGGTGTATGATTATCAGGATAGGGATAAAATTGTAAATGAGGCAAGCTCCGAAGAATTCCACATTGAGGATTATAATGCCAAAACAACCATGCTGAACACTCAACTTCTTCTGGAATACAATCGCACCTTTAATGAGGTACATAAAATTACAGGGTTGTTCGGCCAGACTTCCGAATCCATTAGACGAGAAAGTAATGAGATTAGACGTCATTATGTAGATCCGGATCTTTATCAGGATACAGACAATACCATTTATGATCCCGGAAGTTATAATACGCCTAATGGCTTTTCAGAAAGAGCCTTGTACTCGTGGTTGGGACGCTTTGGATATACTTATATGGATAAGTATTATCTGGAGATAAGCGGTCGATACGATGGTTCCTCTCGCTTTACCAAGGATCAACGATGGGGCTTTTTTCCGTCTGCCTCATTGGGTTGGAGACTTTCCAATGAAGAGTTCTTTTCCTTCTGGAGTGATCGGTTTGGTGATT
Organism: Thermophagus sp. OGC60D27; assembly: GCF_052400625.1. NCBI lineage: Bacteria > Pseudomonadati > Bacteroidota > Bacteroidia > Marinilabiliales > Marinilabiliaceae > Thermophagus > Thermophagus sp. OGC60D27. The sequence continues at coordinate 73,097 of NZ_JBQTGH010000012.1, forward strand.
TGAGGGTGAGAGGTTCTTATGGTCTTTTGGGAAGTCAATCTGTATCGGATTATCAGTATTTGACCACCTATACAATTTATAACAACCAATATGGGTTCAACAATCAATCCGTTACAGGAACAGGATATACTTACGGGAATGAGTTATTAACCTGGGAAAATACGGCGACATTTGATATTGGGGTAGATGCTACATTTTTTAATAACAAACTATCCGTATCCTATGATTACTTTAATAAATACACTACGGATATATTACTTACCCCCCAAACACCCAGTACCTTGGGAGGCGCAGTGCCGAAAGCGAATATTGGAGAAATGAGAAACTTGGGATGGGAGTTAACTGTCAATTATCGGCTTTACCATGGTGAATTTTCTCATTTTTTTGGATTTAATCTAGGGGATTCATTCAATAAAGTAATGAAGTATGGCGATCAGGATATTGCCAGATCTGATGAAATAGAGCGTATTATTCGGGAAGGAGTACCTCTTTATAGTTACTATGGCTACAAAACAGACGGGTTATTTCAAACCTTGGAAGAAATCAGCAATTCTGCCCTTCCTTTAGGCGCTTCTGTTCAGCCTGGAGATGTAAAGTATGTGGACCGAAACAAAGATGGTGTAATCGATGATAACGATCGTTATATTTTAGGCAATGCGTTCCCTCGCTATACCTTCGGATTTAGCTATAACATGAATTGGCGAGGCATTGATGTAGATATGCTTTGGCAGGGCGTTGGCAAACGGGATATGGCCCTTAGGGGAGAAATGATTGAACCCTTTCATGGCAGTTATTATTATGTAATGTTTGAGCATCAACTGGATTATTGGAGCCCCGGTAATACGGATGCTAATTATCCCAGATTGGTAAACAGTGCATCACCGTCGTACTCCAATAATTATAGTCACTCTTCAGATCGTAACATCTACGATGCAGCCTACCTACGCTTAAAAAATATTCAAATTGGATATTCGTTGCCACAAAATATAACCAGCAAAATGGGAATAGAACAGATCCGGATTTATGCCAGCGGTCAAAATTTGTTGACTTTAACCAAGAATCGTTTTATCGATCCGGAATCTTCTGAGTTTGGAAACAGCATGAATGCAGGTGGTGCAAATAGCGGCCGTAATTATCCCACATTGAAGTATTATGGTGGCGGTATTGAAGTGAAATTTTAATTAAATAGATATAAAATATTGGAGATATGAAACCAGTATTATTCAAAAATACGACATGGAGTTTGCTTTTTCTATTGATTTTGTCGGGGGGATGCGTCAAACTGGACGTGGCTCCTGCAGATCAGTTTACAGATGAAACCTATTGGACATCAGCAGAGAAAGCAGCCTCTTTATTAAATATTGCCTACCGACAAATGAATAATCCAGGAAGGGTTTTTCGTGATGAAAGATTAAGTGATAATCTTTATAATGGGTATGGCAATGATGATGTTAGGGTAATAAGCAATGGACAAGCCAATGCATCTACTTCACTTTTCAACAATGTGTGGAGTGATTGTTATTCAGGAATTAAAACAACCCATACCTTTTTGGCGAATATTGATCGGGTTGATATGGATGAGTCTTTGAGAAACAGAATGATGGCAGAGGCAAGGTTTATTCGTGCTTTCTTGTTTTTTCAACTGACCAATTGGTATGGGAATGTCCCCTTCTTTACCCAAGATATTGATTTGGAAACGGCTAAAACCATTTATCCCACATCCCAAAGTGAAATCGTAGCTTGGATTCATGAAGAATTGGAAGATATTGCAGAAATTCTTCCAACTAAGGATGAATATGCAGAGGAAGATCGTGGAAGGATAACCTGTGGTGCTGCCATAGCTTTTAATGCCAGAGTTGCTCTGAATTTCAATGAATTTGAACTCGTTAAAGAATATACCGACAAATTGGTAAATAGTGCAGAATATGGCTCATATTCTTTGTTTCCCAATTATCAGGAGTTGTTTTATAAAAAGAATGAATATAACGAAGAAATCATTCTTGATATACAATATGTACCGGAAGATCGTACTTGGGGCGAAATATCCCGTTATGTCCCATTCAGTCTTCCGAATGTGCAGTTTACTCAGGCATGTCCAACGCAAAGCCTAATTGATTCCTATTTAATGAAGGATGGCAGCCGATGGAACGAAACAAAAGATCCTTATGAAGACAGAGATCCACGGATGGACATGACCATCGTTCGTCATAATAGCACAATAACCACCAAGGACGATATAACCTATACGGTAAATGTGGATCCAAATGATTCTGAAAATAATAGCAATGATCGCATTGGCAGGGAGAATGGGACTCAAACGGGATATTTCTACCGTAAATATTATGATCCTAACCCCGAGGCTTGGACTGCTGGAACCTCTTGGAGTTGCAATATCAATTTCGTTACGCTTCGTTTTGCGGATGTGTTGCTCATGTATGCAGAGGCCATAAATGAACTGGGAGAGATGGATGCTGCCGTTTGGGATAAGACCATTAAGGTTCTTCGTCAACGTGCCGGCTTTGACAATACGCCTTTGGCACTGGATTTTCCGGGTGGAAGTCAGGAAGAACTTAGGGCAATTATCAGAAATGAACGAAGGGTAGAACTAGCCCTGGAAGGTTCCCGCGTATATGATATTCGTCGATGGAGAACTGCCGAGGTGGTTTTGAATGAGCCTTACCGTGGTGCCAAATTCGATATGAGTAGTGGAAATTTGGATTATTACAACTATGAAACAGGAAGCTTTAATAAGGATCGCGATTATCTGTGGGCGATTCCCCGGCAGCAGAATATCATCAATCCAAACTTAGGGCAAAATCCAGGATATTAGGGTTTTGGTGTGATTGTGTTAATCCGTATGTGAGGATCAATGATTAATTTATTATTGGAATAATTCAAACGTTTATATTAAAATAATTGACAATGAAAACTAAAATTATATTAGCTTTTTTTTCTCTTTTCCTTTTAGTGTCAGTCTTTTTTGTCGGCTGCAGCGAGGATGAACAATTTAAAAATGTAACAGTCACAGCCGTAGAGAAGCTGTATGAACCGGAAAACGAAAAATATACTGTGTTGCAACCATCCGGTAGTATGTATTTTGAATGGGCAAAAGCTTATGCGGAAGATAACAGCATCGTTTATTATGAAGTTTTGTTTGATACTCAGAATGGAGATTTTTCTGATCCAATTTATATTGTTACATCTGATAATAAAGGGCTTGCCAATGGTGCCACTATTACCCATAAAACCTTAAATGATATAGCTGCAAAAGCAGGTATTGAATTGGCGGAAGAGGGAATTTTGAAGTGGACGGTTCGTTCTAATCGGGGAATAAACTTTGAAGAGGCAATAGAATCAAGAACGATCACAGTAATTCGATTAAACAGTATCAATGATCTTGAAGGTGCCGATTTGTTTATTGCAGGAGAAGGTTCGGAGGAAGGTCAGATGGTAAAACCCACGGAAGAAGTAGGTGTTTACCAGATCTATACCAGTCTGGTCGCCGATAAGCCGTATTATTTTTACTCCGAATTAGGTGGAAAGCAGAGAACTTTTGTAGTAAATGAAGATCAGGTTTCGTTTAAAGAAACCTATTCCACACCGGAAGGATCAAGCGTTTCAGAATCGGGTGTTTATCGCATTACCCTTGATTTTGAGTCCGCTTCTGCCAAGCTGGAAAAAATAAATAGCTTAGAGATTTATGTGTGTTGGACTCAAGCTCGTGAGGAATTTACTTACGTTGGTGGAGGCATCTGGGAATTGCTGAATTATAATGTTCAACTGACATCCACCAGTTGGGGATTTGATGAACGTTATAAGTTTATTTTTGATGTAGATGGTCAAGAAGAGCACTGGGGCCAAGGGGATCCATTTTACGATCCTCGACCCAATATGGATCGCGAAGGTTATTTTGATCTGGTAGAAGTAGGAAGTGGCCAGTGGGATCGTCCTTTTAAATTTCCCAATGAACTTTGTGATGGGGCAGACTTGGATCGCTTTTTTACCGATATTGAAGTGTCGATGACCGCTGAAGGTAATTATACCCATGAATTTAGCAACATACACGAATAATCAAAAAATTGAGAGTTCTCAAAATATCCCCCAAAAATGGCTGATTACCAGGGTTATTTTTGGAGTTTCTGATCCAACCAATTGGAGGATAAAATCGTATTTTGAGAACTCTTATGGAAAAATTAAGAATATGAAACAAGTATATTTTATATTAATAGTTCTTATTGTTGCCGCATGTGGTTCATATGAAGATAAATACATTGAAGTGAACCAATTTCCTGATTATTCCTGGGTGGCGGCTGCAGATAGTAGCTCTCCGGCTTTTTTTGACAGGTATTGGAATAGCAATCACTATTGTTTTAATAATACATTTGATGGTGCTATAACCTGGAATGACTACTGGCCAGAGGCACATGGACTGGATGTATTGGTTGATGCCTATCTACGGACCGGGGAAGAGTGCTATAAAACAGCTATATATAATTTTTATGAAGGCGTGAAAGATAAGAATTGGTATGGCGATACCTGGGAAAATGAATTCTATGATGATATGGGGTGGCATTGTCTGGCACATATGAGGGCTTATGATGCGACCCATGATGAGCGTTATAAAGAATCCTCCGAAGATTTGTGGTATTGGATTACCCAAGGATGGTCGGATTATCAAGGAGGTGGAATAAAATGGCGCAAACAATCCGACGAAGTGAAAGATGACAAAGGGATCCCAGCTAATGGTCCTGCTGCCATTATCGCAGCGCGACGATATCAAAAATATCCCGACGAGGTTATTGACGGGTTGAATAATTTGGAATGGGCGATTAGAATCTACGAGTGGATGAAATACAACAGAACCGATTTGTCTTCGGGAAGGGTTTATGAGCATTTTGATAATACCAATGGAGATTATTCCTATGATGTTGGAACTTTTATTGGTGCAGCCATTGAACTATATACCATTACTAAAGATGAGGTATATATGAGAGATGCCATAAAAGCTGCCAGATATCACATGAGTGCCAACATCAATACCAATAACCGTGTTATGCGCGATTTCGGAGAACAGGCTAATAATGGAAATGGACATGATGTAAATCTGTTTAAAGGGATTTTTGTCCGGTATTTCACCTTATTGATTCAACAGCCCGATTTGCCCGAAAATGATAGGGACCGATTTATTTTATTTCTGGAGAATAATGCCAATTATTTATGGTCTTACGGAACACAAAAGGAACCTGAAATAAAATTTAGTTACACCTGGTGGGAGACTCCAGGGGAGAGCGTTATATGGGGCGACTTGCGATCTGCCATTAGTGGAGCTACCACGATAGAGGCAATGGCTCGGTTGGAAGAGGGCGGATTTCTGGATTAGCTTTTTAATTTAATCATATGCAGAAAGGCATTGTGGAAGAGATTTAAGATATTTAAAGCTCGTAGTTCCAATATTGTTGTCTTTCTGCATTTGTTTATATCGTTCTTAAGTATCCGTTTTCAATATGAAGTATTTTTCATCCTTAGTAAATTAATGTTATGGATCGATTCCCGAAATGTTGGAAGAGGCAAAGGGAGTTTTCATGACTCGGTTTTATAGATTCATATTTTCTTAAGGACCAGAAAAAGTGTTGACAAACTTCATTGTCATATTCCTACTATAGGTTGAAATGTCTAAATATTAAGCAGGAACAAAAGTTTGTTGTTGGTTGACAAATTAAAACGATTAATAACTTTTTTAAAATGTTAATCCGTAATTAACCCCATTATTAACCCCGTTTTATTAATCTTTGAACCATTCATTGTTGGAAAATTCAATTTTTGAATAACAGTACTTCGTGTAAATATTTGCTTTATCACGAAATTTAAAAGTACTATGGAATTTTAAAAAATACATGTTGAATTGATCTTAAAATTTTTGGTTTTGCATTGAGAGATATGAAAAATCAAAATAATAAGTTCTCATCCATTCAATGAGTGTCGGTAGGATTTGAACATTATCAATATTAGAAAATGCAGGAAATATGAAGATAACTGAAAAATGGACAATGTGGAAAGTGCCCTTTCTTTTGTTATGGATGGTTTTATTCCTGGTAGAGTGTCATAATGGGAATAATCCAGAAGGCGTAAAAAGGGCCCAACAAACCATGGATAAGATCTTAAAATTCTATGATGCCCATTACCACCATCTTTTTAATGAGAGCTTTCCTCCGTCTAGTGGTAAGCCGGTTTCATACCTTGTGGAGCAAGATTCGCTGGCCGGAAGAAAGGTTGCATTTCTTTGGCCCACATCTGGTCTTTTATCGGCAGTTAATGCATTGATAAAGAGAACCGGTAGTGAGGAATATGAAAGGATGTTGCGGGAGATTATTGTTCCCAATCTTGAGAACTATTATGATGAAGATCGAGTGCCACCTGCTTATCAGTCATATATAGTTCAGGGAGGCGAGAGTGACCGATATTATGATGATAATATATGGCTGGCTTTGGATTTTTTAGAAGCATACCATTTAACAAACGATGAATTTTTCCTTGAAAAATCCAAACTCTTATGGAAATTTATTTTAAGTGGTTGGGATGATAAGTTGGGAGGTGGTATTTACTGGTGTGAGCAAAAGAAGTACTCTAAAAATACATGTTCAAATGCACCTGCTTCTGTTCTGGGCCTTAAGTTGTTTGAAGCTACTCGGGACAGTTCCTATTTTTTGTGGGGAATAAAAATATATGAATGGGTGCATTCCAATCTTAAAGATACGGTTGATGGCCTTTATTATGATAATTTATCTGTTCAGGGATCATTAGATGAACGGAAGTTCACCTATAACACCGGACAGATGCTTCAGGCGGCATCTTTAATATACAAACTAACCGACGACAAAGCCTATTTAAATGAAGCGGAAAAAATTGCAGAAAGTGCGATGCAATATTTTACTGAGGAGTTTAAAACGGCGGAAGGAAAGACTATAAGATTGTTCAAAAGTACAGATAACTGGTTTAATGTTATTATGTATCGCGGTTATGAGGAGCTCTATCAATTAAATCACAATCCAGAATACATTCAGATTTTTTTAAGTAACCTAGATTATTTGTGGAAGAATGGTCGGGATAAGAATGGTTTATTTAGAAAAGGCTGGATGAGCGAAAATAGTGATCAATCCAGATGGTTGTTAGATCAGGCATGTATGGTGGAAATATATGCTTCAATTTCAAAATTTGAATAAAAGAAAATTTCTATGACATCACGACGAGACTTTATTAAAAAAAGTGGAATTGCTTTAGCCGGCCTTTCCTTGTCAGGGCCACTTTATTCGACACTTGCTACTGAGGGAATTCCTAAATCATATATATCCAAACGTCCTCCGAAAGGAAAACGTAACTTTACATCCAAAGCAGTTGAAACCACCATAAAAAAGACCAAAAGAAAAATCAAAGATCCTAAATTGGCATGGATGTTTGAAAATTGTTTCCCAAACACATTGGATACCACTGTCGATTTTTCTTTCTCTAATGGGAAACCTGATACTTTTGTTATTACCGGTGATATTCATGCCATGTGGTTGAGGGATTCTACTGCCCAAGTATGGCCCTACCTTCCTTTGATTAAAGAAGATAAGGCCTTAAAGCAATTGGTGGCTGGACTGGTGAACCGTCAAACTCACTGTGTTTTGATCGATCCTTATGCCAATGCTTTCAATAAACAACCTGAACAAGGTGAATGGATGAGTGATATAACCGATATGAAGCCGGAACTTCATGAAAGAAAGTGGGAAATTGATTCTTTATGTTATACGGTTCGGTTAGCTTACCACTATTGGAAGATTTCCGAAGATGAAAGTGTTTTTGACAAGCATTGGCAAAATGCCGCACGTGGAATTTATCAAACTTTCACAGAGCAGCAACGCAAGGATAGCTTGGGGGCTTATTCCTTTCAAAGAGAAACAGCCCGACAGTTGGACACTTTGTCAAACAACGGATATGGACGTCCATTGAAACCGGTGGGATTGATTAATTCATCTTTTCGTCCCTCGGATGATGCAACTACCTATGGTTTCCTGATTCCATCCAACTTATTTGCAATTGTATCTCTAAAGCAGATAGCAGAAATTAGTGAATCGGTTACGGGAGATATAAAGTTTGCCAATCAATGTCGTGAATTGGCGAATGAAGTGGAGCAAGCTGTGAAAAACTATGGCATCTTAAATCATCCCAAGTATGGCCCTGTTTATGCCTATGAAGTGGATGGCTTTGGAAACGCCACATTCATGGATGATGCCAATATTCCGAGCCTGCTGTCTCTTCCTTATTTAGGGGCTGTTAAAAAACACGATACAGTTTATCAGAATACTCGAAAATTGGTTTGGAGTGAGGATAATCCATATTTTTTCAAAGGAAAAGCCGCTGAAGGAATTGGAGGCCCTCACGTAGGATACGATATGGTGTGGCCAATGAGTATAATAATGAGGGCTATGACCAGTGATAGTGATGAAGAAATCAAATGGTGCATAAAAACTTTGAGGGATACTGATGCCAATACGGGATTTATGCATGAGTCTTTTCATAAAGATGATCCATTCAATTTTTCCCGGTCATGGTTTGCCTGGGCTAATACGCTCTTTGGGGAATTAATTTTAAAACTGGTTAATTCCGGGAAGATACATCTTCTGGGGGCTTAGTTTCATTACTTTCTAATAAGAAAATAAATTCCAAAGAAATGTGATGACATGTCTCCCGGGGCTAATCTTTTAGCCCCGGGGACTGATCATCAAATCCCAATAAATTGTTTAAAGAATGGATTTATGAAGAAAAATGTTTCGTTATCAAAAGTACTGCCAGTTCTTTTCGCCTTTTTTGTAATGGGTTTTGTCGATGTGGTAGGGATATCGACCAGCTATGTTCAGAATGATTTTGAGCTCAGCGATTCAATCGCTAATCTGCTGCCAATGATGGTTTTTCTTTGGTTTTTTGTGTTTTCGGTTCCTACGGGTCTATTGATGAATAAATTAGGGCGTAAGAATACCGTCTTATTGAGTATGGTTATTACATTTTTTGCATTGATGGTGCCACTTATTGACTACAGTTTTGGAATGGCCCTATTGGCTTTTGCATTACTGGGGATCGGAAATACTATATTACAAGTGGCTCTTAATCCGTTGGTATCGAACGTGGTGAGTCCGGATCAATTGACCAGTCGTTTAACTTTGGGGCAGTTTATAAAAGCAATTGCCTCACTTTTGGGACCAATAATTGCCGGTTTTGCAGCTGTCACCCTTGGAAATTGGAGACTTTTGTTTCCGGGATTCGCTGTAATAACTTTTTTGTCCGGGGTTTGGTTGTGGATCGTACCTATTCCTGAAGAGGAAACCATCGAACAAACTACTTCCTTTAGCGAAGCATTTGGGCTGTTGAAAGACCATTCCATCTTAATATTATTCTTAGGGATTTTATTCGTTGTGGGTGTGGATGTGGGGATGAATACCGCGACCCCTAAATTTTTAATGTCAAGGACCGGTTTGCCGTTGGAACAGGCCGGGTTGGGGACCAGTCTTTACTTTGCCGCCAGAACTGCAGGAGCCTTGATTGGAGCTATTGTATTATCGCGATATTCGGGTTTGATTTTTTTTAGATCAAGCATGTTTGCGGCAATTGGTGCGATGACCATCATGCTGTTCAGTCAAAATGCTATGGTTATATTAATAATGGTGGCAATCATTGGTTTTGCCATCGCCAATATTTTTTCGATTATTTTTTCTATGGCCTTGCAAAAAAGACCGGCTCGAGGAAATGAAATATCTGGGCTGATGATTATGGGGGTTTCGGGGGGAGCGATATTGCCTCCGGTGATGGGGTTGGCTGCCGATGCATGGGGGCAGACTGGTAGTATGTTGGTTATTCTAATAGGAATGTTTTATCTGCTGGTCGCTGCTTTTGTGGTTAAAACTGAAATACCCGGTTAACTCCAAATAGTTTTTATCGTCGTTCAATTTCTGTTCATCTTCGGTGCAAATGAATGCCAAAATAGCATTTTATTTTGCCAAAATCATGTGATGACTCTTTTTTGTCATTTACAGCAACCTCCCGTATTATCTGTTTTTTTTAATGTTGTGTTCAGTTTCTTATATTAAAAATCAAGGGTATGACCTTAAAATCTTGTTTTCATATAGGTATATTGATTATCTCTATAGTTTCGTATTCATGTGATGCTGCTAAATCGGTTGATTCATCGACAACCGAGCTTAGAGCTCCTGCATATCCTTTGATCACTATTGATCCATACACTAGTGCATGGTCAATGAGTGATCAATTATACAACAGTCCGGTTTGTCATTGGACCGGAAAGACACATTCACTTATTGGGGCAATACGAGTAGATGGAAAGGTATATCGATTTCTGGGGAAAGAAGATATTCCATTGGAACCAATAATTCCTATGGCGAAAGATAGTCTTTGGCAAGGTAAATACATCAACACGCCACCATCTGAAGGATGGGAGAAGAGCGAATTCCATGCCGAGCATTGGATTACGGGAGTAGGTGCATTCGGGACTCCCGGAATGAAGGCCATTGGTACTCCCTGGGAAACTAAAGAAATATGGGTTCGACGGGAATTTTTCTTGCCAGATATTACAGCCAACGAAAAGTTGTATTTGGTTTTTACACATGATGATGATTTTGAATTGTATTTGAATGGTACTGAAGTTGTAAGGACGGGAAACAAGGCCAGAAGTGAAGTGATTCAGGAGGTTGATCCTTCATTGCTAATTTCTGGTGGGAAAAATGTGCTTGCTGCCCATTGTCTTGACAGAGGTGGTTTGGCCTACGTTGACTTTGGTGTATATAAAAAAAATGCTCATAAGGAAGTTTTCTCCCAATCGGCTGTGCAGCAAAAAGTATCTCTTTCCGCAACGCAAACCCATTATCAATTTTCCTGCGGTCCCGTAAACCTTGCGCTGGACTTTGTGTCTCCTCTTCTTCCAGAAGATCTTGATTTGTTGTCCCGGCCGGTTAATTATATCAATTATGAGGTAGCATCCACGGACGGAGAAAAACATGAAGTACAGATTTATTTTGAAATTACTCCTGAATGGGCTGTCAATGATGTTGGACAAGAAGTTGAAGTGGCAAAAGGAAAGGAAGGAGAAGTTGGTTTTGTCAAGGCAGGAACAACAGAACAGTCAGTCCTAGGGAAAAAAGGAGATAATGTCAGAATTGATTGGGGTCATGTCTTTCTTGCTGCGGAAAATGACAAAAATACTTCTTGGGGCATAGATACCTTTTTTGAAGCAAAGCATTCTTTTATCAAAACGGGTAAAATATCGGGAATAGATGGCATGATCTCTCAGCTAAACAGGGAGATGCCGGCCATGGCTTGTGTCAAAGATTTAGGGGAAATATCTGAAAAATCTTCCACCGGATTTGTAATGATTGGCTACGACGATATTGAGTCTATCCAATATTTTGAAAAAAATCTGAAGGCATGGTGGACAAAAGATGGAGAGGTTTCTTTTAAAGATGTGTTGCAGAATGCATTGGTGGAACACAAATCCGTTATGAAAAGACTGTCCCATTTTGACCATCAATTATGGGAAGAAGCATTGGCAGCAGGTGGCAAAGAATATGCAGATTTGTGTGTACTGGCTTACCGTCAATCTGTAGCCGCTCACAAACTTGTAAAAGATGAAAATGGTAATATTCTTTTTCTTTCAAAAGAAAATTTTAGTAATGGTTCCATTGGTACTGTTGATGTAACTTATCCTTCGGCACCATTATTCTTAAGATATAATACGGAACTGGTAAAAGGGATGTTAAATCCTATATTTTACTATTCAGAGAGTGGTAAATGGACCAAGCCATTTGCTGCTCATGATGTAGGAACCTATCCAATAGCCAACGGACAAACCTATGGCGGTGATATGCCCGTAGAGGAATGTGGCAATATGATCATACTTACTGCTGCTATTGCCCATCAGGAAGGCAATGCTCAATATGCCGAGAAACATTGGGAAATATTGACATCCTGGGCTAATTATTTACTTGAAAATGGGCTGGATCCTGAAAATCAATTATGTACTGACGATTTTGCGGGTCATTTTGCCCATAATGTAAACCTTTCAGTAAAAGCCATTATGGGCATTGCCTGCTATGGACGACTAGCGGAAATGTTGGGCCAATCAGAAATAGCAGAAAAATATTCTTCTGTGGCTAAACAAATGGCTAAAGAATGGATGAAAATGGCCGATGATGGGGATCATTTCCGGTTAACTTTTGACCAGCCGGGAACATGGAGTCAAAAATATAATTTGGTTTGGAATAAATTATTAGGACTGGATATTTTTCCTGATGAGGTGGCTCGTACCGAAGTGGCCTACTATCTCACAAAGCAAAATAAGTATGGACTTCCTCTGGATAATCGTCGGACATACACCAAGGCTGACTGGATTGTTTGGACTGCTACACTGGCTGATGATAAAGAGACTTTTAAAGAGTTAATTTCTCCATTGCATGATTTTGTGATTGAAACTCCTGATCGGGTTCCAATGACTGATTGGTATGAAACTACGGATGCCACGAAAGTTGGGTTTCAGGCCAGATCCGTAGTGGGAGGTTATTTTATTAAGTTTTTGGAACAGGAGTAAAGTACATGACTTGAAATGCTTTTGGGGGTAGTAGGCAGAGAGCCGAATAAGCCAGTAAAGGTGTCTTTCAAATATTAATACTCACTTAATTGAATCTATTACTAAGCTTGATTTGATTTTATGAATGCGCCGTTAAACACCAGTTAAAAAACTTTGATCATAAAAAAGGGGATTGGAAGCCGTCACTTCCTATCCCCTGGTATTGTTTCACTTTAAATTGCAACAAAGCTATGAAAAAAAAATCTAAAGCAAGAAAAAGGAATCCTTTTATCTTTTTCAGAACCCTTAGAATCCCGGATTTTCGGCTGGTTTTGATGTTTATTTTTATTCCTTCTTTATTGGCCTTCAAACCTGGTGCAAATGAATTACTTCAGCAGGGAGAAAGGATTATAAAAGGTAGAGTAATCGATGTCCAAGGAGGACCTATTCCAGGGGTAACTGTTTCGGTCAAGGGATCTACGCTTGGTAGCATAACTAATGCTGAAGGTGAATTTATTTTATCCGTGGATGCTGAACCTGAGATATTGGTCTTTTCATTCGTTGGGATGGAAAGAAAGGAGATCACTGTCGATGGGAAGAATTATCTTGAGGTTACCATGCGGGAGGAGAATATTGGACTGGATGAGGTTGTTGTGGTGGGATATGGAACTCTTGAGCGGAAAGAGGTAACCTCGGCTGTTGAGACGGTTAGTTCTAAAGATTTTAATTCGGTAGGTTCCGGTGACCCTATGGAATTGATTCAAGGAAAGGTGGCCGGTTTAAATATTACACGTACTCAGGGATCTAATCCCAATTCAAGCTCTTCCATTCAATTAAGAGGAGTAACCTCTCTGACCGGTAGCATTCAACCTCTAATCGTTATTGATGGCATCCCCGGTGGGAATCTGGATATGATTCAGCCAGATGATATTGAGTCGTTTAATGTGCTGAAAGATGGGTCTGCGGCAGCTATCTATGGCAGTAGAGCCAACGCGGGTGTAATTCTTATTTCGACCAAAAAAGGGAAAGTTGGGGAACCTCAGTTTGAATATTCTACTTATTTAAAACGTGAATTTGTCGATAAAAAACCGGATTATCTTTCTCCTTCTGAATTTAGAGATCTAATAGAACAAGGGTTGGTGAGCAGTGACCAAGATTATGGGACTTCTACAGATTTATATGATGAGCTTATCGATAACAATAATCTTAGTCAATATCATAATTTTTCGGTGTCAGGGGGGTCAAAATACTCAAACTTTAGAGGATCTATATTTTACAGTGATGCCAAAGGTATTGCCAAAGAAAATGGACGAGAGGAATTTGGGGGACGTATCAATTTCAATCAGAAGGGGTTGGACGATAGATTGACTTTTTCGATGAATATTGCCACCAATTTTAATAAAGCTAATCTTTTAGGAGGGGGTACGGGCGATTTCGAACAGGCAATTCAACGTAATCCAACCGCCCCTATTTATAATGAAGATGGTTCCTTTTTAGAAACTGAAGCCTACAATAATTATAACCCACTTTCTCGATTGGCCAATCGTATATCGGAACGGAATCAACAAACTTTTACCGGAGACGCCAAAGTTCAATTCCAAATTGTTGATGATCTTTCTGTATCTGCTTTTGGCGCATACCAAAGAAATAATTACAATGATCGTTATTATCGCTCAACCAAAGACTGGAATCAAAGACCCGAGACAGAGTATCAGGGAATGGCTTATGCTTCTAAGAGTAATTTTTTGAACTGGGCGAAGACTTTTGAATCTACATTTAATTTTAACAAAACCATCAATGATGTTCAGTCTGTCACTGCATTGGTTGGGTATAGCTATCAATACGAAACGACTGAAACATTCAATGTAAATAACAACGGGTTCACTACCGATGGTTTTTTGGATTGGAACCTTGGTTCAGGGAGTGCCATTAACAATACGCAATTGCCCAGACCGGGGATGGGCAGTTTCAAAGAAGATAATACCTTGGTTGCCTTTTTTGGGCGAGTAAATTATGCCTTTAGGGATCGCTATTTTACTCAATTTAGCCTTCGTCATGAAGGTTCTTCTCGTTTTGGGGAAAATCATAAGTGGGGTAATTTCCCGGCTGTATCAGCAGGATGGGTTTTGAGTGAAGAGGATTTTATGAAAGGGATTTCCGGGATAGATGAGTTGAAAGTGCGTGTAGGATATGGCGTTACGGGTAATCAGGGAATTCCCAACTATCAATCTTTAGTGACATTGGGAACTGGAGGTGTTTATCCCCAAGATGGGGTTTATTATCAAACCTATGGCGCGTCAAGAAATCCCAATCCCAATTTGAAATGGGAAGAAAAGGCTGAAATGAATTTCGGAATTGATTTTTCTTTCTTGAATCGACTAATTAGTGGGAGCATCGACCTATATGACAGAGAAACTAAAAATTTGCTATATAGCTACAATGCCCAACTGCCACCATATATTCATAGCAGTGTGTACACTAATGTGGGAAGTATTAAAAATTCAGGGGTAGAATTGCAGCTTTCGGCAGTAGCTCTGAAAAATAATAATTTTTTGTGGACGATCGATCTGGCTGGAAGTCATCAGAAAAATAAACTGACTCAATTATCCAGCGATGTGTTCAAAGCGAACTGGTTGGAATTTTATGGATTGCCTTCCCCCGGAAATTTGGGAGCTGCCATCAGACTGGAAGAAGGCGGATCGGTCGGAAACTTTTACGGAAAGCGATTTGCAGGATTTACAGAAGATGGTAAATGGCTTTTCTTCAAAGCAGACGGTTCAACCGGTGCTGCCTCCGAAATGGATGAAAATGATTTGGCTGTTATTGGGAATGGTGTGCCTAAGTATCAAGCATCTTTATCCAATACCCTTAGATATAAAAACTTTGATCTGACTCTTTTTTTCAGGGGAAAATTTGGGTTTGATATTCTTAATACAAAAGAAATGTACTTCGGGAATAAAAAATGGTTACCTAATAACTTGCTTCGAAGTGCCATTACTACACATAAAGAATTGAATGACGATCCCCAGTATTCAGATTATTACATAGAAAAGGGTGATTTTATCAAACTTGATAATATGACTCTTGGCTATAACATCCATTTTTCAGATTCATCCAATTTTCGACATTTGAGATTGTATGTTACAGGAAGGAATGTATTGACCTTAACAGGCTATAATGGCCTTGATCCTGAATTGCAGGATACAGGATTTGAAACAGGAATTGATGCTAGAGGCTTTTATCCTCGTACCCAATCGTGGACTATTGGTTTGAATTTAGGATTCTAAAATCGTTGAATTATGAAAGGTATTTTCAATAAATCTATTTTGTGCATAGCCGCTATGTGGTTGCTATTTGGCAATAATGGTTGTACAGATTTGGACGAAACTCTATATAGTGAGTTAAATAAAGGCAATTTTTATAATAATAAGATTGAGGTTTTACAGGCCGCATTGCGTCCTTTTACGCATATGCAGGCATGGTTGGCACCAACCGGACAGAATGGCTATTTTTATCATTCAGAGCTTTCTGCAGATCAATTAGCCTGGCCGCAAAAAGGGCGTCATGGTTATGACGGGGGCGATCACTTTCGTCAACATTATCATACGTGGACATCGAACGAAGGCCGCATGAGAAGTGCCTGGAATTTGATGTGGACAGGCGTCGGATATGTCAATGCGGCGATGGAGGATCTTCAGGACATTGATAATAACTCTTTAGGTATTTCTGATGAAGAAATGACGGCAATTCTGGCAGAATTACATGTGCTCAGGGCTTTCCATTATATGAAAATAATGGAGCTTTGGGGGAATGTGCCGATTATCACTAAAGTGGGAGAACCTCAGAATCCCCCTACCAAACCAAAAGCCGAGGTTTTTGATTTTATTAAAAATGAGCTGGAAGAATATGTTCCCAAATTATTGCCATATTCTGAAGAGTTGGTCGGAAGAGTATCTCAAACGGCAGGATATGCAATGCTGTCAGAACTTTATCTTAATGCTGAGTATCATATTGGAACTCCGATGTGGGATGAATGTATTGACGCGTGCGATAAAATTATTAACGGTGAAGCGGGTGGCCTTGCCGGAGGCGTACCTGAATTGGCTGATAATCTGACCCAATCCTTCAGTAATACCAATCATTATGCAAAAGAGGCTCTATTTCAGTTTGCTTTTAGCAGGGAAGGTGGTTTTACTTTCGGTTGGGGTGGATTCTTTATGGGGTATTCAAATATGAGTCGGGCGCTGAATGTGGGGTATTCAGGATGGAATGCCTTTGTGGTTATTCCTTCGGCATTTGATGCTTATGCTGCTAATGACTTGCGGAAAAATGAGTGGTTCTTGTTTGGTCCTCAATATGTTTATGGAACCGATGAGCCGATTTTGGGAACCGAAGAATATAATGGGCAACCATTTGTTTATGTTAATTCTATAAGAAGAGAAAGCGAAGGCGATTTAACCAGTGATGGCAGTATGGCAGAAGGAGAAGAAAATAGTGGAGCTCGTTTTCATAAATATAAAAGCGGAACTTTAGAGGATGATAATTATTGGGAAAACCATTATTTAATTTATCGGCTGACTGAAATCTATTTTAATAAAGCAGAGGCCATTATGAGAAAAAATAATGGAGTGGCGACGCAGGAGGCTGTGGATTTAATTAATGCTTGTCGGAAAAGGGCTTTTTCGGAAGATGACTGGGAAGCAGAAAAATATACTGCAGCCACCTTGACGATGGATGAATTATTGGCTGAGCGTGGACGAGAATTTATTTTTGAAGGGAAACGACGTACCGATATCATCCGTTTTGGGAAATTCACCAACGGTTCATGGTGGGATCACGAGCCGACGAATGATCCTAATAGGGAAATTTATCCAATTCCTCATACGCAAATAGCAGCAAACCCTAACCTTATTCAGAATCCTGGTTATTTGGAATAAGTAATATCCCATAATGAGGAGAATGAGAGGAGAAGAGATTGGTTCAAAAGAAACAAGAGTAAAGTCGTTAATAAGTTTTTGCATAGGATGGTTATTTCTGTTTTGATCGGGATAATTGATAGAAAAGTATATCTCATTCAGCAAATGCATATTGCCCCTAACGATTGCCTGACGGTTAATTTTTAGGTGGTTTAGATTTGTGTTTTGAACCGACTCTTCTCTGTTTTTCAGTGTAAGGAAGCATTCCTCCATATGCAAACCATCTTGGAAATCCGGGGCCCTGTGCAGTGGTATTTAAAAGTATCGAAAAAAAGGATTGAGTAATTTGTTATATATTAAATTTTTAGGATATGAAGTACAGATTTTTATTGATTTTTATTGGAGCGTTATTACCTATCCTGGTAGAGGCTCAACCTACTGACCGTCGGGGGAGGTACGACATCACAAAAGATAAAGTATTATATACCGTCGGGTACAGTCATCTGGATACGGAATGGAATTGGGACTATCCAACAACCATCAATACCTGTATTAAAAATACCATGACAGAGAATTTTTATCTGTTTGAAAAGTATCCTGATTATGTGTTTAATTTTACCGGATCGCGCCGCTACAGGATGATGAAAGAATACTATCCCGAATTGTATGAGAAAGTGAAGTATTATATCCAAAATGGGAGATGGTATGTATCCGGCTCTTCTGTGGATGAAGGAGAGGTTAATGTTTCTTCATCTGAATCATTGATTCGTCAGGTTCTTTATGGAAATAAATATTTTCGAGATGAATTTGGGGTTGAAAGTATGGATTATATGCTGCCCGACTGTTTTGGGTTTCTTGCCAATTTACCGACGATATGGCATCATTGTGGATTGCTGGGGTTTTCTACCCAGAAACTCACCTGGCGTTCTGCTGCAGGGATTCCTTTTAACGTTGGTGTTTGGATTGGCCCCGACGATAAGGGAATCATATCCGCACTGAATGCAACCAGTTATACGAGTAGCATTGAGTCAAGATTGGATAAAAGCAAAAAATGGAATAAACGCATTGAATCCGCAAAAAAGGATTACGGAATTTCTTTTGATTACCGATATTATGGTGTTGGGGACGAAGGTGGTGCACCTCGAGAAAACGATGTGATAAAACTTTTAGAAAGTATTGGGAATGAAGATGGCAAATTTAAAGTAGTTACCACGTCATCCGATCAAATGTTTAAGGATATCACTCCTGAAATCAAAGATAAACTTCCTACTTATAAAGGTGACTTATTGTTGATCGAACATAGTGCTGGGTCTTTAACATCACAGGCCTACATGAAGAAAATGAACCGGAAAAATGAATTGATGGCCAAAGCTGCGGAATACTTAGCATCTGTTGCCGATATGACCGGGAGTGTGGACTATCCATTTGAAAAACTTAATAACTCATGGGATCTGGTGCTGGGAAGCCAATTTCATGACATTCTGCCAGGCACCTCCATCCCTAAGGCATATGAATATGCATGGAATGATGAATTTATTGCTGCCAATGGTTTCAATAATGTTTTGAATAGCTCGGCTGAGGCTGTTTCTGGTTGGTTGGATACAAGGGTTAAAGGTCGGCCTGTTGTGGTTTATAATACTGTTTCTCATGATCGTGAGGATGTTGTCGAGGCAGAGTTGGCATTCAATAAGCTTCCTGAAGGAATACAGGTCTATGACAGTCAAGGGAAACCAACACCTACCCAAATTATTGAACGGAATGGGAATCGGTTGAAATTCATTTTTTTGGCGAAACTTCCTTCTGTTGGTGTCGGGGTATTTGATGTTAGGGAAACTAAGGAAAAGGAAAATGGAAAGACTCAATTGTCTGTTTCTGACCATGTTCTTGAAAATGAGTTTTATAAAGTTACCCTAGGGACCAATGGGGACATCAATAGTGTTTATGACAAAAAAGTTGGCAGGGAATTGCTCGAAAAACCTTCACGACTTGAATTTTTATATGAGAAACCGGCTCAATGGCCGGCCTGGAATATGGATTGGAAGGACCGTCAAAATCCTGCAGTCGGATATTTGGCTGAAGATCCCAAACTACGTATCATCGAGAAGGGACCGGTAAGAGTGGCAATTGAAGTAAAACGAAAAGGAAGAAATTCGACTATTACTCAAGTGGTGCGTTTGGTGGCCGGAGAAGCCGGTAAAGTCGTTGAAGTCACCAACCTGGTGGATTGGCAGTCGCGCGGAGCCAGCCTGAAAGCTTCTTTTCCTTTGACGGTTAAAAACGCCATGGCAACTTACAATATCGGCGTTGGGACAATACAAAGAAGTAACAATAATAGCAAGAAATTTGAAGTACCTTCAAAGCAGTGGTTTGATCTTACCGATAATAATGGTCAATATGGGGTTTCTATCCTTGAAGACTGCAAATATGGGTCGGATAAACCTTCTGATAATGTGTTGCGACTGACTCTATTATATACACCAGAAACCCATTCGTGGTATCCGGTTCAAAATTCACAGGATTGGGGAATTCACGAGTTTAAATACGGCATATACGGCCACCAGGGGAGTTGGCAAGATGCTAAGACCGATTGGATGGGTAAATATTTCAACGAACCTCTTCTCGCGTTTGAAGCCTCGAAGCATCCCGGACCGTTGGGAAAACAACATTCTTTCCTTTCTTTGAATAAGGATGAAGTTGGTCTTATGGCGTTTAAGAAAATGGAGGATTCTGAAGATTACTACATTGTTCGTGTCAATGAATTATTAGGGAATGATGTTTCTGGAGCAGAAATTTCTTTTCCCTGGGCTATTGCTGATGCCTTTGAGGTAAACGGTCAGGAGAAAAAAATTGGAGAAATAAATTTCTCGGGAACCCGGATGAAATTTGATCTTTCCCACTATACGATTCGGAGTTTCGCTGTAAAGTTGATTCCACCTTTTAAAGAAGAAAAGAAGAATCAGCAAGTTGTCCAGTTGCCATATAATACCGATGTCATAAGTTTCGATATTAACCGGTACGATGGTAATTTTGCCGGGAGACGAAGTTTACCTGCCGAGCTTATTCCTGATGTGATAGAGAGTGAGGGGATTCATTTTGAAATGGGCAATAGAGAGGACAGAAACAATAATGCGGTGCTTTGTAAGGGACAGGAAATTGATTTGCCCAAAGGAAATTACAATACGTTATACATTTTGGCGGCTGCCAACCGGGATACGAAGGGGGATTTTATTATAGATGGTCAAAAGTATTCTTTGGGAATTCAGGGATGGACAGGATATGTAGGCCAATTTTATAATCGAGAGTTTGAGAGAGATGGAGTAACGGTTTACAATTTAAGAAGGGCTTTTTATAAGGAAGATAATATTGCCTGGTTTGCTTCACATAGGCATAAGAAATATCCGTCAGAAAATGAGGCTTATCAGTATTGCTATCTTTACAAGTATGCCATTAAAATTCCTAAAGGGGCAAAATCCATCAAATTACCCAAAAATGAAGATATTAAAATAATGGCCATGACCTTGACCACCAATGAGAAATGGGCTAAGCCAATGCAGCAATTGGTAGATGATTTTGATTATGAGATGACTCCCAAAATAAGATGAATAAGATGAAGAGTTTTGAGATAGCAAAATGAATAGAAACTTAATTCTTCACTGAAAAGGGTTGTTCCTAAAGTGTGTCATGATGGGAATGTAAATTTAACTCTGTCCGGTATAATTTTCTAAACTCAAAATAACTCATATTTTTTCTTTCAACCAATTCTTAAAAGCTCATTTGGGTAGTTTTCAGGTTCTGTCAAGGGCGGCT
>NZ_JBQTGH010000013.1:0-91158 GCF_052400625.1 Thermophagus sp. OGC60D27
GAATTGGTTGAAAGAAAAAATATGAGTTATTTCGAGTTTCGAAAATTATACCGGACAGAGTTAAATTTACATTCCCATGGACAAACACTATTTACTCCCCATAACGTCTGAGGGTGATTGTCCGTAGAACTTTCTGAATGCAGCGCTAAAATAAGCCACACTGGAAAAACCTGCTTTTTCACTTACTTCAGTTACATTGTACTCTCCGGATTGCAACAACTCCAAGGCGTAATTAAGTCGAACGGACCGTATAAAGTCGGAAGGTGGCTGGTCTGTAAGTGTTTTAACCTTTTTGTAAAGCAATGAAGGGCTGACATTCATTGCTGAAGCAAACTCCTCTTTACCAAATTTCAAATTTGAAATATTTGATTTTACAACTTCCAGGGCCTTTTTAACAAACTTATCATTAAGCTCATTATTAAACAAAGGTACTTCACTTTTAAAATCAACCAATTTCAATGCTTTCTCTCTTACTGCTTTGCGGTTCAATACAATTGATCTGATTTTTCCTTCCAGCAAGCTTATATCAAACGGCTTGGTTAAGTATGCATCAGCACCCAGTCCAAGTCCTTTTAAATGCAATGCCTTATTGGAAAAAGCCGTAAGCAGAACAACCGGGATATGAGATGTCTCAAAACTGCTCTTCAGCATCCTACATAACTCAAAGCCATCTACTCCTGGCATCCTTATATCTGATACCACAATATCAGGATGGTTTTCTCTAACGACCTCCAACGCTTCTTTTCCCTCAGAAGCTGTAAAAACATTATACTTTTCTCTTAATGAAAGTTCAAGAAAGCGTTTCAATTTCTCATTATCTTCAACAATCAGAATACTCATCTTTTTAGTATCCGGCTTATCATCAATAGGGGTCCTCTGTTTCTCTGAATCAAATGGCACAACCTGATCGAACAGGTTATTCGGCTCACCTCCGGTTTTAACATCACTTTTTGACATTATTCGAACCGGAATTTGAATGGTAAAGGTCGTTCCTACATTTTCTTTGCTCTCAAAACAAACTTTTCCCCCGTGCATCTCACTATAATTCTTTACCATTAGCAATCCGATCCCGGAACCTATAACCCCCGAATTAATTGCATTCTCGCTTCTAAAAAATTCTTTAAACAACTGTTTTTGTGCTTTTTTGTCGATTCCTATTCCTTCATCTTTAACACTTAAAAACCAGTACTTCTTGTTCCGCCATAGCTCAACCTTTACATGTCCGTTTTCATGAGAATATTTGATGGCATTGGAAAGCAGATTATCCACAACTTTCTCCATCATATTGACATCAACCCCTGAAAAAAAATCCTCTTCATCTGTAATGATAGATAAAGTAACATTTTTTTGCTGTGCAAAAGATTCAAACATCATGACTCTGTAATCCACCATCTGAGCAATATTAACCATTTGAAAATTAACCGGAGCTAGACCTTTATCTATTTTTTGAAAATCAATTAACTGAGATGCAGTATTTATCAAATTTTTTATCTGCTCATTAGCCAGAGAAATAAAGTGCTTTGCCCTGGGGGAGAAGCCGCACTCTTTTGCAATCTCTTCAAAAGGCCCACTTATCAAGGTAAGAGATGTCCTCAATTCATGAGCAGCATTAGTAAAAAATCTAATTTTCTCTCTGGAATGCAGTTGTTGAATTAAATTAATATGATAGCGGAAAATAAAATAAAACGTACCAACAACGATTAAAGCCAGAATAAGATAAAACCACAAAGTACTCCAAAATGCAGGTTTTATTACAATGGTCAATCTTCGTTCATCAATAACTTCAGACAAAGAATTATTTAACATTTTTATTTTCAATTCATATTCTCCATTCTTCAAATTAGCAAATGTAAACATCCTGTTAGACGCAGGTTCACTCCAATCGCCCTCTAGACCTTCCAGTTTCCATGAAATTTTCGTATGTGGCTCAGATACACCAACAGCTAATAACTCGATGGTTAAAGTATTCTTACTATATGGGAGTATTATTTTTTGGAGACTATCAACAGGTACAGTTAAGTCATAAATTGCACTATCCCTAATGGTTCGTCCCGATACAATTATGTCCTGTAAATAGATTTTCCCATCTAAATTCTGTGTCTCCTCAATATCATGGGGATCAAACATGAGCGCTCCCTCATTGGTCCCCATAATCAGTTCCCCGGATGATAACACAATACTGGCATCCTGATTAAAGGTAGTATTGGCAAGAGGTAAATTGGATGAATAGGAGAAAATCTCTTCTTCTTCCCGAAAAAAACGACATAGCCCCCCCTCTGTACCAAGCAAAAAATAACCATTTACCCGAGAAATACTATTTACATAATTACTTGAAAGGCCATCATCAACAGTATATTCAGCTTCTACCACTCGTTCTTCTACGTTAAACTTAACCAAACCTCTGCCACTGGTAGCACACCAGGCAACTTCATCATCTATAAAAATATCATGTACAATATATCCTTTAAGTAACACATCTACCAGCCCATCCGCTTTATTCACAGATATCAATCCATAAGGAACCCCCATGAGCATTTTATCTTTTGAGTATTCATCTATCACATAAACCGGTTCATCATCATATCTCCTGATTTCATCTGTATTAACATCATAGCGTACAATATTCTCAACTATTCCACCTATCCAAATGTTTCCATCACTATCGGGTTTTGTATCAAAAATAAAATTCCCGATATTATCAAACCTTTTAATCTCTTTTCCAGATTCCCTGTCGAACAAATAAACACCACTACCCCAGGTTCCCGCCCACATACGGCCCTGATTGTCTTCCATAATAGAAAGGAAAACGCGCGATTTACCAGGCGTATTTCTGTAAAAAAAGTTATTCCAGCGATCGTGTTCAACATTCCATTTACTCAAACCATTGTTGGTTGCAAACCAGATATCTCCGTTGCTGTCCTCAAAAACATCGTTCACAACATTATTCACAAGTGAATTCTCTTTATTTATTTGATGTCTGATATTCTTTACGCTTTGAGAAGACTGTTCAAAAAATGAAACCCCTCCACTAAAAGTACATACCCATATACGATTCTGATTATCTTTGAATATATCGTACACTCCGTTCCCAGCTAAAGAACTAGGATTGTCGACATCTTCGCGGTATATGTTTAAAATCCTAGTACCTTTCCTGTCAAGCTCCCATATACCCTGCCCGTCATAACCTAACATTACAGTACTATCTGTATTGGCTTCGATGGCTAAAACCGGCTGACACGGAAGATTATCTATTTTGATAGAATTAATTCTGTCAAACCTGACATCAAAGTAGTATACTTTACCCAAATTTGTTCCTATCCATAACTGCCCGGATTTCTCATTGAAATGAAGTTGCGATATCTGAACCGATTCATCACTCTCTATTGTTAGCAAATGATCAGTCTTTCCAGATGCTGCATCAACAATAAACATATCTCCGGCATGACCATGAAAAAAATAATTCTCATTATACCACTCAATATAATGCTCTTTTTCACTTGTTTCATTGAGAAGTCTCAATCCTCGCTCTTCAGAAAACTGATATAACCCATAAGTGGCAGCAATATAGAATGTAGTTTCATCACCTATTAAAAAATCACTTACAACTACATGCTCATTATTTAACCAATCTCTTAAGTCCAAAATAAAATCAAACCGGTCATATAACGTATTGTATTCAAAAAACTGTCCATTATTCGTATATGCATAAAGTTTCGAATTTTGTGACAACAACTTAACTCTAATTACATTGGCTGTAACATAAGGTAAATGATAATGTCGCATATCATCTTCAGTAAAACGATAAATCCCCGACTTTGATGACACCCATATAAATCCATTCTCATCTGCGCAAACAGAGTTAGCGCCCAAAATTGAAACTCCATGAATATCACTGATGTCATAGAACATACGATCTCCATTAATGGCAGATAAATCCAGACACATAATAATAAAAAGAAGAATAAAATTCTTATTCATCTATAGTTAAACTTTATCTTGGATCAACAATTTATTAAAAATAAAGAAGGATAACGATGCATTAAAAGAATTGTCAAAACTATTTAATTCTATTTAAAAATTCAATCAAAATTAAAATTAAATGTCCTTCATACTTTTAAAAAACTAAAAACAGTGGTTCAAAATCACCCCTCAATACCACATATAAAGCTTTATATCATTTTATTACACGAATATCCAATTTCTATAAGATTGTCTACAATCTATATTCTATAATGTCTGAAACCATAAATGAAATGTCCAAATTTCAAAATTCAAAAAAACGGTTATCTCTATCTTTGATTTATTAAAATATATGCCCATCCTGAAACATTATGAATTAAAAAAAAAGACGATTAAAAAATATAGATCGTTATTCCAGAAATATTTCATTATAGCTCCCAACAGAATCCCAAAGCATTGAAAATCTAGACTTAAAAAGCAATTCTTTGCAATATAGAGCAAACTATTGATTTCAAGTCATTTAAAATTTAGGACAACTTTTGATAAGTAAAAAATTTATTACAGATCAGCTTCTACAAATGTAGAATTGAAATAGAGGTTCAATCATAAATAATCCCTGCCTATTTGATACTTAAAAAGGTCAAATTGGGAAAAGCGTTGAGTAAACAAACAAATTGATACGACCCGCTTTGGGAGTCGATTCTTATGTAAACATTAAATGCTGTAAACATTTGCCCCACACAGGGGGCAAGCTCTTTTTTTATAGTATGAGGAGAAAGTTTACTGAAGGTGTCTATTATTTTATAGTTTTTTGAGAAAATAAAGAATAGCGAGGTTGAAGGTGTCCTATACTTGTATAATTTAACAAAAAGCTTTTGAATAAAAAAAATTTTGCCATTAGTACACATTTTGACAAAGGGAAAACAGCCATGAAATGATGATACCTTTATTTACACAGTCTCCAAATAAGGATAAACACGAAGAATTTAACAAAAATGCGTTATCAACAACAAAAAACGAGATACTCAAAAAGTATAAATGATAAAAATTATGAAAAAAATAAATTCCTTTACTAATTTAAATTTCATTTTTGCTGCTCTAATTTTTAATTCATGTACCAAAGTAACAAATAATGAATCTAAATCCCTTAAAGATGCCCTCTCAGGTAAATTTCATATTGGGACAGCCCTTAATGCCCGTCAAATAATGGGTCATGATTCGGCCACCATGGAAGTGGCAAAAAAACATTTTAACTCCATAGTGGCAGAAAACATCATGAAGAGTGAAATGATTCAACGCCGGGAAGGAGAATTTAACTTCGAACTCGCTGATCAGTTTGTGAAATTCGGAGAAGAAAACAACATGTTTATTGTCGGCCATACACTTATCTGGCATTCCCAGGCTCCCCGCTGGTTTTTCAAAGATGATGAAGGCAATGATGTTTCCAAAGAGGTTCTTATTGAACGCATGAAAAACCACATTCATACAGTGGTTGGACGCTACAAAGGAAAAGTAGACGGATGGGATGTGGTAAATGAAGCTATCCTTGATGATGGAAGCTATCGCAAAAGCAAATTCTATGATATCATTGGCGAGGATTTCATAAAACTGGCATTCCAGTTTGCTCACGAAGCCGATCCTGAAGCCGAACTCTATTACAATGACTATTCAATGGCTAAACCCGGAAAAAGGAAAGGGGTTGTTAAAATGGTCAAAAAATTACAGGAACAGGGTGTAAAAATTGATGCGATTGGAATGCAGGGCCACATTGGGCTTGACCACCCATCTATTCAGGAATTTGAAAAGAGCATTGAAGCCTATTCCGGTCTCGGAGTAAAAGTGATGGTGACAGAACTCGACCTTTCCGTATTACCTATGCCCGACTGGAGTGCGGGTGCAGAGATATCCACAGATTATGAATACCAGAAAGAGCTTAATCCTTATGCCGAAGGACTTCCCGACTCTGTGAATGTAGCCTTCGAAAACCGTTACCTCGATTTTTTTAAGCTTTTCCTTGAACACCAGGATGTGATCTCAAGAGTAACACTGTGGGGAGTTAACGATAATAACTCCTGGAAAAACAATTGGCCGGTGAGAAGAAGAACAGATTATCCGCTGTTGTTTGACCGGAACAATGAGCCAAAGCCTGTTGTGGACAAAATAATACAGGAAGCGTTAACAAAAGATCGTTAGATTTTTAGAAGCTAGTGTCGTGTCATGTATAAAATGTCGTATAAGTTGAAACTGATTTTTGCTTTTTTCAAAATAAAAAAAAGCGCGCATAGACATAGCTACGTAAGCTTTTTATCATGAAGAAAAAACGAAAATCAGTGATGCTTGGTGCGATATTTTATGCTTGACACGACACTATATGTTAGTGACCAAAAAGGCAGAAGTTTAAGAGGCAGAAGGCAGAAGAAAAAATATTGACCCAAAAACCATCTTTCAACATTCAAAAGAAAGTTTTGCCTGAATTGTAGTAACTACTCCCCAGCCTCTCATTTATGGTTGAGACGCGACCAGAAATGAGAGACGGCCAGGGAGAAATCTCAGAACCCAGGGGATTGATCTGGATTATTGCTCTCAGGCTTTCAGCCTGTTACACTTTGCCATGCTCGTCTCATACCGTATTTGACGACCGTAATGATGCACAACTGAACTAAATTCAATAATTAAAGGCTGATACATAACCAAAATCACTGCACATATGAATCATTCCGGAAGAATAGCATTTCTGCTTCTCCTTGCTTCGCTTTTAGTAACAGTCAAGGCGCAGAATATTATTGAACTCAACACAGGAACTACACTTGATGTTGAAAATGATGACACTTATTCCAAAAACCAACATGGACTAATCACGGAGGTTTCCTCTCCGTCTATTGAGATGTTTTTGCCAACAGAGAACGACTCTCTTTGCCCGGCAGTCATCATTTGTCCCGGAGGTGGTTACAGCGTCATTGTATATGAGGGCGAAGGTATTTCAACGGCAAAAGAAATGGCGGCAAACGGCATTGCAGCTTTTGTTCTAAAATATCGGCTGCCCGGCTCATCTGCAGATAACGGAAAAAACAATCCGTTAAAAGATGTCCAAAAAGCCATTAAAATTGTCAGAGAAAATGCCTCAAAATGGAACATAAACCCGGGAAAAATCGGAGTCATGGGTTTTTCCGCAGGTGGGCATTTGGCATCAACCTTAGCAACTCATTATCGCCCCATTATCAACAATCCGGAAAACACAAATTTGCGCCCTGACTTTCAAATATTGGTTTACCCTGTTATCAGCATGCAGGACAGTCTCACCCATCCGGGCTCCAGAAACCAGCTTTTAGGCGATAGCCCAACCCAGGAAGACATCAACAACTTCTCATCCGAGCTAAAGGTTGACGGCAATACTCCTTCCGCATATATAACGCATGCAACTGACGATGTTGTAGTGGATGTGGATAACAGCATCTTCTATTTCGAACAATTAAGACATCATAAGGTACCTGTGGAAATGCACATCTATCAAAAGGGAAATCATGGCTTCATTTTCAAGCATAAAACCTGGACCGCCCCACTCTTTGAATGGATGGAAAATTCTGGATTTCTCACCAATTAATGGAATATATAACAACCAGTTACTTGCAATTAAAATCCATATAATGAACATACTACATCAAATCCAACATCCAAAAATCTTTTTTGCATTGATACTTTGTTTTTCACTGTTCTCCGCTTCCTTATACGGGCAAAAACAAAAAAATACCCGCAATCTGTTTTTGGAAGCCGGATACAGTCAGGACGAAATTGATAAAAAGGTTGAAAAAGCTTATTACGATCTCTTTGAAGGTCCGGAGTGCATCTACTTTGAAGTTGGCGACTCCATGGGTTACGTATCAGACATCAAAAATCACGATGTTCGCACCGAAGGAGTTTCGTATGGAATGATGGTCGCCGTGCAACTGAACAAAAAAGAGGTATTCGACCGCATCTGGAGGTGGTCAAAGAAATACCTTCAGCATCCGGAAGGCCCCAGAAAAGGCTATTTTGCATGGAGCTTTGACCCGGAAAGAATGAAAATTAACTCACCGGGAAGTGCATCAGACGGAAAGTTCTATATTGTAACAACTTTGCTACTTGCCTCCAATCGCTGGGGAAATGACACCGGCATTAATTATTATGCTGAAGCCAGAAACATTCTGGATGCCATTTGGGAAAAAGACGGAACCGGAAACATCCATAACATCATCAATGTGGAGCACAAACAAATCTCTTTTGTTCCCGAAGGACATGGCTACAATTGGACAGACCCCTCCTATCATGTTCCGGCTTTTTATGAAGTTTGGGCCGAATATGCCAACGACGGGCATGCGCAATTTTACCGCGATTGTGCCGATACTTCAAGAGTATTTCTTCACCGTGCCTGTCACCCTGTAACCGGATTGAACTCAGATTACACAGAGTTCAGTGGAGAACCTCATCCTACACCCTGGATGAAGCCAGGTTTTCGCTTTGACTCGTGGCGTGTCCCGATGAACATTGCCATGGATTACGTTTGGTTCGGAAAAGACAAAGAATGGCAGGAAGATTATGCTCAGCGCTTCCAGAACTTCCTAAGATCAGAAGGAATGGATTCCTTTAAAGACCAGTACAATCTGGATGGATCAACTCCTGACTGGATACTTCCGGCTGGTGACTATCCCCCAAAATTAAGACATTCACTTGGTCTGATATCGGCAGCGGCCACCGCATCTCTAATCAACATCAACAACAACGAAAATAGTATGGATTTCGTCCACAAGCTTTGGAATGAAAAATTGGAACCCTACGAAGATGGCTATTTTGATCCCTATTACGATGGATTATTATACCTGTTCAGCCTGATGCATTTAAGTGGTAAATATCAGATCATTACTCCTACTCAGAACTAAAAACCTTATTAACACATTAACATTGTAACTACCAAAACCTTACATCAATGAAAAATATTTTCTTATCCGTCTGTTTGTTGCTTACGCAGTTTTCTGTTGCTCAAAGCCCGGTTAAGCCGGCATCAACAGGATTTGACATTTTTAGCCCCGGAATTTCTCACGGCAAAACCGACACCATCACCTACCCGTCAAAAACTGTCGGAAATGAACGAAAAGCCCTTATTTACACACCCCCGGGCTTCGATAAAGGCAAGAAGTATCCCGTTCTCTACCTGTTGCATGGCATCGGCGGCGATGAATTTGCATGGACGAAAAACGGAAATGCAGGCATCATTCTGGATAACCTGTATGCACAGGATAAATTAGAACCTATGATTGTGGTCATGCCCAATGGGCGGGCCATGAAAAACGACCGTGCCGAAGGCAATATCTTCAACCCTGAAAGAGTAGAAGCATTTGCTACATTTGAAAAAGACCTGATTAACGATTTGATTCCTTTCGTTGAAAAGAATTACCCTGTAAAAAAAGACCGTGACCACAGGGCCATAGCCGGTCTTTCTATGGGGGGTGGCCAGTCCCTTAATTTCGGACTGGGCAATCTCGACAAATTTGCCTGGGTCGGTGGTTTTTCTTCTGCCCCAAACACAAAAAAACCAACCGAACTGGTTCCTGAACCAAAAAAATTGAAAAATGAACTTAATCTTTTATGGTTGTCTTGCGGCGATAAAGACAACCTGCTCCAAATAAGCAGGAATGTTCATGATCATCTGAATCAATCGGATGTTCCTCATATTTTTTATGTCGATCACGGCTACCACGATTTTAACGTGTGGAAAAACAGTTTGTATATGTTTTCCCAGCTTCTTTTCAATCCGGTTAACGAAGCACATTTCGATGACATAAGCAATGTTGGACGACCAGCCGAAACAAATGTTCGTTCAGCAGAATATCCAAAAATTCATCCCGACGGAACAGCCACTTTCCAAATAAAAGCACCTGACGCAGAAAAAATCCAGTTGGATCTGGGACAAAAATATGACATGAATAAAACCGAAGAAGGCATCTGGCAGGTTACCACCGACTCGCTTGGTGAAGGTTTTCACTACTACTCCCTGATCATTGACGGAGTGGCCGTGGCCGATCCTGCCAGCGAAACTTTCTACGGCATGGGACGAATGGCCAGCGGTATTGAAGTGCCATTCAGTGGAGATGATTACTACACCATCAAACATGTCCCCCACGGTGACATCCGAATTAAACGCTACTATTCAGAAATTACCAATAGCTGGAGACAGTTTTATATCTACACCCCTCCCGGGTACGATGATTCCGAACAGGAATATCCGGTTTTGTACCTCCTGCATGGCGGTGGAGAAGACCAGCGCGGATGGGCCACACAGGGAAAAGCAGACCTGATTCTTGACAACCTTATTGCAGAAAAAAAAGCAAAACCCATGATCATTGTGATGATGGATGGCAACATCCCGGCGCCCACTTTCGGTGAAGCGATGCTGTCCATTTTTGAAAAAGAACTCACAGAAGCGGTTATTCCGTTTGTAGAAAGTAACTACAGAAAAAAATCCGGTGCTGAAAACCGGGCGCTTGCCGGTTTATCAATGGGAGGAATACAAACCCTTTATGCCGGAATTTACAACACGGATATTTTTTCCAGCCTTGGGATTTTCAGCTCAGGATGGATAATAGGCCCACATAACGATATTGCCAATGCACAATACAAATTCATGGGTGAAAATGCGGATAAAATTAACAGCAACCTGGATCATCTGTGGATTTCAATGGGAGGTAAAGAAGACATTGCCTGGAAAAACTGCCAGGTAATGATGTCCAAGTTCGATGAGCTAAAAATTGATTACACCTACAGCGAGTATCCTGGCGGGCACACCTGGCCGGTTTGGCGAAATAACTTGTACAATTTCGCCCAGGTCCTCTTTAAATAAACAACGATCAAAATAACATAACACATTAACAACAAACTAAACACAAAAAAATGACTCTCAACAATAATAATCTACGCATAACGCTATTGCTATTAATATTCTCTGCCAGTAGCATTTTTTCATTTGGACAAAAATTACAACTCAACGAAAAAGAGTATTTTGAAACAACCGGCTTAAATGTTCTGGTTTTCAACAACGAATACAATGGAATGTTCTTCGATGAAAAAACAGCCGGTATTGAACTCATCCATCATGGTGTCAGAACTTCAACAGGAGGTGCTGTCAGACTTCAAAACACCCCTGAACAGTGGGATTTAATCCCTACGTTGGTTGAAAAAACAGTCGATAAAGACAACAAAAGCATAAAATTCACACTACGGTATGAAGCTTATGATTTTGATTCAAAAATCACAGTAACTCCGAAAAGCAATGGTTTTCAGATAGCCGTATCGCTGGACAAACCACTTCCGGAGGAATTAGAAGGTAAAGCGGGTTTTAACCTGGAATTTTTGCCTTCAGCATACTTCGAAAAAGGCTACCTTGCAGATGGGAAACCGGCAAATTTTCCGCTATACCCGTCAGGTAATACAACCATTAAACCACTAAAAAACAAGATTCCCCAGTATGCAGAGCACAGCACTTTTGACGATCGCGGCCTTAAAGAATACATCGAACCCAAACCATTGGCCAAAGGAAACACACTGGTTTTTGCTCCCGAAGATCCCGAAAGATATGTAAGGATTGAATCGGACTCAGAAATAATGCTTTTTGATGGTCGAAATCTTGCACAAAACGGATGGTTTATTACCCGAAGCATTTTGCCCGCCAACCAAACCGGTGAAGTTTTGAAATGGTATGTGGAACCACAAACAATCGAAAACTGGGTACGCAAACCCAACATTGGTTTTTCCCAGGCCGGATACCATCCCGAGCAAAAGAAAGTCGCAGTTATTGAACTCGACACAAATGATACTCCACTTGAACAGGCATCCATTTATAAAGTAACTGCAACAGGAGAAAAAGTAAAACATCTGACTGTTAATGTAGAAGAATGGGGAAAATATTTACGTTACAATTACCTGAAAGTGGACTTCAGTTCTGTAACAAAACCCGGTTTGTACTGCATCCAATATGGAGATCAAACGACCAATACCTTCTCCATTGACGCTAATGCTCTGAAAAATGTATGGCATCCAACGTTAGATGTTTTTCTGCCGGTGCAGATGGATCACATGACAGTAAACGAAGCCTATCGTACCTGGCATGGAGAACCGTTTAAAGATGATGCCTTGCAGGCACCTGTAAACATTGAATTCTTTGATGGTTACAGTATGGACTCGGTAACCGACACAAAGTATAAACCTCTGGAGCGAATCCCCGGCCTGGCCGTTGGCGGCTGGTTCGATGCAGGCGATTATGATATCCAAACCGGCACGCATTGTCGTACCATTCAGAGCCTGGTAGATACATGGGAATACTTCAAAGTCAGCCGGGACCAGACTTTTATTGATCAGGAAACCCGGTACGTTGATATCCACCGTCCCGATGGTGATCCGGATATTCTTCAGCAAATTGAACACGGCACACTGAACCTGGTGGCACAGATTGAAAATATCGGGCATCCTGTTCGGGGAATTATTGTCCCCAACTTGCATCAATATCATCACCTGGGAGATGCATCTACCGAAACCGATAATTTGCCTTACAATCCGGAACTCGAACCTTACGAAACGGATGGAGTGAGTTCAGGAACCCTGGATGACCGCTGGGCCTTCACCAACCGCAACCACATGCTTGACTTTTCAACGGTTGCAGCTCTTTCTGCAGCCAATAGAGCATTGAAAGACTACAACAGTGAACTGGCTGATAAATGCCTCCGTCTGTCTAAAAAACTTTATTCTGAGGCTGCTGAAATAATGAAAACAGCCAAACCAAACAGATTTTCAAGATGGGGGCGTTTTAATGAAATAGCTGCAGTACTTCAATTGTATATTGCCACAGGAGAGAATTCTTATGCAGAGCGCTACGAGGAACTTATCTGGCCAGCGTTGGAGGAGTCATCAGAATGGACACTGTCTATGGCGCTTCAGGCACTTCCCCATATGGATGAAGACTTTAAAGAAAAGCTTGAAAAATACGTAGCTAAACACAAAGCCGAAATCACCGAATTAGAAGCTGAAAATCCTTATGGAGTCCCGATTTCTACAAGAGGATGGGCCGGAAATTCAGGTGTCATCGATTGGTCAATCACCAACTACATGGCCTACAAAGCCTTTCCCGAAATCATCGAAAAGGAAGATGTCTACAAAGGATTGAATTACTTATTTGGATGCCACCCTTATTCCAATATCTCTTTTGTTTCTGCTGTGGGTACCCGCTCCAAGAAGGTTGCCTATGGAAGCAACAGAGCCGATTTCAGATTTATTGCAGGCGGCGTGGTGCCGGGAGTATTGATATTAAATCCCGATTTTCCCGAAAACAAGGAAGACTGGCCGTTTTTCTGGGGAGAAAACGAGTATGTCATCGATATTGGTGCAGCATATATCTATCTGGCCAATGCAGTTAACGATTTGTTAAACGAACAATAACCCTTAAACCAGAAAAGTTATGAAACTTCTTAAGAATACCTGCCTTTTCACTTTAGTGTTATGCTTGTTCTCCGGCATCCTCACTGCCCAGGAAACCGCATTGATAAAAATCGACCCCGACCGAAAAATTGACACCATTGATCCCAATATTTATGGGGCCTTTGTGGAGCCAATCCGAACGGTGGTCTATGGAAATATTTATGATCCTGAATCCCCCTTTGCCGATGAAAATGGATTCCGGAAAGACTTCATTAATCTTATAAAAGAATTGAACGTGCGCAACGTCCGTTGGCCAGGAGGAAACTTTGTTTCAGGTTATAACTGGGAAGATGGCATCGGTCCGAAAGACCAGCGCCCGGCCAAACTTGATCTGGCATGGAAGCAAGTTGAAACCAACCAGATGGGAACCGACGAATATGCCAAATTCTGCAGTCTGATCGGTGCGGATAACTTTCTTTGCATCAACGCCGGGACAGGTACGCTTGATGATGCCCGCAACTGGGTAGAATACTGTAATTACGAAAAAGGAACTTACTATTCCGACCTGCGAAGAAAATATGGCAATGAAGAGCCCTTCAATGTTAAATACGTGGGTCTTGGAAATGAAATAGACGGCCCCTGGCAAATGGGACAAAAATCTGCGGAAGATTATTGCAAATTTGCACTGGAAGCCGGAAAACTTATAGCGCTTATCGATGATAACATAAAGCTCGTTGCTTCTGGTTCTTCACTATATCGCCCCGGAAACAAGTGGGTTGACTGGAATGAATACGTTCTGGATAAAATGGTGGGAAAAATTGACTACATCTCGATTCACCGATATGCCAGTGAAGCCCTCCCGGGAGGCAGAGAAAACGATGTTTTTTCAGACCACATGTCACTGGGACTGGAAATAGATGAAAAAATAGAAACCACACAGGCTTCCATTCAAAAAGCAATGGTAAAATCCGGTTCCGGGCGTCCGGTTTATATCTCTTTTGATGAGTATTCACCAGGTTTTGGCGGAATTAGAAGTGCTTTATTGCTGGCCCAACATCTGAACTCGTTCATCCGCCATGCCGATATTGTAAAAATGGCTAACATAACTATGATTACAGGCCTGACAGGACATTCGCCTGAAGGTGTTTTTAAAAATTCCCTGTTCCATACATTCGATCTCTATTCCAACAATGCGCTTGGCACTGCCCTGGATGTTTATACTGACGCGCCATCCTACAACAATGAGATTTTCGACAACATCCCCTATCTGGATGTGACAGCAATATTTAATGAATCGGATAGGAAAGTAATTGTCAATGTGGTAAACAGACATGAAACAGATGCAATCGAGACAAAAATCGATTTACAAGCCGGGAAATACACAGGCAAAGCTACTGTTAAAGTAATTAATGCCGATAACCTGGAAGCCAGAAATACCATTGATGAATCTCCTGTTTCAGTAGAAACCGATCAAATAAACTTTAAAGGGAACGTCATCAAACATACTTTTCCTGCGCATTCATTTACTCAAATCGAAATCGCGACGAAATAATCTTTAAATTTTTGTTATGCAACGTTCAATAGCAAAACTGTTTTTTCTAACCATTGTCAGCGTCTCCATTATGGCTTTCATCCCCGGCGGGGAACATACCAAAAAGCCCATATACCTGAACACCGCCTATTCATTCGAAGAAAGGGCAGCTGACCTGGTTTCGCGAATGACCCCCGAAGAAAAACAAAGTCAGTTTGGCAACACCATGCCTGCCATCCCGCGATTGGGAGTCAACTCCTATAATTTCTGGGGAGAAGCTCTGCACGGAATTATGGGTCGAAATAATAACAGCGGAATGACCGCCACATCATTTCCTAATAGTGTAGCAGCAGGTGCTACCTGGGATCCTGAATTGATTAAGCGGGAAACCAAAGTCATTTCTGATGAAGCCCGCGGGTTTAATCATGATTTAATTTTTACACTCACATACTGGTCGCCTGTTATTGAACCAGCCAGAGATCCCCGTTGGGGCAGAACTGCTGAAACGTTTGGTGAAGATCCGTTCCTGGTTTCAGAGATCGGGAAAGGGTTTATTCAGGGAATGATGGGTGATGATCCCCGGTATCTGAAGACCGTCCCCTGTGGAAAACACTATCTGGCCAACAATACCGAGTTCAATCGTCATTCGGGTAGTTCTGATCTGGATCAAAGGGACATGTATGAATATTACCTCCTGCCCTACCGGACACTCATTCGCGATTACAATCTTCCTTCTATTATGACAGCATACAATGCAGTAAACGGGGTTCCGGTTTCAGCCAGCAAATTTTTGGTGGATACGCTTGCCCGTAAAATATATGGGCTGGATGGATATGTAACCGGCGATTGTGGCGCAATTGACGACATTGTAAGAGGACATCATTATACCGATGATTATACCCGGGCGGCAGCAATGGGTATCAGATCAGGTGTTGATATTGACTGTGGAGGTGTCTATCAGGAACATGCACTGAAAGCATTGGAAGAGGGATTGATTACTCAGGGCGAAATTGATAAAGCACTGATTAACATTTTTACCATCAGAATGCGAACCGGCGAATTTGACCCCAAAGGCATGGTTCCTTACGCCGGAATCAAACCCAGTAAAGTAAATGATCCTTCGCACCATGACCTGGCCATTGAAATGGCAACAAAAACACCTGTTCTGCTGAAAAACGACAAGATAGCAAAATCAGAAAATAAAACGTTGCCTATTGATTTGTCCAAAATCGAGAAAATAGCCGTTTTAGGCCCTCAGGCCAATTTGGTAGAACTGGGAGATTATTCAGGCCTGGTCGAACCCGATTTGAGAATTACTCCGCTGGCCGGGATTCAAAATTACATTAAAGAACATAACCTAAATACAGAAGTTGTCTCAAAGTCTGGCGGTAACACAGAAAAAAGCACAGATTTTTTTACCATTTCCAACTTTTCAACCGTCACTACAGACGGCAGCATTCAGGAATTCGATGCTACCAAATTTGATAAATCAGCCAAAGGTTTAATTACTGCTGAACGTTTTGGACATACGACTGTAAGGGGCATAAAAGATGGTGACTGGACTTTATATGAAAATATTGACATTACCGATGTAGATTCCATCCGCTTCAACATGACCATTGCCGAAGATGGTGGATTACTTGAAGTACGTGTCGGGTCTGCAACCGGAAATGTTCTGGCTTCTAAAAAAATAGTATCCACAAACAAGGGAAATAACAACTCATGGTTCAGACGGCCAGAAACAGTGACGGTTAAAATCAACACCCTGGGAATAACAGGGCCGCAAACACTGGTGCTTGTTTATCACGAACCGGAATCAGACGGCACCGACCAGGAAACACTGGATATGGCTGCTTCTGCAGATGTGGCTTTGGTGTTTGTAGGAACCGACCAATCCACCGGAAGAGAAGAATCGGATCGTTTCTCCATCACACTTCCCGGCAATCAGAATCAGCTGATTAAAGATGTGGCAGATGCCAATCCCAACACAATAGTGGTGATGCAGACTATGGGGATGGTAGAAGTTGAAGAATTTAAAAATCATCCCAATATCAAAGGTATTATCTGGACAGGATATAACGGACAGGCACAGGGAACTGCAATGGCAAAAATCCTTTTTGGGGATGTCAACCCCGGAGGAAAACTCAATGTTACCTGGCATAAATCGCTTAATGACATTCCTGATTTTAACGATTATACCCTGAGAAAGGGCGATGAGAATAATGGCCGAACATATTGGTACTTCGACGATGAAGTATCTTATGAGTTTGGTTTTGGCCTTTCATACACCACCTTCGAGTACAGCAATTTTGAAATAAGCCAGACCAATATTACACCAAACGATAAAATTACGGTAAGTGTTGATGTAAAAAATACCGGTAAGGTTGATGGTGATGAGATCGTTCAGATTTATGTAAGAACGCCTGACAGTCCGGCTTCACTTAACAGACCGATCAAAAGACTGAAAGGCTTCAAGAGAGTTACCATTCCTAAAGGTCAGGTTAAAAGAGTTCATATTGACATCGACTGTGAAGACCTGTGGTTCTGGGATGCAGAAAATGGTCAAATCACTTTTGACAAGGGGAAATACATTTTTGAAATTGGTGCTTCTTCAAGAGACATCAAAGGTACGGTAGAAGCCACTATGCAAGGCAGGTATAAGCCCGAACTCGTCAATGTTGTTGCCCAAAGCGACAAAATTGTTCTGAAGCCTGGTGACGTAATCCAAACCAGCGTAACAGCTGCCATGTCAGACGACAGCTTTTATGACATCAACAAAGCTTCCGTAACATACAGAAGTAATAATCCGGCAGTGGTAAGCGTTGACCAACACGGTAAAGTTACGGCTACAGGTGTCGGTGTTGCATCTGTATTTGCGGATGTTACGATCAATGGCAAAACGGTATCTGACGGCTATCCTGTGAAAGTAATGCCCGATTTGACACCAAAATCAATTTCAGTGAATGGAGAAGCAATCCCGGATTTTGACAAAGATGTAAAAGCTTATAGTTACCTGCTTAAGAAAGGTTCAAAAGCACCAAAAGTAGAAGCAGTAGCCGTCAGTGATCAAATCAGGGTAGATATTCAACAAGCCAAAGGTATCCCCGGAACGGCCGTGGTCACTTTCGTAGATGACATCACACTTGAGAAAAACATTTACTATGTCAATTTTGATGTAAAATCTGTTAGTGAGGAGTTTAATGGCTCTGAAATTGGTCCGCAATGGGAATGGTTACGGGAAAACCCATCAAACCACAGTCTCTCAAAGAAAAAGGGTGCTCTTACCATCACCAGTGAACCCGGAGGCGTATCGGAAAACACAAACAATGCAAAGAACATATTGCTCCAAAGTGCCAATTCCGACTGGACCATAGAAACAAAACTGGTGGGTTCAAGGATGCCTTCACAGCCAGAAAATGCAGGAATTATTGTTTATCAGAATGACGAAAACTTCATTAAACTGGTGCACCGGGCTGTTATCAAAACCACCCGTGTCAGGGAACCCCAACCGGGAACCATCGACCTTGTGATGGAGGAAAACGATATTTCCAAATCACTGGCTTCTTTTAAACTCAAAGAACCTGTAACAGAAGACAATGAGCTAATTCTTAAACTCACAAAAAAAGGAAGTATATACACCGCATATTATTCTGTTGATAACGGTGAAAACTTTGAAACCCTGGGCACTGCCGAGCTCCTGCTTAAAGATATTAAAGCAGGGCTTATGGTGGCAGACGGCACTATTGCAAATTACATGAAGAGTACTTTCTGGTTTGATTCTGACACAACAAAACCGGATTCACCTTTTGATGTTTCGTTCGATTATTTCCGTATCGAAAACATTAGTAAATGAGTATTTTGGAGGCAAGCGTAACGCAGCAAATGGTCCTTTATGGACAGACACTAAATAGTTGAAAAACGAAAAGTGCTTTTCGTTGCATTACGCTCGCACCTGGCACTTTTTGAATAGACACACATTGTGTAAAAATTTAGCAAATTTTTAAAACAGACACTATTTACTAACCAAATAATCAAGAATTACCATGAACTACAAAATCAATTTGCTTTTAGCTACTTTTTTAATGACCGGCAGCTTTTGTCTTGCCCAATCGGATGAAAAAGTTGTCGAAGATTTTGAACCTTCGTCAGTAAACCAACCGGGGCATGAATACCCCATGGTCAACTCCCAGGGACGTGTACGTACCCAAATATTTGCACCCGATGCCAAATATGTGCAACTTGACATTGGTGGAGTAAAATACGACATGGTAAAGGATGAAGAAGGAATATGGACCGGCGAATCGGCCCCCCAGGATGTCGGATTCCACTACTATCAACTGAATATTGATGGCGCTTCGGTTCCCGATCCGGGAGCACTTTTGTATTTTGGCGCTTGTCGCTGGGGCAGCGGTATTGAAATACCTTCCGACGATCAGGACATATTTGCAGTTAAGGCTGTTCCGCATGGTCATGTGCATGAAATCCTTTTCCCGTCGGAAAGCACCCAGACATCACGCAGAGCTTTCGTTTATACGCCTCCGGGATATGAAAAAGAGACTTCGAAGCGTTACCCTGTTCTGTATCTGCAACACGGCTATTGCGAAAACGAGACTTCATGGTCAAGGCAGGGGCATGCCAATTTAATCATGGACAATCTGATTGCCGAGGGAAAAGCCAAACCATTCATTATTGTAATGACTTATGGTATGACCAATGAAATTGAATTCGGTGGTC
Organism: Thermophagus sp. OGC60D27; assembly: GCF_052400625.1. NCBI lineage: Bacteria > Pseudomonadati > Bacteroidota > Bacteroidia > Marinilabiliales > Marinilabiliaceae > Thermophagus > Thermophagus sp. OGC60D27. The sequence goes on from NZ_JBQTGH010000013.1 coordinate 19,664, forward strand.
TGCGCGACTTTGATATCAAGCCCTTTCAAACCGTATTGGCAGATGAACTGATCCCTTATATCGATTCTCATTTCCGCACCCTGGCAAACCAGGAAAACCGAGCTATGGCAGGCTTGTCAATGGGTGGTTTCGAAACAAAGTTGATTACCCTGAACAGACCAGATGTGTTTTCATATTACGGTCTTTTTAGCGGTGGCGTATATAAGCCGGAAGAAATCAAAGACCATGAAAACCTGAAGCTCGTTTTCATAAGCTGTGGCAGCAAGGAACGTCCTGAAGGTGTTAAAAATGCCGTTAGCGAATTAAAAGATGCCGGGTACAATGCTTTTTCTTACATATCGGAAGGAACTGCCCACGAATTTCACACCTGGAGAAGAAGCTTGCATCAGCTTGCTCAATTGCTGTTTAAATAATTGTTTTCCGAAGTAATTTATTATGAAATACATACAATCACTATTAGTAATCTTTGCCCTGTTCATCGGTAGTATTGCCACTGCTCAAACCGACAAAGTTGTTGAAGATTTCAAACCTTCATCGGTCAACCAACAGGGCAAAGAATTCCCCCAGGTTAACTCTGAAGGACGCGTCCGGGTGCGCATCGAAGCACCGCAGGCAAAGAAAGTTCAACTGGATATTGGTGCAGTAAAATATGATCTAACCAAGGATGAAAATGGTGTCTGGACAGGAGAATCGGCTCCACAAGACGAAGGCTTTCATTACTACCAGCTCAATATTGACGGCGCTTCAGTACCCGATCCGGGAACCAGGTATTTTTACGGTGCCGGTCGCTGGGGTAGCGGCATTGAAATCCCGGCTCATGACAGGGATTTCTACGCTTTAAAAAAAGTCCCGCATGGCCTGGTAAGCGAAAACCTTTATTATTCTGACATCACCGAATCGTGGCGACGCTGTTTTGTTTATACACCTCCCGGATACCACGGAGATTTAAGCAAACGCTACCCGGTACTTTATCTTCAACATGGCAGTTTTGAAGACGAGACCGGCTGGTCGAACCAGGGACATGCCAACCTCATCCTTGATAATCTGATTGCAGATAACAAGGCCGTTCCAATGATTATTGTAATGGATAACGGATATGCATTCAAACCGCAAGAAGAGGAAACAACCGGCCGTCCGGCTATGGTATTCGAAGAAATGATGATGCAGGAAATTATCCCCATGATTGATGCCCGTTTCCGTACGTTAGCCAATCGAGAGAATCGTGCTATTGCAGGTCTTTCAATGGGGGCAAATCAAACCATGCGCATTGCCATGAACAATCTTGACCACTTTGCATACTATGGTGGATTTAGCGGTACAGCCAATTATCCGAGTTCTGATGAAATTGATGTGGAAACATTTTTAGACGGAGCGTTCGCAGATGGTGAAAAAGTGGATGAACAATTAAAGGTATTGTGGTTGGGATTGGGCACAAAAGAACCTGAACCTTTTCCGGAATCAATAGGTACATTTATAAATATGCTGAAAAAACAAGGCATACAATACGAGTATTACGAATCGCCCGAAACTGCACATGAATGGCTCACGTGGCGCAGGAGTCTTTATCAGTATGCCCAATTATTATTTAAATAGTGCCAGTCTCAATAATCCGTTAAAAAAAGCTTAAACGCAGAGACCCAATGACGCAAAGTTTTTATTACGAGAGAGTTGAGGCTTACGCCATAAATTGTTTAAACAATTAATTATCAGACATCTGCAAAAATTTAACGGAGTATTGAGTCTATAAACTCGCAAAAATTTTCACAATAAGTGTGTCTGTTCAGAAAGTGCCAGTTGTAAGGCTTGCGAAGCCGTCAAAAACGGAGTTTACTTTTCGTAAATGAGTATTTTGGAGGCAAGCGTAACACAGCAAATGGTACTTTATGGACAGACACGAAATAGTGTCCGTCAAAAAATTACGCTTATGAACAAACACTGGACTTATATCTTTGGTTTGCTCTTGTTTACGAATTCTGTTTATGCACAGCAAGCCAACGTCAATCTGGAGTATAACCCTCAGGAAAACACTGACGGTCTCACTCCGTTTAGTGCGCAAGTAAATTCACCGGAAGTGCATGACGACCAAACCGTAACATTCCGTATCAAGGCGCCCGATGCGAAAAAAGTAGAACTACCTGCCGGCGCCATTCATACAGCTCTTGACAAGGACCGTGAACCTATTCCCTTTACAAAAGGAGAAGATGGTATCTGGACATTGACCATCGGCCCCTTAAAACCCGATATGTATGCATACCACCTGCTGGTAGACGGGGTACAAATTGCAGATCCCAGCAACACTTATGCTGCGTTTACAGCCATGCCGCCTTACAGCCAGTTAATTGTTCATGGTAGCGGGCCGGCATATTACGATGCCCAAAATGTTCCGCACGGCAACGTTACCCGCCATGTTTATCATTCTGATGTAACCAAAGGGGAACGCGAACTTTACGTTTACACTCCTCCGGGATACAATCCGGATAAAAAATACCCGGTACTCTATTTATTGGGTGGAAGTGGCGAGCTACCATCCAATTGGGTTTACGATGGAAGGGTTAATTTCATAATGGATAACCTGCTTGCAGAAGGCAAAGCCAAACCAATGCTGATTGTCATTCCTAACAACCAGGTGATTCATCGTAACCACCCTAAACATGCAGACTTGACCTTCGATATTTTTGAAGAAGAACTCCGAGATCATGTTATCCCATTAATTGACCAGAGTTACAGCACGATCCGGAATCCGAAAGGAAGAGCAATCTCCGGGTTGTCTATGGGTGGTCGTCACAGCATGTTCATTGGCTTCCAGTCCCTCGATGTATTTGCCAACTTTGGCATTCTCAGCGCCGGAGACACAGATGCTGAAACATCTTTAGAACATTTCTTAAACGATCCTGAAGTAAATGACAAAGTTGATTACCTTTTTGTCGGGCAAGGCACAAAAGAAGCCGAAAGCTTTTTTAATCACCGATGTCAGGCTCTTCACGATGCACTAACAAACCATGAAATTGAACATGATTACTATATTGGCGGAAATGGCGGTCATGACTGGTCCACCTGGCGGCATCTTTTATATTACCGGTTTCTGCCGAATCTTTGGAAATAACGTGGAGTTGAAAATAGAATAAACGCAGAGACGCAATGACGCAAAGTATTTTTTATGAGCAATTTGAGCTCCGAAGTTCAGACTGCATAAGCAACTGATCACCAACTACTTTAAAATGCTTAACGCAATGTCATTACTCTATATTAAATCTTTATTAAATCATATACACATGAATACCCTAAAGACTTCATTAGTAATACTTCTAACAATTTTGGTGGCATCATGCACAAACCAGCAAAAGCCAGGCCAGGTGCAGGTAGAAGGCGGCACCATTCAGGGAACAGTCACCGAAGACCTGACCATCTACAAAGGCATTCCTTTTGCAGCTCCTCCGGTAGGAGATTTGCGATGGAAAGCACCACAACCCGTTGAAGCCTGGGAAGGCGTAAAGCAAACCACCGAATTTGCTCCTGCCCCGATGCAGGGTGGAAATCCTCCTTCGGGAAAAAGCGAAGACTGCCTCTACCTGAATGTTTGGACACCGGCAAAATCTGCAGATGAAAAACTTCCTGTTATGGTTTGGATTTACGGCGGCGGTTTCAGTTTTGGCTCCACCTCCGCACCTGTCCATAATGGAGAAAACCTCGCACGTAAAGGCGTAGTGCTTGTAAGCATTGCTTACCGGGTAGGACAAATTGGCTTTCTGGCTCATCCCGAACTCAGTGCCGAAAGTCCCAACGGGGTTTCGGGCAACTATGGGATACTCGACCAGATTGAAGGACTGAAATGGGTGCAAAACAACATTGAAGCATTTGGCGGGGATCCCGGTAACGTGACCATCTTTGGTGAATCCGCCGGAGGCATTTCAGTGAGTATGCTTTGCGCATCTCCTTTAGCCAACGGACTGTTCCAAAAAGCCATTTCTCAAAGTGGTGGTTCGTTCGGGCCAACCCGTCCGACTACCTACCCCGGCGAAAACATGAAAACCCTGAAACAAGCCGAACAGGATGGTGTCGAATATCTGGAAAAATTTGAAGTGTCATCCATTGACGAACTCCGGGATATTGATGCAGAAAAACTAATCCCTCAGGGTTGGACAATGCCGGGAAGCTGGCCCATTGTTGATGGTTACGTTATTCCCGATGATCAGTATATTTTATATGAAGAAGGAAAATACAATGATGTTCCGGTATTGATTGGTTACAATTCTGACGAAGGACTCAGTTTCCCGGCTGGTCGCACTCCTGAAGAATACACTGAAACGGTAGCCGAACGTTTTGGCCCTTTTGCCGACAAGCTTCTTGAAGCCTATCCGGTTGGAGAAAACTCCGTACCCCGAAGTGCCCGTAACCTGATGCGTGATGCAGCCTTCGGCTGGCCCACCTGGAGCTGGGCCCGTTTGCAGAGCAAAACCGGAAAATCACCAGTTTACCTCTACTATTTCGATCAACATCCAGAATATCCTGAAGATTCACCTCAGGCCGACCATGGAACCCCACATGGTGTGGATGTACCCTATGTTTTTATGAACATGGATACATCCAATCCCAACACAACAGAGGCCGATGTAAAAATATCAGAAATCATGGGAACGTATTGGACCAATTTTGCCAAAAATGGAAACCCGAATGGCGAGAATGTCCCACAGTGGCCGGCTTTCAGTAATGACAATCCGAAAGTAATGTATCTGAAAACGAATCCGGAAACCGGGCCCGTTCCAGATGAAGAATCACTAAAAGTTCTGGATGCTTACTTTGAATGGAGAAGAACCCCGGAAGGACAGGAATGGGCTAAATAGAAGTGTCTGTCCATAAAGTGCCATTTACTGTGTTACGCTCGTCCGAAAATTACTCATTTCGATGAGTAAACTCCGTATTTTCAGACTTCGCAAGCCTTGTAAATGACACTTTCTGAACAGACACATGATTAGAAACAACTTTTGCCTAATTTATAGACGGACACTAAACAATAACTAAAATCAAAAAAATATCCATCATGAACAAATTAAACTTTTCACTTAATGCGTACTTTTTTCTGTTGGTTGCAATCTCTGTATCCTCCTATTCCTGTACGGGAACAAAAAACAATAGTAATCAGCAGGGAACCGTTTCATCTTCCTCGCACTATGTCCACTACAATGGCGGAAATCCCTATCTCCCATTGTGGGAGCATCTACCCGACGGAGAACCCCGTGTTTTTGAAGACCCTGACAATCCGGGAAAATACCGGGCTTATATTATAGGATCCCACGACGTAAGGTATGATAGTTACTGTGGCCCCGACATCAGAATGTGGTCAGCCCCGGTTGAGGACTTATCCGACTGGCGCGAAGAAGGCCCGATTTTTACTTATGAAGTGGATAATCAATGGGATGTGATGTACGCACCCGACCTTGTTGAAGTAAAAAGAAAAGACGGTACTAAAGAATATTACCTTTATCCACACAGCCGTGGCTGGAACCGTGAAGCCATGGTATGCAAGGGGTCCCGACCGGATGGCCCGTTCACTCCCATCAATCTTACAGAAGATGGTACACGCACCATACCCGGAAGCATTATGGGATTTGATCCTGCAGTTTATATTGAATATATAACAGACCCTGATGACCCCGATTATGAAATAGGCTTCAGAGCTTATGGATACTGGGGTTTTCAACGATCAATGGCAGCCCAGCTGGATCAGGAAACCATGTATTCGGTTCGTCCCGGAACCGAGGTGATTGATTATTTCCTGCCTGCCAGTTCCAGATACGGAGAAATAAGGGATCCCAAGGGTACAGAATATCCTTGTATCTACGAGGGAGAAGACTTAGGAAGATTTAACTTCTTTGAAGCTTCATCGATCCGTAAGGTGGGAAATAAATACATTACCGTTTACAGTGGCTATTCAGGTCCTGACTATGGTGTCGGAAGCTCCAATTCCACATTGCGTTATGCGGTTGGAGATACTCCACTTGGACAGTGGAAAAGCGGAGGCGTTCTGGTGGACTCTCGTGGTATAGTTCCGAATCGTGACGGATCAGCTCTGCAAATAACCAACGGGGGCCATAACACCCATGGCAGTATTGAAGAAATAAACGGACAATGGTATGTGTTTTACCACAGGCCGCCACGTAATTTTGGCTTTGCACGTCAGCCAATGGTTGCACCCATAACCATTGAGTGGGACGAGAAGCCGGTAGCTGAAGGCGGAGGTGCCAGAATAAGAGCTTTTGACCCTTATGCTGAAAACAAAATATGGACAGCAAAAGACAACAAGGGAAATGAATATACCGGAGCAGAAGTAACTTCCGAAGGTTTCCACATATACGGGCTCGATCCTTACCAGTATTACTCCGCAGGTTACGCGTGTTATCTTTCCGATGTAGGACTTCAGCAGGATTCGTGGGATATTTGGGACAACCATATGCCCATTACCAATGTCAAAAATGGTAATATTATAGGATATAAGTATTTTGGCTTCGGCGGACTTGATGAAGACAAAAAAGGTCTTAAAGCTTTTGAAGGTACGAAAGAAGGAAACAAAACAGCCTTTAATCTTTTTCTTAAACCAAAAACCAACAAATCTTTTAAAGTAAACGTCTGGTTAGACGGTCCCTGGGACAATAAAGTCTGGAACGGAACAAAAATGGGTGAAATTGTTGTTCCTGCAAATGCCACACAAGAAACAACAAAATTTACGGTTGATGTTTCAACGTTTGTAGATCATCTGGACCAAAAACATGCGATATTCCTGGTGGCAGAAGGGAATGAACAGGAAGAACTTTTCGATTTAGCCGGACTTGGTTTTAGCTCAAAAAACAAGCAAATTGAGCGTCCGGTTCCACCAACGGTAAGCATCGAAGTTAATGGCGAGGCCATTGAGGTACCCAAAACACCGGTCAGATCAACTAGTGAGAATGGTATTGTCGGATACGGACTGTATGAAACAACGGTTACACTACCAGCAAACACAACCCAAATTCCTAAGGTGGAAGCATCAGCAGACAATGCGGATGTAAAAATAGATATCAGGCAGGCGGAATCAACTTCCGGTAAAGCTGTTGTGAAATGTGATTATAATGGTATTGTAAAAAAATATAATATTGTATTTTCGAACAAATAATTTATGAGTCCGGTCCTCTTAAGAGCAGACTCATCTATGCTAACTCTGAATTGCAAAATAATAATTAACCACTTCATAATGAGGACAAAAATAAAGATTATTCGAACATCACTCATTCTGACACTATTTTGTATTAATGCTGTTTTTGCAAATGCAGCAAATGACACAAAATATATTTCAGAAGATAAGAGTGATGGAGATTTTGTTATTGCCGAAAAAGGAGAAGCAGCACAAATGCTGATTGATTCAAAGGATGATCCCTGTGTCATAAGGGCGTTTAACGACTTGCAGGATGATATCCTTAAAGTTACCGGTGTCAAGCCTGTACTAAACACAGATAAGGCTTCAGCGGCAAAAAATGTCATCATCGCGGGAACACTCGGTCAAAGTAAACTGATCGACAAACTTGTTTCCAAAAAGGTCATTGAGACCAATGAATTGAAGGGCAAGTGGGAAAAATTCATCATCAAAACCGTCAAAAATCCATTGCCGGGCATCGAAAACGCTTTGGTAATTGCCGGTAGCGACCGAAGGGGAACCATCTATGGTATTTACGATCTGTCGGAACAAATGGGCGTTTCCCCCTGGTATTGGTGGGCCGATGTGCCGATAAAAAAGAAAGAAAACGTTTTCGTAAAACCCGGAACTTATACCGATGGAGAACCCGCCGTACAATACCGCGGAATATTTTTAAATGACGAAGCTCCAAGTCTTACCGGATGGGTAAAACACCGGTATGGAACCGATTATGGCGATCATCGCTTCTATACTCGCGTATTTGAATTGATACTCCGCCTGAAAGGAAATTTTCTGTGGCCGGCCATGTGGAGTTGGGCTTTCTATGCCGACGACCCGATGAACAGCAAGGTCGCCGATGAAATGGGGATAGTAATCGGAACATCACACCACGAGCCAATGGCACGAAACCACCAGGAGTGGGTACGAAACCGTGATGAATACGGGGCATGGAATTACTCAACCAACCAGGAAGTAATTGATGAATTCTTCCGCGAAGGAATTGAGCGTGTTAAAGATACTGAAGATCTTATCACCATTGGAATGCGCGGTGACGGCGATGAGGCCATGTCGGAAGAGACTAACGTGGAACTGCTGGAAAGAGTGGTAAAAAACCAGCGTAAAATTATTGAAGAGGTAACCGGCCGTCCTGCAGAGGAAACACCGCAGGTGTGGGCCCTGTACAAGGAAGTACTCGATTATTACGATAAGGGAATGCGTGTCCCCGATGATGTTATCATTCTGTTGGCTGACGACAACTGGGGCAATGTCAGGCGTTTACCCAACGAAGAAGAGCTAAAACACCCGGGAGGTTGGGGAATGTACTATCATTTTGATTATGTGGGGGCCCCAAGAAACTCCAAATGGCTTAATGTAACCCCCATTCAGCATGCATGGGAGCAATTGCAGCTGACCTACGATTATGGTGTTGACAAATTATGGGTGGTAAATGTAGGTGACCTGAAGCCCATGGAATATCCCATAACATTGTTTATGGACATGGCATGGGAACCTACCCGCTATCAAGCGGACAATCTGATGGAGCATCCCCGGGCATTTTGTGCACAGCAATTTGGTGAAGAGCAGGCCGGCGAAGCTGCACGCATACTAAACCTTTACAGCAAGTACAACGGACGCGTAACACCGGAAATGCTCGACCGTCACACGTATAATCTTGAAACCGGTGAGTGGAAAAAAGTTTCTGATGAATACCTGAAACTGGAGGCAGAAGCTCTGCGTCAGTATTTAAGCCTGGAAACGGATTACAGGGATGCCTACAAACAACTCATTCTTTACCCCGTCCAGGCCATGGCGAATCTCTACGAAATGTATTACGCCCAGGCCATGAACCATAAGCTTTATGCCGAAAACAACCCACGTGCCAACTTCTGGGCCGACAAAGTGGAAAAGGCTTTTGAAAGAGACAAGGCACTGAGTTACGACTACAACAACGTGATGTCCGGCGGAAAGTGGAAAAACATGATGTCGCAGAAAAAAATCGGCTATACTTCCTGGAACGATAACTTCCCGGCCGACAAACTTCCGGAAATACACCGCATTGAAAACCCGGAAAAAGCTGTTGGCAATTATGTTTTTTCTCCAAAAGATGGTTTTATTTCTATTGAAGCACCACACTATTATGAACTGAAAGATGCCGAAAATGCTGAGTGGACAGTAATTCCGGATGCTGGACGCAAGCTGGGTGGAATCGCTGTAATGCCTTATTCCCAACCAGTGGATGAGGCTTCCATATCGTATAAAATGGAATTGCCCGATAATGTAAGTTCGGTAACCGTTCATGTGGTGGTAAAGTCGACGCTGGCATTTAAGCGGGTTGAAGGTCATCGGTATAAAGTTGGCTTTGACGATGCGGAAGAGAAGGTTATCAACTTCAACGGGAACCTTAACGAAAAGCCCGAAAATATTTATACAGTATTTTACCCGACAGTGGCCAGGCGTGTAGTAGAGAAAAAGGTTGACCTGAAGGTTCCTGAAACTTCGGATGGAAAACATATCCTCACATTGACACCAATGGATACGGGCATTGTATTCGAAAAAATTGTGGTTGATTTCGGCGGATATGAAAATTCCTATTTGTTTGGAAACGAATCCCCAAACAAAAGAGTTGTTAATCAATAACTACACGGTGTCGTACCATCTTTAGAAATCTAATCGGATAAAACTTTTGATTTTTGCAGATGGTACGACACTCCAAAATTTTATACTAATGAAACGAGCATGGAGCTTTGATTTCTCAAAACTGCCACAAAAGGGCATATATAAAGAGATCACGAGTTCCATCCGACCTTAATAAATAAATTTAATACGGATGAAACTCATATCACTACTTTCCATCCTTACGCTGGCCACAATGTTTTCGTCATGTTCTGAAAAGCAAACCGACAAATCCGATTTCCAGGTATATCTCTGCTTCGGCCAGTCCAACATGGCAGGTGCTGCCAAAGCTGAAGCACAGGACTCTGTTGTCGATCCGCGTTTTAAGGTAATGAGCGCGATGGATTGCCCAGACCTGAACAGGGAAAAAGGCAAGTGGTACACAGCTACTCCTCCCCTGGCCGATTGTAATGCCGGGCTCTCCCCAGCCGATTATTTCGGAAGAACCATGGTGGAAAATCTCCCGAAAGACATCAAAGTCGGGGTTATCAACGTATCCGTCGGGGGATGTAAAATTGAACTGTTCGATAAAGACAATTATCAAACTTATGTGGATTCTGCACCAGACTGGATGCAAGGATGGATTGCTAATTATGGAGGAAATCCTTATGGTCGCTTAGTAGAATTGGCCAAACTGGCACAAAATGACGGAGTTATCAAAGGCATTCTATTGCATCAGGGCGAATCTAATCCCAATGATACCCTCTGGACACGTAAAGTTAAAGCCATTTATGACAACCTTATGAGCGACTTAAATTTGAATCCTCAAGAAGTACCTTTGCTGGCAGGTGAAACTTTAAGTGCTGAATATGGCGGAAAATGCGCAGCATTTAATCAATTCATCAACCTGCTTCCGGAAGTACTCCCGAATTCGTATGTCATTTCATCCCAAGGATGTCCCGGACAACCCGATGGTTTGCATTTTACCGCCGAAGGATACAGGATATTGGGTAAAAGATATGGAGACAAGATGTTATCTGTATTGAAACGGTAGAGTATCAAATTATTAGATTTAAAAATTTAAGATAATTCATATAATACTGAAATATCTATCTGCAATAGATCGTTAGATTTTTAGATATAAGATGTAAGATGGTTTTTACAACCTTGATATACTGCATTTTAACAAACAAACCTCTTTAAATGCAAACAATTGGCTTGCAGCGTATTGCAAAAGTTTAACGGAGTATTGTATCTGAAGAATTAACCAAAAACCTGACCTGGACAAGCCAGAATCCAAAAAAACATAAACATTCAGTATTCAAAAGTTATAGCACATCTATTGTCAAAATAATAAAACTTACATCATGGGTTATTCAAGAAAAAAAGAAATTATCACATTTTTAACCATTTGCTGCTTCCTGTTGTCGACTGGTATTTCAGCGCAACAGGTTGCAAATACAGAAAGCCCCGACGGGCACCTAAAACTTAACGTGTCTGTTGAAAACGGAAGTCCCGTTTATTCGGTCTCTTATCAGGGAGAAGAAATTCTGGAGAACTCACCCCTTGGATTAATTACCAACGAAGGTGATTTTCACAGCAACATGAGTTTTGTTGAGTCTTCCAACGAAAAGATAAAAAAAGAATACGTTCAGGCAAAAATCAAGCACTCTTTCGTGAAATATGAAGCCAACACCCTGAAGTGCACATTCTCCAATGCCGAAGACAAAGCGATATCTGTATTGTTTCAGGTGAGCAACAACAACATTGCATTTCGCTATGAATTGCCCAAATGGGGAGATACAAGAGTCTGCGTGGTAGAAAAAGAAGCAACCGGCTATCGGTTTCCTGATAACACCAAATCCTTCCTTTCTCCAATGATGCGTCCTATGGAAGGATTTGCTCGTACTTCCCCCAGTTACGAAAGCGGATATGAAACGGATGTTCCGATTGACAGCAATTTATCGGATGAAGGATATGTTTTCCCGGGCCTTTTCAGGATAGACGACAATGGTTGGGTGCTGCTTTCAGAAACCGGTGTCAGAAGCCTCTATTGTGCCTCTCATCTAAGCAAATACAACGATGGTTTGTTTTCGGTTGACTATCCCAATCAGGCCCAGAACAACGGGTTTGGAAGTTCAGGTGCCCAGTTGGGGCTTCCGGGAGTGACACCGTGGAGAACCATTACTGTAGGCAAAACTTTACAACCAATTGTGGAAACCACCATCCCATGGGACGTAGTAGACCCGCTTTATGAGCCATCCCGGGATTACCACTTCGGACGCAGTACCTGGAGCTGGATCATCTGGCAGGACAACAGTATGAATTATTCTGATCAGGTCAAATATATTGATCTGGCTGCAGCCATGGATTTCGAATATATTCTGATAGATGCCTGGTGGGACACCAATATCGGATACGAACGAATGGAAGAACTAATAGATTATGCAGCCGGCAAAAATGTAGGTGTATTCTTGTGGTACAATTCCAATGGCTCCGCCAACGATGCATTCCAGACTCCGTTGAATAAAATGAACACTTCCATAGCCCGCAAAAAAGAAATGAAATGGCTGAAAGAAGTCGGGGTGAAAGGTCTGAAAGTGGATTTTCTGGGTGGTGACAAGCAGGAAACCATGCGTCTTTATGAAAACATTTTGTCCGATGCCAATGATTATGGCCTCATGGTAAACTTCCACGGCGCTACTCTTCCCCGCGGCTGGGAACGGATGTATCCTAATTTTATTGGTTGTGAAGCCGTGCTTGCCTCTGAAATGCTTGTTTTCGTACAGGATGTACGAGAAAAAGAAGCCGTCTACGCTGCCCTCCATCCCTTTATCCGTAATTCAGTAGCGAGTATGGAGTTTGGAGGCGTTATCCTGAATAAGTATCTGAACAAAGGAAACAAAGAAGGACAGAAAAGATTGACTACGGATGTATTTCAACTGGCAACAGGTGTACTTTTTCAAAATCCTGTTCAGTTTTTTGCACTCACCCCAAACAACCTGACCGATGTCCCAGCTTTTGAACTGGAGTTTTTGCGAAACATTCCAACCACATGGGATGAAACTCGTTTCATTGACGGTTACCCGGGTAAATTCAGCGTCCTTGCCCGTCGCAAAGGCCGGCAATGGTACATTGCCGGAGTAAATGCTGAAGAAGAAGCAAAAAAGTTATCACTTAAAATGCCCATGCTGGCAGGACAAAAAGTAACTTTGTATAACGACAAAAAAGATGGCACTCCTTATATGGAAACCGCTGAAATACCGGAAAACGGAGTAATGAATATCACTGTACAACCCAATGGAGGCTTTGTATTGAAAAAATAAAAAGGGAAACTTCACGAGGGTGTCTAAAGAAAATAATTTTTAGATACCCTCGTGGTCATGCTCTCTGCACTTACCTCTCTGCACTTTGCCCTCTGCTCCATACTTCTGCCTGTCTATAAATTATCCCCACTATCCACTATTGACTAAAAACTACTAACAAGTGTCTGTCCATAAAGTGCCATTTACTGTGTTATGCTCGTCCGAAAATTACTCATTTACGATGAGTAAACTCCGTATTTTCGGACTTCGCAAGCCTTGTAAATGACACTTTCTGAACAGACACATGATAAGTAGGAATCTTTTCCTACTCTATAGACACGCACTAACTAATTTATCTGAATTTGAAACAGGAATATCTGAAAAAGTAAATACAAAAGCTTCCTGCCACCTATTTTTGTTTCTGAAGTTGTACTGTAAAAGGGGATTAAAATATCAATAGCAAAAAACAGATATTAAATCTCTGAACGCAAAATAGATTTTTACCTAATTGAATCCTCCCAATATCGAAAGCTGACCAAAAAGTTAAATTAGTTTCATGACAATGGAACGAGCATGGCAAAGTTTGCCACAACAAGAATATGTATAAATGCTTGCATGCGAGTTCTATTAGACCAATAAATTAAGTAAATTATATACTAATGAAAAAAATCAGACTCAAAATGAACAAACAAAAAAACGGGCACGCAATGATGTTCTCAGTTTTTTTGGCATTGTTTGCTCTTACAGGGATGCAAACCTACGGCCAAAAGAATGTCCCGGTCTTTTCAGAATTCGTTTATCAGGGCAACGATGATGTATACAAGGAATATCAGTTGGAGGATGACGAATTTTACAACCCTGTTCTTCAGGGATGTTACCCCGATCCTGCCATCGTTCGGAAAGGCGATGACTATTTCATGGTACATTCTTCGTTCGCAATGGCTCCGGGTGTACCCATATTTCATTCCAAAGACTTAGTCAATTGGAGGCAAATCGGGCACGTACTGGACCGTCCCTCACAACTAAAGGTTCACGATACCGGGATTAGTGCAGGCGTTTATGCCCCTGCCATAAAATACAACCCTCATAATGAGACTTTCTACATGATTACCACCCAGTTTGCCGGCGACTTTGGTAACATCGTGGTAAAAACCAAAGACCCGTTCAAGGGCTGGAGTGACCCTTACAAACTCAAATTCAACGGCATCGATCCTTCCCTGTTTTTCGACGATGACGGCAAAGCCTATGTCGTTCACAACGACGCACCGGACCCTGGCAAGGAACTTTACCAGGGACACCGTGTGATAAAGATATGGAATTACGATCTCGAAAACGATCAGGTAGTTGAAGGCTCAGATAAGATTATTGTTAACGGGGGCGTCGATCTGTCAGAGAAACCGATATGGATTGAAATGCCACACATCTACAAAAAAAATGACAAATACTATTTGATGTGCGCAGAAGGAGGAACAGGAGACTGGCACAGCGAAGCAGTATTTATCAGCGACAATCCGAGAGGTCCTTACGAACCTGCGCCATCCAACCCCATCTTGTCGCAAAGATATCTGCATCCCCGGCGCAACAACAAAGTGGATTGGGCCGGTCATGCCGATTTGGTAAAAGGTCCCAACGACGATAAATATTATGGTGTATTCCTTGCCATTCGTCCAAATGAGAAAAACCGCGTAAATACAGGACGTGAAACTTTTATCCTTCCTGTTGACTGGAGTGGTAAATGGCCTGTTTTCGAAAACGGACTCATTCCGCTTGAGCCAAAACTTAAAATGCCCGAAGGTGTGGAAAATAAAACCGGCCAGAATGGCTATTTTCCAAATGGGAACTTCACCTATAAGGAAAACTTCACCTCCGACAAACTCGATCACCGCTGGATTGGAGTCAGAGCTTTCCCTGAAGAATTTGCCTCAACTTCAAAAAAAGGTCTGACCATAATGCCTTTTGAAGAGAACATTAAAGCAATGGCCCCTGTTTCATCTCTCTTTCACCGCCAAATGCACAAAAGTTTTTCTGCAACCACAACGATGAAATACAAACCTAAATCGGAAGAATATCTTGCAGGACTGGTATGCTACCAGAGCGAAACATTCAACTATGTCTTTGGCATCACAAAAAAAGACAAGGAATATTATCTTCTACTGGAAAGGACTGAAAAAGGAGAATCTACAATCCTTGCCAGCACCCTGATTGATATCAAAAAGCCTGTTCAACTGCAAGTGGAAGCTGATGGTGATGATTACAGATTCAACTATTCTGTCGATGGCGAAAACTTTCAGAATCTGGGAGGAACCGTTTCGGGTGATATCCTGTCGACCAATGTTGCAGGCGGCTTTACAGGCGCATTAATCGGTTTGTATGCCACTACGGCCAATGATGCCGTGCCTGAGTAAATCTCGTTTTAAAAAATTGAATAAATCCCAATAATGGCAGGTGGAATGGTAATGAATAATTCTTCCTGCCATTTTTGGTTTGTTGAAATTATTGAAATAAAAAACATACGAATAAATCAGGTTAACGAGGTTTGTCCTTTAACACAGAAGATTCTCTTACTTTCAGCTCGGTTTTAAGTATTATCATTTGAGGTGTTGCGCTTCGTTTTGTTTGATCTATAAAAAGCCTGGCAGCACTTTCTCCAATCTGGAAGGTGGGATGAACTATCGAGGTAAGTTCGGGTGTCACCACAGTTGCATGAAATTCATCAGTAAAGCCAACCAATCCAATATCAGTGGGTACTTCCAGATTATGTTTTCTTATTTCCTTCATAGCAGCAAAAACAACAAAATCATTGACCCCGTAAACAGCATCCGGTCTGTTTGACAAACTTAATAACCTGTTCATCGCTGCCCTTGCAGAATCGGTACTAAGATCACATTTTACCAACAACTCGGGATCAATTTGTAGATTACAATCATTCAATCCGTCATAGTAACCTGCAATTCGCTCTTTCGAAATGTTTAAATAATCCGGCCCGGAAATAAAAGCAACCCTTCGATAACCCTGCTGATAAAAATGATGAACAACTTTCCGTGAGGCCTCCCTGTTATCCACAGTAACACATGAAACTTCATTTTCAAGGCAGGTCCGGTCGAAAAAAACCAATGGAATATTTCTTTTTAGTAAACCCTTAAAATGATCATAACTTGTTGTCTGTTTGCTCAAACAAACAATAAACCCTTCAACCCTGGCCTTTAACAGATTTTCAACCGATTCAATTTCCTTCTGCGCAGATTCGTTCGAACTGGATATCAAAACAAAATAACCGTTCTCCCTTGCTACACTCTCTATCCCGGCAATAATTGACGCATAAAAATGAGTGATGATATCAGGTATAATTACGCCAATCATCCTGGTTTCCTGCTTGAGAAGTCCCATTGCAAGCGGATTGGGAAAGTAATGTCGCATTTCAGCCAATTCCTTTACACGTTGTCGCATCTCAAGACTAATGTCGGGATGGTCTTTCAGTGCACGCGAAACGGTTGATACTGAAACATTCAACTCTTCAGCCAAATCTTTTAAGGATACATATTTCTTGTCCATAAAAACTAAACTTCAGCACGTTAGAATACAGTTATTCAGTCACTCATGCCACCAGCAAATTACAATGAAAGTGGGTGCTGTTATTCAAAGAAGTCTGTCTTTTTTCAAACTCCGGGAACATCCAGTTGTCTGTATAAAGAAAGAATTAAGTACGATCTGATTTCTGATATTTCATAAAAGGGGCATGACAAAGATAACAATTTTTAAAAGTTGTTCAAGAAACTAGGTGCTATAAGAAACGAGCATGACAAAGATTTCCATAGGTAATTTGGGAATTATTTTTGAATAAAAACATGACAGGAATAAAACAATAGATCGTTAGATTATTAGATTTAAGATATAAGATGATTCGTATTTCGTTGAAAATCTGCATCTTATCAAAACAAACCCCTTAAATATAACCAGTTGATTCAAAGGTGTTTACAAAAGCTTAACGGACTATTGGTTAAACTTGTGTAATAAATTGCAAACCAAATGTTTGTAACCAGGACAATATTTGTGATAAAAAATTGAATTTCAACAAAATATCAATAATCTTAAATCTATCATCTAAATATCTATTAATATATTTGAAAATCTAACGATCTATTGATAAAATATATCCGGATTTAAAACACTGGAAAAAATGCAATCTAAAAATCAATTATTTATTTTGGCTTTTGTTTATATTTTTTAATTAATCATGTTATACAACATTTATTCATAGATGCAAAGCTTTGCGAAAAGCTTTGCATGCATGTATGTAGATTGTTGTATTTGTATTGATAAACAAGAACTAATAACATTGCAACTTATAGAAAGTAACCAATATATATTAAATGAACTGCACTGGAAGCTACAACATTGCATTTCCTTTGCAGGCCCTCAAATCCTAAAATTGTGAAAACTACGCTTATTTTTTATATCTGTTTTTATCAATAGTCAGTTTAAAAGAGCCTGAGCGCAATGACACAATACTTTTATTATGGGAGAGTTATAGCTTATACTATTGATTGTATAAACAATTAATTATCAGATATCAGCAAAAGTTTAACGGAGTGTTGTTTATAGAATTTCAAAGAAATTCATTTTTTGTTTCATTTCTAAGGCAAAAAGCCTGCAACGGGGAAGAGATACAGAATAAGCAAAGAAAAAAATGAACTAAATGCATATAGAAAAAAGGACAGGGATCAATATACCTTCAATAATCTACGGAACCAGTTTTCTTGGGAATCTTTACCGGGAACTGACATACAAGGAAAAAATGGCCATAATGCAGGAATGGTTTCGTGTATCGGAAGGCCCTGTAATGATTGATACTGCTGGCAAATACGGAGCAGGACTTGCGTTGGAGGTAATCGGACAGGGCTTGAAAGAGATGAATGTACAGCCAGGACAGATCACCATAAGCAATAAACTGGGATGGTACAGGGTTCCCCTAAAAAATGAGGAACCAACTTTTGAGCCGGGGATATGGGCTAACCTGAAATATGATGCTATCCAAAAAATTAGTTATGACGGGATTTTGGAATGTTGGCAACAGGGATGCGAACTGTTGGGCGAAAAATACAAGCCGGAGTTGGTTTCTGTCCATGACCCTGATGAATATTTAACGGCTGCATCGGATGACCATGAACGAAAAGGTCGTTTTAACGACATTTTGGGCGCTTACAAGGCATTATTTGAATTAAAAGCAACAGGAGAAGTAAAAAGTGTGGGTATCGGAGCAAAAGACTGGAGAATTATTAAAGAACTTTATGAGCACATACGGTTTGACTGGGTCATGCTGGCCAACACATTTACCATTTACAACCATCCCCTCGAGGTGCTGAAATTTATGGAAAGATTGCACACCGACGGAGTCTACATAATCAATTCAGCCATCTTCAATGCAGGATTTTTAACAGGTGGTAAGTATTTTGATTACCGGATACCGGATCGAAACAATTCTAAAGACCAACAACTGTTTGAGTGGCGGAAAAAGTTCTTTGAAGTCTGTAATCAATTTAACGTATCCCCCGGCGATGCTTGCCTGAAATTTGCCCTGGCACCTCCACAGGTTTCTGCAGTATCTCTCAATCCAAGTAAGCCCGAAAGAATATCTCTGAATAAGAAAGTTCTGGACAAAAACATCCCGGAGGCCTTTTGGGAAGTATTAACAGAGAAAGGTATCATTAAAACCCCTTTCCCGCTTCTTCATCAATCCCTTTAAAATTTTCGAACAATGATTATCGATTCACACCAACATTTCTGGAACTACAATCGGGAAGAATTCGATTGGATCAACAATGATATGACGTCCATTAAAAAATCCTTCTTACCAAAAGATTTAAAAGCCACTCTTTCCGGTACCGGTGTTGAAGGGGTTGTATCTGTACAGGCCAGACAATCATTGGAAGAGACCGATTGGCTATTGCAACTCGCCGCAGAGAATGAATTCATAAAAGGTGTGGTTGGCTGGGTTCCCCTTTCTGATAAAAACATCCCTGAAATACTCAGTCGTTCTAAGAATAACAATTCGTTGAAAGGTGTCCGGCATGTCATTCAGGGAGAACCTGATCCGCAGTTTATCCTGAAAAAGAATTTTAATAACGGAATTTCACAGTTAAAAAAATACGGACTCATTTACGACATCCTGATATTTGGCCGTCAACTACCAAATACCATCCGGTTTGTGGATCAACATCCCGACCAGCCATTTGTGCTTGACCATATTGCAAAACCAGAAATCAGGCTTAATGAGATTAAGGTTTGGAAAAAGGACATCAAAGAACTCGCCCGTCGCGAAAATGTGAGCTGCAAGTTAAGCGGAATGGTTACCGAAGCCGATTTTACCATCTGGACGGAAGATCAGCTAAAACCTTACTTCGACGTTGTATTAGAAGCCTTTGGCCCGGGGCGACTTCTTTTCGGTTCAGATTGGCCTGTTTGCCTGGTAGCCACCAGTTATAAATCGTGGCTGAAACTTGTGAAAAAATGGATAAGCAAATTAAGCAGCCTTGAGCAGGAGCAAATACTGGGCAGGAATGCCAGGTTAATATACAATCTTTAAAACAATAACAATGCGGACGATTGAGATATTGAACCCCGGTGTTATGCGAATGACTGAAAGAGAGAAGCCACAACCGGAAGAGGGAGAAATTTTGCTGAAAATTAAGTATGTCGGATTTTGTGGTTCTGATTTGAGTACCTTTTCAGGAAAGAACCCGCTGGTGAGTTACCCGAGAATCCCGGGGCACGAAATATCTGCAGTAATTGAGGAAACCGGCAACAGTGTTCCTGAAAAATTTAAACCCGGCCAATCTGCAACAGTAATTCCCTATACGAACTGCGGTCATTGTTCTGCCTGCAAACAAAAAAAATACAACGCCTGTCGCTACAATCAGACACTGGGGGTTCAAAGGGACGGAGCAATGACTGAATACATTTCCCTCCCATGGCAAAAAGTAATAGTAGAGCAGGAACTCTCCGGTATTCAACTTGCTTTAGTTGAACCATTAACTGTTGGATTTCATGCAGTTGACAACATTGGCATCACCGATATTGATACAGTAGTTGTATTTGGGTGCGGAATGATTGGAAGCGGGGCAATTTTGCGGGCTCATTTGCGGGGTGCAACAGTAATTGCCGTCGATATTGATGACTCCAAACTGGAAGTAGCAAGGAAATTGGGTGCAAAATTCCAGATTAACACCAAAACACAAAATATCCATAAAGAGCTCAACAAAATTACTGAAGAAAACGGGCCTTCAGTCGCTATTGAAGCTGCCGGAAATCCGGTTACATACAAATCGGCCATTGAGGAAGTAGGTTTTGCCGGTCGTGTGGTATGCATTGGTTATGCAAAAGAGGATATTCTCTCTCCTACCAAATTGTGGGTACAAAAAGAATTGGAAATCAGAGGCTCAAGAAATGCCAACCCGGCAGACTTCGATGCGGTCATTAAATTCTTAAAAAATTCAAGTCTGGATGAACGAATCCTGATTTCAAAGATAATCGACATACAAGATGCCCCTGAAGCTATGAAACAATGGGCGGAAAACCCGGGGAAAATTTTAAAAATATTAGTTCAATTTTAGAAAAATATGAAACAAGCCGGGCACGGATAATCATATTGGATTTTTAGATTTTTAGATATAAGTAATCGACAGGCAGAAGTTTGCCAGGCAGAAGGCAGAAGTGTTAAATTTTGCAGATAAGAATTTTACCGTTAGTATCGAAAAGTGGCCTGATAAGTAAAAACCCAACTCCGCAAAACAAATGATTGATATAGAGTGTTTTGTAATTTGAGTTAGATATAAGATGAAAAAGGCATAGCAAACGTTACCACAACAAAAACAAGTATAAATTCATGCATGCGTTTTCCATCAGACTAATAACTTAGACTAATTTTGTATGAAAAGTACCATCCCTGTTGTTGAAAAAAAATATCTGGTTTCTTTCATTTTGGTTACCAGCCTGTTTGCCCTATGGGGGTTTGCCAATGACATAACAAATCCTCTTGTGGCTGCTTTTGCTACGGTAATGGAAATATCAAACGCCAAAGCCGCATTGGTACAATTCGCATTTTACGGAGGATATGCAACAATGGCCATACCGGCTGCCCTATTCATTAAAAAATTCAGCTACAAGAATGGAATTCTTTTGGGACTCGCCTTTTACGCCACCGGTGCATTATTGTTTTATCCTGCCGCCAGGTTTGAATTGTTCGGCTTTTTTTTAGTATCGTTATACATCCTTACTTTTGGTCTGGCCTTTCTCGAAACAACAGCAAATCCTTACATTCTGGCCATGGGAAAAGAAGAAACGGCAACCCGCCGTTTAAATCTGGCCCAGGCATTCAACCCCATAGGTTCACTGCTCGGTATGTTTGTAGCCTCAAAATATATTCTGGCCTCACTACAATCTGATATTCGCAATGAAAAGGGTGAATTGATTTTTTCAACATTAAGCCAGATAGAAAAAATGACCATAAGAACACATGACCTGGCTATAATTCGAAATCCCTATTTAATATTAGGTGGCGTAGTAATAGTAATGTTTTTCCTGATTCTGATCTATAAAATGCCGGTATGGGAAAGAACTGAACGCAAAATTCAGGTAAAAGAACCGATGAGACGTCTGCTCAGAAACAAAGTTTACAGAGAAGGCGTAATTGCACAGCTGTTCTATGTTGCAGCACAAATTATGTGCTGGACATTCATCATTCAATATGCAGAAAACCTGGGCATTGATAAGTCAACAGCCCAGAACTACAATATTGCAGCCATGGTAATGTTTTTGACCAGCCGCTTCATCAGTACTTTTCTGATGAAATATATAAATCCCAACAAACTCCTTACACTCTTTGCCATTGGAGGAATGACTACCACCGCGGGTACAATTCTGATACAAGGAATGCCTGGCCTCTATTGCCTTGTTGCCACTTCTGCATTCATGTCACTCATGTTTCCCACCATCTATGGTATTGCTTTAAAAGGAATTGGAACAGATGCTACTTTGGGCTCCGCCGGTCTGGTGATGGCCATTGTAGGCGGTGCACTGATGCCCCCAATCCAGGGAAGTATTATTGACCTGGAAAGCGTTGGCGGATATCCGGCTGTTAATCTGTCCTTTATTCTGCCTTTTATTTGCTTTTTAATAGTAGCCATTTACGGATATCGAAGCCGTATACTAAGGGTGCCTGCGTAACCTTTGAACCTTAAGATTTTTGCGAGTTTATAGACACGCACTACTTAGGCGCTTAGGACAGTAAACTAACCAACATGTTGTTTAAGTTGGTTGGTGTTTTGATAGTTACATATTTGCACTGACCTAAATCCTCTGAAAGAGCTTTTTTTCAGGCTTGTCCTGAAAAAACGCAGTGTCTTACCCCTGAGATTCGTGTTTTTTTGGCAAAATATTTTCTAAGTGGCTATAAATAAATGGCTGTGCCATCTATTATTTTGGGTCCACGAATTGCACGAATTGAAAATCTGTAAAACAGCTTTTTTAAAAACGGCGTTGCCGTTTAAAGTCGCACTTTGTGCGACTAAAATTCGTGTAATTCGTACAATTCGTGGACAAAAAAAATATTGCGTGGCAATTTGATCATTCTTTTTAACTTTAAAACTTATTGGGTACTGGCTCGTCCAGGTTAGGGATGAATAATTTTCGAACGAACGTAACAAATATAATTTTACAATCTCCGCTAAACTTTTACGGATGTTTGGTAATTAATTGTTAACACGGTTAATAACACAAACTACAACTCACTAATAATAAAACTTTGCGTCATTGCGTCTTTGCGTTTAGGCTTTTTTACTGACTATTCCACCTTCATAGTTTCCCCAATTGTCTTCCCATCTCAGAAATTGTTAAAATTTAAAAAAACATGTTTTACAGCATGTTTTTTTGATCGCAAAGCTTTGCGCAATCCTTTGCGTTAAACATCAAAAAATCAGGTTTTTGCATTTAATTCAAAAGTTTGGATATTTGAAAATGATTCAATCATTAACATTAATTTTTAAAAATTAAGATACCTATGAAAAAATTCTTTATGCTGATTAACCTGATGTTGATAACCCGTATCAAACAAGAACAAATTCAGTGTTTTAACTAAAATCCAGAATTAAAATGAAAAATAAAATTATTAATCTGTGTAAAGAGAAATGTTTTCTCAGAAGTTTATCATTTCTCATGCTAATATTAGTTAGCAGTAGTGCCTTTTCCCAGAATATGAGAACTATAAGCGGGAAGGTACTTGATGAACAACAAGACCCTGTTCCGGGTGCAACTGTTATGGTGAAAGGAAATTCTGATTATGGTACCATAACAGACTCTGATGGAGAATTCTCTATAAACATCCCGGCGGAAGAGAATGTTCTTGTCATCTCCTTTATCGGGATGAAAACTCAGGAAGTAGATGTTAGCAACACAAGCAGCATTACTATTATATTGGAAAGCGAAATTGTACATTTGGCAGAAACGGTAGTCGTTGGTTACGGGATACAAAAGAAAGAAACATTAACAGGCTCGATTGCTAATATATCGGGTGACGACATAAGAAAGAGCCCTGAAGCAAATGTCACAGCCTCCCTCCAGGGTAAACTTCCGGGATTAACGATTAATCAACGAACAGGCGAACCGGGAAGTGAAGAGCTGGAAATATTGATCCGTGGAAACGGCACTTTTAGAGATAACTCTCCTCTTATTATTGTTGATGGCGTTGAGCGAAGTAATATGAGCAGGTTAAATCCGGACGATATAGAAAGTATCTCTGTACTGAAAGATGCATCAGCCGCTATTTACGGTGCTCGGGCAGCAAATGGAGTGATTATTATAACATCAAAATCGGGAAAAGAAGGAAAACCTGAGTTTAATTTTTCCTACAATTATGCTTTTCAAAGCCCGACACAAATTCCGGAAATGCTGGATGCAGCCACTTTTGCAGAAGCATATAATGAAGGAGACTGGTACAGGCAAGGCAGACCGGATGAATACATTCCTTTTTATTCTGAGAATGCTATTCAAAAATATCGCGATGGTTCCGATCCGGTTTTATATCCCAATACTGACTGGGTTGATGTAACGATGAGATCTTATGCGCCCCAGCAACGTACTAATTTGCAAGTCACAGGGGGAAGTGATAAAGTTACATATTTACTTTCTTTTGAAATAATGGACCAGGAAGGGATTATGAAAAATAATCCCACGCATTATCGCCAATATAACTTACGTTCAAATATTAATGTCAATTTGACTGAAAATTTCAGTTTGGGTGCCAATATTTATGCTATATTAAACGACAGAGAGTATCCCTCAACATATGCAGATAACCCTGATAATGATTATTGGGTTGACTTCTATAATATATTACAAGCAAATCCCACCTTACCTGCACGCTATCCCAATGGATTAATTGCTCCCGGCAGGTTACAGGAAAACCCACTTTTATTAGATCGAAGAGGATATTACAAGGTTGAAGATCGCCCCGTATATTCCACATTTAAAGGGACGTATAAAGTACCTTTTGTGGAAGGATTAAAAATTGATGCCTCATTCAATTATGATCTCAGCCATCAGTTCTCAAAAAGATGGAGTACCCCCTATTATTACCATGAATACAATGTAAACACCGATGAATATGAAAAAAAATGGGCCACTAATGAACCAACAGCAGAACTGACAGATACGTACAATAGATGGACTACCATGCTATATAATTACAAAATTGTATACGACAGAGACTTTGGTAAACATCATGTAGGCGCTATGGTCGGCCAGGAGCAACAAAAGAGTACCTGGAATTATACCCAGGCTTACAGAAAAAATTTTGTAAGTTCCGCCATAGATCAAATAAATGTAGGAAGTTCCGCAGCGGAAGATAAAAATAATGGAGGTTCTGCTTCAAGTGATGCCTATAATAATTATTTCGGGCGATTTAATTACAATTTTGAATCTAAATATCTTTTTGAATTTATCTTTAGATATGATGGTTCCCAAAAATTTCCCGAAGGTAAAAGATATGGTTTTTTCCCAGGTTTTTCAGTGGGATGGCGCCTTTCTGAAGAAGATTTTATGAAAAATAATCTTCCTTTCGTAAACAATCTGAAACTTAGATTATCTCATGGGATAATTGGGAATGATCGTGTTGACTCCTATCAGCATTTACAATCTTTCTCATTTGGAGGTAACTACGTTTTTGGCACGAGTGATGCGGCAGGCATTTATGCTAACACTATGCCCAATCCTAATATCACCTGGGAAGAAAGTAAAAAAACCGATGTGGGATTAGAAGCTACTTTATGGAAAGGTTTGTTTGGAATGGATTTAACCCTTTGGAAGGAAAAAAGATCTAATATTTTAACGCAAAGAAACCTTTCAGTTCCAAAAATATACGGTTTCCCCGCTTTGCCCGATGAAAACATAGGGGAAGTTGATAATCATGGATTTGAGCTTGATTTAAGCCATAGAAATTCTGTTGGAGAACTGAATTATAATATTTCCGGAAACATTGCATTCTCAAGAAGTGAAATTGTTTATATGGATGAAGTTCCCCACGCCGAGCCCTACCAAAATCTTACAGGCCATCCTGTTGGAGCAGGTCTGTACTATAAGGCCGATGGTATTTTTAATACGCAGGAAGAACTGGACGCTTATCCACATGCGTCGGGAACACAGGTCGGAGATATCAAAATAGTGGATTTAAATGACGATGGAGAAATTAATGCAGAAGACCAATACAGATTCGATTATTCTGCAACGCCTGAATATGTATTTGGATTGAATATGGGAATGCAATATAAAAATTTCGATCTAAGTTTATTCTTCCAGGGGCAAACCAATGCTTATAACTACGACGGCACTTTTGCAAAGCTGGGGAACTCATCTTTTGACAATGCTGTTGTTGATAGAGCTAAAGACCGATGGAACACAGAGAATACTGATGGAACAATGCCCAGAGCGGATGATTTTCAACCCGGAAATTCCACTTTCTATTTATTTGACGCCACATTTGTCAGGCTCAAAACCATGGAAATGGGATATTCCCTGCCTGAAAGCATCATTTCCAAACTCCGCTTAACCGATTGCCGGCTTTATATAAGTGGATCGAATTTACTCACCTGGGCAAAAGAAATTAAATGGGCAGATCCGGAAAATACCGGTGATTTCCTTAATTATCCGCCTCTGCGTACCATAAACTTAGGCGTTAATGTGAAATTTTAATTTAAGAAAAAAATGAAAAAGATACTTTTAATCACAGCCGTCATATTATTATCCTGCGTTTCCTGCAGTGATAATATTCTTGACATTTCGCCCAAAGACCGTATCTCGGAAGACGCTGTATGGGGCGATGAGAATCTGATAAAAGCTTATCATAGTAATTTGTATAATTCTATTCTTCATGGATTTAACATACATATGCAATCAAAAGCAACCGATGAAGCATATTGTAGTATTTCGTGGGGTATCGGTATTATTCCCTTAGGCAACTATAATGCTGATAATATCACTAGTGTGGCGACCACCGATTGGACAGGGGGTGGTAATATTTATTACTGGGATGTTGCCTGGGAATATATTAGAAAGATTAATATTTTTATTGAGGAGATGCAAACCGATGAGATTTCATTCGAGGATAAGGCAAGATTAGTAGCTGAAGCAAAATTTTTGAGGGCATACCTCTATTTTGAACTAATTAAAAGATTCGGAGGTGTGCCTATTATAACCGAATCCTATGCTATGGGAGCTGATGAAACGCTCACAAGAAATTCCTTTGATGAATGTGTTGATTTCATCGAACAGAACCTGACCGAAGCCATTCCGGATTTACCGGAAAAATATGCAACAAGTGACGCAAACTTTGGCCGGGCGACCCAGGATGCCTGCCAGGCGCTACGTTCCCGTGTATATTTGTACGCTGCTTCACCTCTTTTCAATCCCTCTGATGACGAAGAAAAGTGGCAAAAAGCCTCAGATGCTGCCTGGACTTTAATAGAGGAAGATAATTATTCATTGTATCCTGATTACGAAACGCTGTTCAATCAGCCCAGCGGAACAGAAAATAGTGAAATCATTTTTGCCAGAAACTTTTCTTCTTCTAATTATCACCAGGCACCTATGCACAACTTAGGTCGCAGATATGGTGCTTACGGAGGATGGTGGGCAAGTAACGGCCCCTCCCAGAATTTGGTGGATGATTATGATATGATAAACGGAGAACCTCCTTTCTTAGAAGATGGAACGATTAATCCTGCATCGGGCTATGATCCCCAGCATCCTTATAGAAACCGTGATCCACGATTCGAAGCAACCATAATACATGATTCATCTGTATATCATGGTGATCTTCATGAAATGTGGATAGCATCAGATGGCGAGTCATGGGGATATGATTCTTATAAAGAAAGTGGAGACAATCCCAGAACAAACTATATATTAAGAAAATTTATGCCTCCCGAAGGCAGAGCCATTAGTTGGCAGGAGCATTATACCATCCCATGGATCATATTCCGATTGGGTGAAATATATCTTAACTACGCCGAAGCTCAGTTTGAGTTGGGCAATGAAGACGTGGCCAGAGAGTATTTGAACAGAGTACGAAGCAGGTCGAGCGTGGATTTGCCAGATATTCCGGCTTCTGTTACTGGTGATGATCTTAGGCAAAGAATATATAACGAACGAAGAATCGAACTGGCATTCGAAGAACACAGGTTATGGGATGTCAGAAGGTGGAAAATTGCCATGGAAGTTGAAAACGAGCCTATTTATGGGATGGATATAATAAAAGATGTAGAAACTGGTGAGAAAACTTACACACCGGTAAAACTTCTTGAAAGAAACTTCGAAGAACACATGGTTTTGCTTCCTATACACTCTGAGGAAATCCGCAGAACAGAAATGGAACAAAATAGTGGATATTGATAATTGATTTAAAAGCTGTCTCAATATATAATATTAGGTTTTAGCCGTGAAATATATGCTTCTCCTAATATATATTGAGACAGCTTTACACATTCATTAGTATATAATCATTCTAAGTCATTGGCAAAATGGAACTCGTCTCTATCACCCGGGACGAGTTTCAATCCAATAATTTTTACCTGAGTTCAAAAATCAAATATCCAAAATTGACATTTTAAACATGTTTTACCATCTATTTTTACTCATTAGAAAAAACTGAAAACATCGACATTCCCCTATACCAATAATATTTTATAATCATGAAACAAATCCTGTCACTTATACTCATCTCCCTGATTCCTGTCTTATTATCAGCACGGAATGCGGAAGTAGTATCGCCAAATACAAAAATCAGAGTTGAACTCCTTAATACGAATGATGATAAAACCGGGGAGTGGTATCTAAAGGTATATTTCGAAAACAACAATCAGACTTCAGAAATAATTCCCAAAATTGAACTGGGGATATCCCGGAGTGATCAGGACTTTCATAAAAATCTGAAACTGCTCAAAATAAGCAGGCCAAAACAAATAGAAGAAGACTATACAACCAAACACGGGAAGCGTTCTCATCGCAATAATTCGGCAAATGAAGTAGTGGTTTCCTTTGAGAACCCGGACAAAACCAGGTTGAACCTCATCATCAGAGCATACAATGATGGTATGGCCTTCAGGTATCAGTTTCCTGAAAACGAAGGTAATTTTGCAATTAAAGATGAACTGACTTCATATATAATACCCGACAGCACCGAACGTTGGTTGCAGAAATTTGACCTGTCCAATGAAAAATTATTTGACCACATGAATAGCTCCGATATTCAGGAGAATTGGGGTTATCCCGCACTTTTCAAATCACCTGATCGTTCATGCTGGTATCTTGTTCATGAGGCAGACCTGGATCGAAACTATTGTGCCACCAAACTCAGCAATCTAAAAGACAAAAAAAGCTACAAAGTCACACTTCCTGCCCCTCACGAGGGTGAAGGTGAAGCCTTACCTAAAATCTCCCTGCCCTGGAAATCCCCCTGGCGGGTCATCATTATGGGAGAACTGTCAGACATTGTAGAATCCACCCTGGTTGAAGACGTATCCACCCCGTCGGTAATTGAAGACACGGACTGGATCAAACCGGGCCTGGTATCCTGGAACTATTGGTCGGACAACCACGGCACCAGGGATTATCAAACGGTAAAGAAATTTACCGATCTTGCAGCACGCATGGACTGGCCTTATACCCTCTTCGACTGGGAATGGGATGCCATGGGCAATGGTGGTGATGTGGAAGATGCAGCAAAATACGCCGTCTCCAAAGGGATAAAACCACTTATTTGGTACAACTCGGGCATGTTCAAGTGGATTACCGCAACGCCCATTGATCGCATGAAAACGCACGAAAACCGGATGGAAGAATTTGCCTGGTTAAAAGGCTTAGGGTTTGCCGGTGTGAAAGTGGACTTTTTCCTGAGCGAAAAGCAATACATGATTAATTACTATCTTGACATTCTGAAAGATGCTGCCAAATTTGAGATGATGGTCAATTTCCACGGCAGCCTTGTTCCCCGCGGATGGGCCCGTACTTACCCTCACCTGATGACGATGGAGGCCGTAAGAGGAGCCGAGTGGTACAACAACAATTCGGAGTTAACCACCACAGCTCCCGAACACAACACAATATTGCCTTTTACCAGAAATGTAGTAGGGTCTATGGATTATACCCCGGTTACTTTCACCAATTCCCAACATCCGCACATCACATCTTACGGACATGAACTTGCCCTGGGTGTTGTTTTTGAATCTGCCTTTCAACACATGGCCGACCGCCCCGATGGTTATGACAATCTGCCTGATGCCGCTAAAGTATTTTTACGTGAACTACCCGCAGCCTGGGATGAAACAAAACTTATCGATGGTTATCCGGGGAAAGATGTTATCATAGCTCGAAGAAAAGGTGCCGGGTGGTATTTAGGAGGCATTAATGCTGAAGCACACCAGAACAAGAATAAAACACTAAATTTTAATTTTTTACCCGAAGGACAAAAATACAAACTCACATTGATTACCGATGGTGAATACGACACTGAATTATCCACAAGTTATCTGGTTGTCGACAAAAATTCTGAAATTGATGTAAAAATGCTACGTCGGGGAGGTTTTGCGGCCAGTTTAAAACCAGTACAGTAATTAGTGCTCGTCTATAAACTCGCAAAAATTTTCACAATATGTATGTATGTTCAGAAAGTGCCAGCGGGAAGGCTTGCGAAACAGCAAAAAACGGAGTTTACTTTTCGTAAATGAGTATTTTGGCGGCAAGCGTAACACAGCAAATGGTACTTTATGGACAGACAATAGTTAACATTAAATCAATCTAAAATGAAACGAGCATGGCAAAGTTTGCCACAATAAGAACATATATAAGTTATTGCATGCGAGTTCCATTCGACTTTAAAAATTAAATTTTATACCAAATGAAAAAACAACTCTTTTTAATAGCAGTTCTGCTTATATCGATCACTGTAAAAGGGCAGGTTTTGCCTTTTCAGAACCCCGATTTGAGCTCTGAAGAACGGGCCAGAGACCTTATCTCCAGACTAACCGTTGAAGAAAAAGCACGTTTGTTGTGTGACCAGTCTGAAGCCATTCCCCGCCTGGACATAAAGAAATTTAACTGGTGGAGCGAGGCCCTGCACGGGTATGCCAACAACGACAGCGTGACAGTTTTCCCCCAACCCATAGGTATGGCAGCTTCATTCAATGATGAGCTGGTTTTTGAAATATTTAATGCTACCTCGGATGAAGCACGTGCCAAATACCATCAGGCTCAGCGAAGGGGAGAAGAAAACCGAAGATTTCTGAGCCTTTCAGTCTGGACACCCAATGTAAATATTTTTCGCGATCCACGCTGGGGCCGTGGCCAGGAGACCTACGGCGAAGACCCGTATCTGATGTCGCGTATGGGAGTTCAGGTGGTCAAGGGCTTACAAGGGCCTGAAGATGCGAAATACCGCAAACTATTGGCCTGTGCCAAACATTACACCGTGCATTCCGGCCCCGAATGGAGCCGGCATGAACTAAACGTCAATGATGTCAGCCCCCGGGAATTTTACGAAACTTACATGCCAGCTTTCAAAGCTTTGGTTCAGAAAGCCGATGTAAGACAGGTAATGTGTGCCTATCATCGCCTGGATGACGAACCTTGTTGCAGTAATACCAGGATTCTGCAACGTATCCTGCGTGATGAATGGGGCTATGAGTATATGGTTGTTGCCGACTGTGGTGCCATCACCGATTTTCATACCACCCACGGGATATCTTCCACACCTGTTCATGCTGCTGCCACCGGACTTCTGGCAGGAACCGACCTGGAATGCATCTGGGACAACTATCATTACAAAATGTTGCCCGAAGCGTTGGAAAAAGATTTGATCACGGAAGAAGACATCGACAGAAGTTTAATGCGTGTTTTAAAAGGACGCTTCGACCTTGGAGAGATGGATGACAATTCCCTTGTTCCCTGGGCTCAAATACCCGCCTCTGTCCTTAATAACGAAAAACACAGACAACTGGCCTACAAAATGGCCCAACAATCAATGACTTTGTTGCAAAATAGAAACAATGTTCTGCCCCTGGATAAATCATCCACAGAAAAAATTGCGGTTATCGGCCCCAATGCTGATGATGAAGAGATGCTGTGGGGCAATTACAACGGAACGCCCATAAGAACCATTACCATCCTGGATGGTATCAAAACCAAAGTACACTCTGACAATATTTTATACGACAAAGCAGTTGACCTGGTAGATGATAAAGTGACGGTCAGCTACTTCTCAAAAGGAAAGATTGACCAAAAACAGGGCTTTAAAGCCACTTATTGGAATCATCCGAATTTTGAAGGAGAACCTGTTGTCGAACAACAACTTGTAAATCCCATAAAACTGACTGCCGCCGGACAGCATGAGTTTGCACCGGGCGTAAAACTGGAAGATTTTTCTGCCATATATGAAACAGACTTCACCCCCACAGTATCAGAAGAAATAGTATTTAAGGGCGGAGCCACCGGCTTTTTCGAACTGATTGTTAACGGTGACACCCTGGCAAGCTATACCAACTGGAGAACAATACCCGCAAGATTCCCTCTTTATGTGGAGGCCGGCAAAACCTATGAAATAGAAATCCGCTATGCCCAGCGTGAAAACTGGGAAGCCAATATCGAACTTGATTTTGGAAGAGAAGAAAATGTGGACTACACTGCTCTCCTGAAAAAACTGAAAGACATTGAAACAGTCGTGTTTGCAGGCGGTCTTTCAGGTTCTCTTGAAGGAGAAGAAATGCCCGTTTCATATCCCGGCTTCAAAGGTGGCGATCGCACAAATATTGAGCTTCCGTCGGTGCAGCGAAACTGCCTCAAAGCTTTGAAAGAGGCAGGTAAAACCGTGATTTTTGTGAACTGTTCCGGCTCGGCAATCGCGTTAGAACCGGAAACCGAATCCTGCGACGCTATTCTTCAGGCCTGGTATGCCGGAGAATCAGGTGGACAAGCTGTTGCTGATGTACTTTTTGGTGATTACAACCCGGCAGGAAAACTTCCGCTTACGTTCTACCGGAACTCTGATAACCTGGGTGACATTGAAGATTACTCCATGGAAGGCAGGACTTACCGTTACACTACCGATCATCTTTTCCCGTTTGGTTTCGGACTCAGTTATACCAGTTTCGAGATTGGTAAAGCCCGACTGAGCAAATCGACAATAAAAGCTGATGAGACCATCAGCATTAATATTCCTGTTAAAAATACCGGAAAACGCGATGGAACTGAAATCGTGCAGGTCTATGTTCGCAAGGTAAACGACATTGACGGACCACTTAAAACCTTAAAGGGATTTGAACGAGTGGAAGTTCCTGCCGGAAAAACCAGGCAGGCTAACATCAGCCTACCTCCCTCAACTTTTGAATTTTATGACTGGAGCCAGAGAAAAATGGCGGTGACTCCCGGCGACTATATACTTTATTACGGTAATAGTTCGGATAATAAGGATTTAAAACAATTAGAAGTAAGCATCCAATAAAATCACATTAACTATGAAACGCGCTTTTGCAGTATTATTCATAATCCTTGCCGTTATTACCCATGGCAGTGCTCAGTCGTATCTGAAAACCGACATAGGAATAAAAACTTCTATTGAAGATACTGATTATGAGATTCAATTTTTCAGTCCCTCAATAGTAAGAGTTTTAAAATCGCCTGAAAAATCGTGCTTTACTAAAGAAAGTCTCTCCGTTATAAAAAAGCCTCAAAAAACAGACATTGATGTCAGGCTTGACGGGAAAGATTTAATCCTGGAAAGCGATGAATTGCTGGTGACACTGAACATGAACAATGGAACTGTTTCATTCGAAACCTCAACGGGTCAACCGCTTTTGAGTGAAAAAGAAGCAAGTGCCGAATTCACAAAATTTAACGATGCCGGTAATGAAACATACAGCGTTTCACAATCATTCGCACTGGAAAAGGATGAAGCCATTTACGGGTTAGGTATCCTTCAAAACGGGAAAATGGTACAGCGCGACCTCGAAATACACATGGTGCAAAATAACACGCAGGACTTTGTTCCGTTTTTCCAGTCGGCCAAGGGATATGGATTGTTCTGGGATAACTATTCACCTACGACATTCAGCGATAACAAGGAACAAACTTCATTTAGTTCGGAAGTTGGCGATGGCATCGACTATTATTTTATGTACGGTAAAAATGCCGATGGCGTGGTTGCCTGTATGCGCGAATTAACCGGGCAGGTGCCCATGTTCCCGTTGTGGACTTATGGTTACTGGCAAAGCAGGGAACGCTACAAAAGTCAGGACGAAACGGTAGGCGTTGTCCGCAAATATCGAGAACTGGGAGTGCCACTCGATGGCATCATCCAGGACTGGCGTTACTGGGGCAATAATTACCTCTGGAATGCCATGGAATTCCTTAATGAAGAATTCTACGACCCGCAAAAGATGGTTAACGATGTGCATAATATGAATGCACACATGATTATTTCAATCTGGAATTCATTTGGACCTCATACCAAACCCTATCGCGAGCTGGACAGCATCAATGCTCTTTTCGACTTTAAAACCTGGCCCGAATCGGGTTCTTTCAAATGGCCACCCAATCCCGATTATCCTTCGGGAGTGCGGGTTTACGATGCATACAACCCGGCGGCACGCGATATTTACTGGAAGTGCCTGAATAAAGGCATTTTCTCATTGGGCATGGACGGATGGTGGATTGACTCCTCCGAACCCGATCATTTCGACCCGAAACCTTCCGATTTTGACAATCAGACCTATCTTGGCTCGTTCCGTAAAGTACGCAATGCCTACCCCTTAATGACAGTGGGCGGTGTTTACAAACATCAGCGCGAGTTGACGTCTGAAAAGCGTGTTTTTATTCTCACCCGTTCGGTATTTGCCGGACAGCAACGCTATGGCGCCAATACCTGGTCGGGTGACGTTGTAGCATCCTGGGATGCCTTACGCAAGCAGATATCAGGAGGTTTAAATTTGTCGCTGTGTGGGGTTCCTCATTACAACAGCGATATAGGCGGGTTCTTCCTTTGGGATTTTCAAAATCCTCTGGAAAATGCCGATTACCGCGAATTGTATGCCCGGTGGGTTCAGTTTGGCGCATTCTGCCCGATGATGCGTTCTCATGGTGCCGATGCACCTCGCGAAATATATCGGTTTGGAAAAAAAGGAGAACCTGTTTTCGATGCCATAGAAAAATACATCAAGCTGCGTTATAGCTTGCTACCATACATATATTCCGCTTCGTGGGATGTGAGCGAGAACCAGTCGAGCATGATGCGTGCCCTGGTAATGGATTTTCCGAACGATAAGAATGCACTTAATATTGATGATCAATACATGTTTGGCAAATCCATCCTGGTTTGCCCGATAACCGAGCGAATGTATAATGAGAATGGACAGGCAGATTTTAGCACGGTCGAAGAACGAGAGCTATACTTGCCAGCCGGCACCAGGTGGATTGACTTTTGGACAGGAGATATGCTGGAAGGCGGACAAACCATCACAAGGGAAACACCACTTGACATCATGCCATTATATGTCAAAGCAGGTTCCATAATTCCTATTGGCCCGGATGTTCAATATGCCGAAGAGAAACCCTGGGACAGCCTTGAAATCAGGATTTACGAAGGGGCTGACGGGGAATTTACCCTTTATGAGGATGAAAACGATAACTATAATTACGAAAAAGGCGAGTATTCAACTATCAGGCTTAGTTGGGATGATTCAAAGAAAACCCTGACCATAAGTAACAGGGAAGGCTCTTTCCCAGGAATGCTTCAGGAACGAAAATTCAATATTGTAAAAGTTATCCCGGGAAATGGTACAAGTGAAGAAACCGTGGAGAAGTTCGACAAAAAGTTAAACTATAACGGTCAAAAAATAGCTGTCAAACTTCAATAGATAGTTAGATTTTTGGGTATAAGATGTAGGACAAAGGCTATGATGCTGAAAATATGAGCTTTAACATCGTTACTCTTTTAAAAACAAACAATTGATCTCAAGACATTTACAGAAGTCTAAAAAGATTATTGAAACCTTAAATTGTGACTGCCCATAAAGCGCCATTTACTGTGTTATGCTCGTGCGAAAATTACTCATTTACGTTGAGTAAACTCCGTATTTTCGGACTTCGCAAGCCTTGTAAATGACACTTTCTGAACAGACACATGATAAGCAGGAAACTTTTCCTACTTTATAGACAGGCACTAAATACATCAAGAAATAGAATACATGAATAAATATAAGTTGATTTTGCTCTTAGTTGCAACATGGGTGTCAATTGGTGGTATTGCGCAACAAAATGAACGCGGTAACACAGTATCAACTCCTGATATCTGGAACTTACCCCCACTCCCAATAAGTGAAGGCCCCTATTCCGCAAGTTGGGAGGGTTTGAGCCGTATTTATTCGGTTCCGCAATGGTGGCGCGAAGCCAAGTTTGGCGCCTGGTCCCACTGGGACCCCCAATCAATGCCCGAACAGGGCGACTGGTATGCAAGAGGCATGTATATCGAAGGCAGTCCGCAATATCAATACCACGTAGAAAACTTTGGGCATCCATCCGAATATGGCTACAAAGATATTTGTCACAATTGGGTGATCGATAAATGGGAGCCTGAGGAGTTAATGGATTTATATATTGAAATGGGAGCCCGTTACTTTATGGCCATGGGTGTTCATCATGATAACTTCGATTGTTATGATTCAAAATATCAACCCTGGAATTCGGTAAATGTGGGTCCCAAAAAAGACATAGTGGGAATTTGGGAGAAAATTGCCCGCAAACATGGCATGAAGTTCGGTATAGGATTTCATAATACTCCTGCGCGAACCTGGGGACAGTTTATGACAGTACGCTACTCAAGTGACAAGAAAGGGCCCAAAGCGGGGGTGCCTTACGATGCACTTCAAACAAGGGCTGATGGCAAAGGAAAATGGTGGGAAGGCATGGATCCGGTTGATCTCTACGGACCGGTTCATGATAAAAAAGACGACCCCTTGCGTTCACCTTTTGCAAACCAGTTTATGTGGCGCATTGACGATGCTATTACCAAATATCATCCCGATGTCATTTATTTCGACGACCATGCCGGCAATTCACAAATCGATTTAGGTGTGCAGATGGGGCTTGGTTTCCTCGCACCACAGTTGATTGCAAACTACTACAATAAATCGTTGGCCTGGAATGATGGAAAAATGGAAGTCGTCGTTAACCTCAAAGGTGTCGGCGGAACTTACAACAGTTTCCAGGACAATACTGAACTGATTCCATTGGTCGATCGGTCACTGGTTAAGAGCACAGAAAAAATAATTGAACCTGAGATCATGGCCTACCCTTTCCAAACTGAAACCAGCATCGCTGAATGGCATTATCAAACAGGTCAGGAATATATGGATGCAGCAACAATAATTGATTTGCTGATGCAAAATGTCTCCCGAAACGGAACCATGTTGCTCAATCTTACCCAACATGACCGTGGTCATCTTGATCCGGAAGTGATTCGCATTGCCAAAGATGTTGGCGCATGGCTGAAAATAAACGGTGAAGCTGTTTACGGATCACGTCCCTTTGAGGTGTATGGAGAGAAAAATATTTGCTACACGCGTAACAATGGACATGTTTATGCTACAGTCTTTAACTGGAACGACAGCACTATTACATTTAAAGAATTACATTCCAATGGAAACACCCTGGGTAATGTCACCAACGTGGAAATGATTGGTTACACTAAAGAAATGGAATTTGTTCAGAATGAAACCGGATTAACCATAACACCGAACCAACCAGCACAATGCCTCCCTGAAATCACTGAAAAATCACTATCTCAAAATATCCGGGTTTTTCGAATCACTCATGATAAAGCTTGGGTAAACGACGATGACCCGGGTATTAGAGCACCCGGATGGTACCGGGTTTGCAACCTGACCACAGGCGACTATAACAATGACCTGACAATTAGTGAAACACCCGGAGATGAGTGGAGAGCTTCATTTACAGGGAGTGGTGTTAAGGTGATAGCACCAAAAGAAGAAGATTCAGGAAAAATCGAAATACAAATTGATGGCAAAACTCAAACAATAGCCGACTTGTCAACGAATGGCAAACGCAAGCCACAACAAGTGGTCTATGAAACATGTGGTCTTGAGCCAAAGCCTCACACAATTAAAATTATTAACCGGGGTTCAGGGAAAGTAGCGATTGATGCTTTGAAAATTGATTGAACGCAGTATTGTTATATAAATTGAAAGAAAAATTATGCACTTGTCCAATTTCCAAAAAGGCAAATACTTTTTCCCCTTAATTAAAGGCTGGATTAAAGGCTGGATATTCTTGCTTATTATAAGTTGTGTTTCAGGATGTAATAAAAGTGAGGCCGGATTGGAAAGAAAACAATTATTTGATTCTGATTGGAAGTTCTGTCTGGGTGATACCGCCATAGCTGCATCAAAAGAATTTAATGATGAGAATTGGCGTAATCTCGATTTACCGCACGACTGGAGCATTGAAGGTGAAATTAATCCTGATAATCCAACAGCGGGGGCTGGAGGATATTTTCCGGCAGGCATCGGATGGTACCGGAAAACATTCAAAGTCCCGGATGAATGGAAAAATAAGCGTGTCTCGATTTATTTTGAAGGTGTTTATATGAACTCCGAGGTTTTTATAAATGGAAAATCCCTTGGCGTATACCCTTACGGATACTCATCATTTAAATATAACCTTACACCTTATCTGGATTTTGACAAAGACAATGTTATCGCTGTGCGGGTAGATAACTCTCAACAGGTAAATTGCCGTTGGTATACGGGTTCAGGAATTTACCGTCACGTTTGGATGCTGGTTACAGAACCTGTTCATATTGCTCATTGGGGGGTTCACATATCCACTCCTGAAGTATCTGCAAAAAAGGCAAAACTACAAGTGAGTACACTGGTAAAAAACAAAACCAACCGGCCCCAAAGTATAGTTTTAAAAACCCTTATCCGGGATAACAATTCAAAAAATGTTTGGGATGGCCAATTAGAAGAAGAACTGGCCCCAAATAGTGAGAAAGAAGTAAATCAAACCATCCAGATATCGAATCCCTTCCTGTGGTCGCCTGAAAGTCCAGACTTATATCAGGCCCAAATACAGATAATAAGGGACAATCAGGTAGTTGACAACACCAAAACCTCATTTGGTATTCGTTCCATAGCATTTTCAAATGATGACGGTTTTCAGTTAAACGGGGAAAAATTAGTATTAAATGGTGGCTGCGTACATCATGACAATGGGATATTGGGTGCTGCAGCCTTTGACCCTGCAGAATATCGAAAAGTTGAACTACTTAAAGCAGCCGGATTTAATGCCGTAAGAACTGCTCATAACCCCCCCTCTGAGGCTTTTTTACAAGCATGTGACGAATTGGGATTATTGGTGATAGATGAAGCTTTTGATGGTTGGAGCGCTAAGAAGACCCCTTATGATTATGGTTTATATTTCGACAAATGGTGGAAAAAAGACCTGAGAGCGATGGTGCTTCGCGACCGTAACCACCCTTCCATCATTATGTGGAGCATCGGCAATGAGATTATTGAACGGAAGGACCCGGAAGCGGTTGAAATTGCACACATGATGGCTCAGGAAATAAAAAAAATAGACACCATACGTCCGATAACTTCAGCGATGACTACCTGGGACAACGAATGGGAAATTTTTGATCCGCTTATGGATGCTCATGATGTATGTGGATATAATTATCAATTACATCGGGCACCCGCCGATCACGAAAGGGTACCTTCAAGAATAATTGTCAATACAGAATCTTACCCGGCCAATGCATTTAATATTTGGAAGTTGGTAAGTAAAAACGACTATATCCTGGGTGATTTTGTGTGGACAGCCATTGATTATTTGGGTGAATCCGGTATCGGAGCCTGGTATTATCCGGGAGAAAATGCAGGCGAACACTGGCAAAGCGACAGGTATCCCTGGCACGGTGCTTATTGTGGAGATATTGACCTAACAGGTTGGAGAAAACCCATATCGCATTATCGAAACTTATTGTACAACGATGATGAAAAACTATACATGGCTGTAAAGGAACCGAATCCTGAAAATGGCAGAATAAAAACAACCGGATGGGCAGTATGGCCAACATGGGAAAGTTGGACCTGGCCCGGATTTGAGGGAAAGGATATTGAAGTTGAAGTCTATTCAAAATATCCAAAAGTCCGGCTTTATCTCAACAACAATCTCATTGGCGAACAAGCTACAACCGTTAAACAGCAGTTTAAAGCCACATTTTCTGTGCCCTATTCACCGGGGAGACTAAAAGCAGTTGGCGTAAGGAATGGTAAAGAAATCGAATCATCGGTTCTGCAAACATCCGGCAATCCCGCAAAAATTAAGCTCACTGCCGATCGAAAGGAACTAGTGCCAAATAGACAGGACCTGTCTTTTGTTACGGTTGAAATAACTGATCAAGATGGTATCATTCAGCCAAATGCTGAAAATCTATTGCGATTTAAAGTTGAAGGACCCGGGACAATTGCAGGGGTAGGCAATGCCAATTTAAAAGACAACGAACAATACGTGGGCAATGCATGTACGGCATGGAAAGGACGCGCACTCTTTGTAATAAGAAGTACAGACAAGGTTGGGGATATCAAAGTTACGGTTGATTCTCCAGGGTTATCTGCATCTGTTTTAAACATTAAAACAAAGGTCGCCAAACAAAAAAATGAAGATCGCTCTTTTTAATAAGCAAAATAAAGAGGTCGGAGAATGGTATTTAAATGTTAGTTATATCGATAATGAAAAAATATATGAGGCTTTCCCCAAATCGATTTAGGTTGGGAGTGTAGTGATCAGGAATTCTCAAAAGAACTTAGATTGTTAAAGGCAGGTAAACAAGTTCTTATAAATGAGGATTATACTGCTTTACACGGTAAAAATACTTCCCAGAAGAGGTTTTGTTGCAAAACTGGAACCTATGGAATAGCTAACCTGCTTTATTCATAAATTATCGTGATGAAAAGTTCAAATAACAAGAAATACAATTAATCGCAGAAAAAAATGATGCAGGAAACGAGCATGGAACTTTGATTACTCAAGTCTGCCACAAAAGTAATTGTATAAATTTTTTGCAAGTTCCATCCGA
This sequence comes from Thermophagus sp. OGC60D27, assembly GCF_052400625.1. NCBI lineage: Bacteria > Pseudomonadati > Bacteroidota > Bacteroidia > Marinilabiliales > Marinilabiliaceae > Thermophagus > Thermophagus sp. OGC60D27. The sequence continues at coordinate 60,438 of NZ_JBQTGH010000013.1, forward strand.
CCTTAAGAAATAAATTTTATACGGATGAAACGAGCATGGCAGGGATTATCACAAAAGGACATGTATAAAACCCATTCATGCGAGTTCCATCAGACCAATAACTTAGATTAATTCTATACTGATGAAACTTGCATGACCATAAAGGTCTCAAAAGAATATGTAAATGTTCCTTAATGCAAGTTCCATTCGACCAATAACTTAAATCAAATATTTACGAATGAAATAGTGAACTATTTTCAAATCATTTTTTTCGAGTACAATTGTATTTCGCAGTTAGTTGGGCTTTGGAATAGATGATTTATGAATAAAGCAGGTTAAATAAAAAGAATAAGATGACTCATAAACTATACTATAATATAAACAAAATCAGGATGACCAAAAGGCTTTTCTTTATTTCAACAATCATTTTAGGATTCTCCATAAATGCATTATTAGCACAACAACACGAATGGGAAAACGAACAGGTAATTGGTATTAACAAAGAACCTGCCCATTCTGATTATATTCCGTATGCCTCCATAGAACAGGCGCTGGCCGATTATGCAAACGAATCGCCGTTTTATCAGTGTTTGAATGGTACCTGGAAGTTTAACTGGGTGAAGTCGCCTGACATGCGTCCCGTTGACTTTTACTTGCCTGACTTTGATGTGAGTTACTGGGACAATATTGAAGTGCCCTCAAATTGGCAACTAAAAGGTTATGGAAAACCCATTTACACCAATATTACATATCCATTTGTGAAAAACCCGCCCTATGTTATGACTCCGGCTTATCCGGGATGGACCAATAATGAATTACCCAATCCCGTGGGATCGTATCGACGAAATTTTGTGATCCCGGAAAATTGGAATGATAAAGAAATTTACCTGCATTTTGCCGGTGTTCAATCGGCTATGTATGTATGGGTAAATGGTAAAAAAGTTGGCTACAGCCAGGGCAGTATGACTCCCGCTGAATTCGACATTACCCCTTATATAGAAAAGGGCAATAATACCCTGGCTGTTGAAGTTTACCGGTGGAGCGATGGCAGCTACCTGGAAGATCAGGATTTTTGGCGTTTGAGTGGTATATTTCGCGATGTCTATTTGTATGCTGTTCCCAAATTTCATATTAGCGACTTCTTTGTAGAGTCTGAGTTAAACGATGATTTTTCTTCGGCTAATCTGAGAACAACCATTTCCTTTGTTAATAAAGGCTACAAAGGAGCCGTTACCATCGAAGGATATCTGTTGAAAGAGGACAAACCCTATAGAGAGGAAAAGCCATTGTTTACTAAACAGATGAAAGCTTCGGCTGTTGGCAAAAAAGCATCTGATCTGATGATTGACACTAAGGTTGACAATCCGGATCTATGGTCAGCAGAAATTCCCAACCTTTACAAAGTAGTCTTTGTAGTAAAAAATGCCTCAGGAGAAAATCTTGAAGTTGTTGCGACGCCCTTTGGTTTCCGTAAAATTGAAATAAAAGACAGCCAATTATGGGTTAACGGAAAAAGCGTGTTACTTAAAGGTGTGAACCGGCACGACCTTGATCCAATAAACGGCAGGTATATTACCTACGAAAGTATGTTGCAGGACATTAAACTGTTCAAACAATTCAATATTAACACTGTTCGCACAAGCCACTATCCCAACCATCCTGATTTTTACAAGTTATGCGACCACTATGGTATTTATGTGGTGAGCGAAGCCAATCTCGAGACACATGGTTTCGGCTATGACGAAGAATCGCTGGGGCATGAAACTAATTGGGAAAAAGCACATGTTGACAGGGTAGTGTCAATGGTTGAAGCATTTAAAAATCATCCTTCCATTCTCTTCTGGTCACTGGGCAACGAAGCAGGTAAAGGCGTTAATTTTGAAGCATGCCGCAAAGCTGCATTAAAATCGGACCCCAATCGCCCGATACATTACCAGGGATACAACGAGGTTGCAGATATTGAATCAATCATGTACCCCAGTGTAGAACACCTTGACGAAATCGGGAAACAGGATGATCCAAAACCTTTTTTTGTATGTGAATATGCTCACGCCATGGGTAATGCAGTGGGCAACCTTCAGGAATACTGGGATGTGATTGAAAAACACAACCGTTTGATAGGTGCCTGTATATGGGACTGGGTTGACCAGGGCTTGCGAAAAGAAGTACCGGGAAAGAGCAACGAATACTTTTTCGCATACGGAGGCGACTATGGCGATCGTCCTACCGACTGGAATTTTTGCATAAATGGCTTAACAACGCCCGATCGTACCATTACACCCAAAATGAAAGAGGTGAAAAAAGTATACCAATACGTTACCGTTACTCCACAGGATATTCTTAATGGCAAAGTAATTATAAAAAATAAATACCAGTTTATCAATCTTGAAAAATATGACCTGTACTGGGAAATAAGTCGCGATGGAAACATCATTGATGGTGGAATTATGACCCCGCTCAACCTCGAACCCGGAAATTCAACCGAAATCACCATTCCCTTTACCAAACCACAATTAAAAGCAGGTAGTGAGTATTTCTTGAAATTGGCTTTTAAATTGCGGATCGATGAAAAATGGGCGCCACGAGGGCATGTAGTTGCCTGGGAACAAATTGCCATGCCTTTTGATGTACCGGCCGTTAAGTCGGTTCATCCTGAAACACTGACTTCGCTTTCTTACAAAGAAGATGGTGACTGGATTAATGTTTCAGGTAAAACATTCAACCTGAAGTTTAATAAAAAGGTAGGAAGCATCACTGATTTAAACTATTTCGGCACACCTGTTTTGCAAACTAATCCTGAAGTAATTTATGGAGTTCGTCCCGAAACAAAAATGGTTTACACTGATACTCAAACTACAGCCCGGGTAGCAGGACCCATGTTAAATATTTTCCGCGCCCCAATTGATAACGATTATATGTTTGGTGGAGGTTATGGCCCTAAATGGCGGGATGGTGCGCTTTATGAAATGCGTCCGGTTGTAAAAAACACCTCAGTTGCAAAACAGAATGATGCCCTGGCAATTACTGTTGAAATTGATTCCAAATCGCCAAAAGGATATGTTGTTCGCCAGCATACTGTCTGGAAAATTTATGGCAACGGGTTTATTGATGTAAGCTCCGATTTTGATCCGGATAAGCTGGACTACCCGTTGGCCAAACTTGGTTTCCTGATGCAAATGCCCAAAGGCTTTGAAAAGGTTACCTATTATGGTGCCGGTCCTCATGAAAACTACCGCGACCGTATGCGTTCAGCTCCAATTGGCCGTTACGAAACAACAGTTGATGACATGTTTGTACCTTACCTTAGACCACAGGATTGTGGAAACCGTTCTGAGGTACGCTGGTTTACCCTTTCTAACCATGATGGAATCGGAATGATGATTGTTGCTGACAGTTTATTAAATTTCAGCGCACTGCACTATACGCCGGTCGATTTAGAGAAAGCCAATCATCCTTATGAATTAACCCCTCGCGATGAAACCATCATTACAGTCGATATGCAACATTGCGGACTGGGTGGAGGAAGTTGCGGGCCCGGTCCAATGGACAAATATTTGCTTAAAACTGAGAAAGCGTCCTTTGGTTTTTCGATCAGACCATATATTGGGAATATGGGTCGTATGGGCAATGTGGCTAAAATGGAACTTAACGATTAAAAGGAAATTAGGATTACAAATAGCTAAAATATCATGCAAAGAAAAAAAATGATAACCAGAAAACTATTTTTTAGCGCTTTCACAGCTGCCACTTTAATCCTCTCTGCATGCAACCAGGTTGCTCCTCCTGAAGCCGTAGGCCCCACCCCGTCAGAAAACCAGCTCCGATGGCAGAAAATGGAATACTATGCGTTTATCCACTTCTCTTTGAATACTTATACCAACCAATCCTGGGGATATGGTGATGAGGACATCAACCTGTTTAATCCCGAAAAACTCGACACACGCCAATGGGCACGAATATGCAAAGAAGCAGGAATGAAAGGCATAATTCTTACAGCCAAACATCATAGTGGTTTTTGTCTGTGGCCTTCAGAATATACGGAGTACTCAGTAAAAAATACCCCCTGGAAAGATGGTAATGGTGATGTGGTTAGCGAATTAGCCGATGCCTGTAAAGAATTCGACTTAAAACTGGGCATTTATATTTCACCCTGGGACAGAAACCATCCGGATTATGGCCGACCTGAATACATCACTTATTTCAGGAATCAAATAAGAGAGGTATTAACCAATTATGGCGATATTTTCGAAATATGGTTTGATGGCGCTAACGGAGGAACCGGGTATTATGGCGGCGCCGATGAAAACCGTAAAATCGACCGGACAACCTACTACGACTGGCAACCCACCTACAAAATGATTCGCGAGTTGCAGCCGAACATCGTAATCTGGAACGATGGCGGCGACCGGGCCGATCTCCGTTGGGTGGGCACCGAAGCCGGATATGTGGGTGAAACAAACTGGAGTTTGTTAAATGACACTGGAGAAGTAACATGGGATATGTTACACCACGGCCTTGAAGATGGTAATGCCTGGGTGCCCGCCGAAGTAAATACATCCATTCGTCCTGAATGGTTCTACCACCCGGGAGAGGATGCCAAGGTAAAATCCGTACCCGAATTAATGGAGACGTATTACAATTCCATTGGCCGGAATGCAACCTTGCTGCTTAACTTCCCCATAATGCCCAATGGTTTAATTCATCCCAACGATGAAAAAGCTGCATTGGAATTTGCTAAAGCAGTAAAAGAAGCATTTGCAGTAAACTTAACCGACGAATCATCAGCCGGGGCTACAAACATTCGCGGCAATGCATGCAAATTTAATGCCTCAAAAGCGATTGATAATGATACAGAAACTTATTGGGCCACGGATGATACCATAACAAAAGCTTCCCTGACTGTTGATTTTGGTGAGCCAACAACTTTTAACCGGTTTGTAGCCCAGGAATACATCCGTTTAGGGCAACGGGTAAAAGCTTTTAGCATCGAAGCCATGATGGATGGTAACTGGAAAGAAATTGCCAGTGCAACCACCATCGGGTACAAACGAATCCTCCGGTTTCCAACTGTAACAGCCACACAACTCCGGTTTAACATTAAGGATTCAAAAAGTTGCCCGGTGATTTCCAACATTGGAGTTTACGATGCACCCCAATTGCTTGAACCACCCAATATCAAACGAAATCAGGCAGGTGATATCATCATAACCCCGGTTGATGCCGAATCGGAAGTGTACTATACTATGGATGGCAGCGAGCCAACACCTGATTCTGAAAAATATACGGGTCCGGTATCCACCGATGGTAAGTTGCAGATGAAAGCCATCGCTTATGAACCCTCAACCGGAAAAAGCAGTCCGGTGAGTAACGAAACCTTTGACTTACCAAGAAAAGAATGGAAAATATTAGGTGTCGAAGATGAGGAGGTATATGCCATCATAGATGGTGATCAAAAAACGGTTTGGCATCAACCCAAAGATGTTACCTTACCAGCTGATTTGGTTATCGATATGGGTAAAGAACATACCCTGGTTGGTTTCAGATATTTCCCTGACCAGACCTTATGGGGCCCCGGAATTATTAGCCATTACAAATTCTTTGTTTCCAATGACAATAAAACCTGGAAATTGGTAAGCAAAGGTGAATTTTCAAACATTAAGAATAATCCTTTGTGGCAGATCAAGGAGTTCGAGGCAGAAAAGGCCCGCTATTTTAAATTTCGGGCCCTGAAGAATGCAGAAAATAATAACAATATCGGGTATGCTGAAGTGAATATAATTACGGCAGAATGATTTGACGGTTGGTAAAACTCAATTCTGCGATATATTTATTCCTATCTCTAACTTTTGCCATTAATGATTCTTTTTGATAGATAGATTAATAAATAATAACATTTTACATAAAACGAAAATGGCACAGGTTGCCTCAATAGATTATCAGATTTTTAGATATAAGATTTACCTCAATAGGAACATGCATAAGTTTTTGTATGCAAGTTCCATTTAGGCCGATAACTTAAGTAAATTATATACTAATGAAACGAGCATGGTAAGGTTTGCCATAATATGAACATGTATAAGTTCTTGCATGCGAGATCCATTAGGCCATAAAAAGTAAATTTTATACTAATGAAACGAGCATGATATTTTTTAAGCATAATATCACAAAAGAATATGATTAAAAAATATTATGCGAGAGCGAAGCGTTTCCATTCGTTCTCAAATTTATAATTAGTTTTTTATCAGGTAATTACAAAATTTTAAACGAATGAAAAAGATAGCATTTTCTTTTTTTTCAATCGTATTTTCAATATCGGGTATGGCACAAGATTATTCGCCACATCCTGAAACCGAAAAATCTGCCATCCCGGGAATTAACAAAGAGGCTCAGCAGTTTGAAGAAACATGGGAATCACTTGCAGCAGTTGACAGGGAACCTGAGTGGTTTAAAGATGCAAAATTTGGAATCTATTTTCATTGGGGATTGTACAGTGTACCCGCATTTGATAATGAATGGTACCCACGTTGGATGTATGTGCCCGGAAGAGACAGTTGGGGCGGTACAGTTTATGAACACCATAAAAAAACTTACGGTTCTGTAAGTGAATTCAACTACCACGATTTTATTCCCATGTTTACTGCTGAGCACTTCGATGCAGCAGAGTGGGCTAATTTATTTCAGGAGTCCGGGGCACGGTTTGCAGGCCCGGTTGCACAGCACCACGATGGTTTTGCAATGTGGGGAAGTGAGATCAACCCGTGGAATGCTGAAGACATGGGACCCAAAAAAGACATCCTGGGTGAATTGTTTACAGAGCTCAAAAAACGCGACATGCGAACCATTGCAACCTTTCATCATGCAAGGCTCCTGCAACGCTATGCTTCCGACACAGCTGCATGGGCAAAGAATACACCCGATCCGGGATGGGACAGTCATTACCCTTATCATCCAGATTATATTACTTCAACAACGGATCCGGAACTCCGGCTGTTTTACGGGAATATGCCAGAGGACAAATTTCATGAATATTGGTTAAACCAAGTAATTGAAGTAGTTGATAACTACGCACCCGATATGATATGGTTTGATTCATGGCTCGATAAAATACCTCATAACTATCGTCAGAAAATGGTGGCCCACCATTTCAATACCGCCGTTTCACGGGGTCAAAAACCAATTGTTAACTACAAGCAGGAAGATATTCCGGCCAATGTAGGAATATTGGATATGGAGCAAGGTGGCAAAACTGAACTTTCTGACGATTATTGGTTGACAGATATTACTATAAGTCACGGTAGCTGGTGTTACACAAAAGGTCAAACATATAAAAATCCATCATTGGTTATAAGAAACATGATTGATGTATGGAGTAAAAGAGGTGTTGTATTGCTTAATATTTCACCCCGAGCAGATGGCACAATCCCTGCTGAGCAGAAAAAAGTACTGGCTGCTATTGGGAAATGGATAAAAAAACACGAGGAAGCTGTTTATGAAACACGTGCCTATAGCACCTTTGGTTATGGCAGGGCTGAGTTTGAAGAGAATGTGTTTGGTGGCCAAACAGCTACAATAGATTATACCTGTAATGATATCCGGTTTACTGTTTCAAAAGATAAAACGAAACTTTTTGTTTATTCTCTTGGTCTTCCCGATGCAAATTCATCTTTCGATATTCACCATATTACTGATTCTAATATCAAAAAAGTTTCAGTTGTGGGAAGTGGAATTGAATTAGAATGGTCAAAAAACGGTGATGTTTTAACAATCAAAACACCTGCTTCTTCAGAGATGGATGAATTAGCCACCGTGTTCAAAGTAGAATTTGAAAACCCGCATTATTAATATAAAACTGACCACTAATGAAAAGAATAAAATTAGCTTTACTTGTATGTTTTCTAATTTCTTACAATTCAATACAAGCGCAGGAAAAACTTTACAAAAACGTATTTCCAATATCGGATGTAACATTGCTCAACGGGCCGTTTAAATATGCCCGCGACCTGAACATCGAAGTGCTTTTGAAATACGATGTTGACCGCTTATTAGCGCCTTACCGTAAGGTAGCCGGATTGCCCCAAAAGGCCGAAAGTTATCCCAACTGGTCAGGACTCGATGGTCATATTGCCGGACATTACCTTTCGGCCATGGCCATGAACTATGCTGCCACAGGAAACAAAGAGTGCAAAAAGCGTATGAAATATATGCTCTCAGAATTAAAGGAAATCCAGAAAGCAAATGCCATAAACAATGCAGAATGGGGTGTGGGCTACGTCGGAGGTTTCCCAAATAGTAAAAATTTATGGTCGGCTTTCAAAAAAGGCGATTTCAGCATTTATCTTACTGCCTGGGCCCCATTTTACAATCTGCATAAAATGTATGCCGGACTCAGAGATGCATGGTTATACTGCAACAATGATGAAGCAAAAAAGCTATTCCTGGATTTTTGCGATTGGGGCATCAGCATCACATCAGACCTTGACGATGAACAAATGGAAACAATGCTGAATATGGAACATGGTGGTATGAACGAAGTATTTGCTGATGCCTACCAGATTTCAGGTAAGAAAAAATACCTTATTGCTGCCAAAAGGTATTCTCACAAAAAATTTCTGAAACCATTGTCGAAAGGTATTGACAACCTCGATAATATGCATGCTAACACTCAAATACCCAAATTTATTGGCTTTGCAAGGATCGCAGAACTCAGTGGCGATAAAAAATACAAACAGGCCGGCCGATTTTCATGGGAAACAATTACAGAAAACCGCTCCCTGGCTTTTGGGGGCAATAGTCGCAGAGAACATTTCCCCGGCGTTGAATCCTGTGCTGACTATATCAACGATGTTGATGGCCCCGAGTCATGTAACTCGTATAACATGTTAAAGCTGACAGAAGACTTGTTCCGTATGGAACCTTCGGCTCATTATACCGATTATTACGAACGAACCCTTTTCAACCACATTCTCTCCACCCAGCACCCGGAGCATGGCGGATATGTGTATTTCACAACAGCCCGTCCCCGTCATTACAGGGTTTACTCTGCGCCTAACGAAGCCATGTGGTGTTGTGTGGGTACTGGCATGGAAAACCATGGCAAATACAATCAGTTTATTTACACCCATTCAGCTGATTCGTTGTTTCTTAATCTGTTTATTGCTTCGGAACTCGATTGGAAAGAGCGAAATGTGCGTATTAAACAAGAGACTAATTTTCCCACTGAAGAAAGTACAAAACTGACCATAACGAAAGGTGCTTCGGAATTTAAGTTGATGGTCAGGTATCCCGGATGGATGAAAAAAGATGCTTTGAGAATCACCGTAAACGGAAATGAAGTAAATCATACAGCCCTTCCTTCTTCATATATCTGTATTGACAGAAAATGGAAAAAAGGAGATGTGGTTGAAGTGTCTTTACCTATGCACAGTAGGATTGAGCGTTTGCCCAATGTGCCCGACTACATTGCTTTTATGCATGGTCCAATATTGTTGGGTGCCAAAACCAGTACCGACGATTTAAGAGGACTGATTGCTGATGATGGTCGTTGGTCGCAGTACCCGGGCGGAAAAATGCTTCCGGTTGACCAGGCTCCAATCCTGGTTGAGGACGATATTGAAAACATTGCCGACAAATTGGTTCCCGTGAAGGATGAACCATTAACTTTTACACTTGACGTGAAAATGATAAATCCTATTGATGTAAAACTCGAACCTTTTTTCGGTATTCACGACGCCAGGTATATGATTTACTGGCTGGCACTTACAAACGACGGGTATCAGTCGTATTTGGATTCTTTAACAGCAATCGAAAATGAAAGGATAGCGCTCGAAAAGCGCACGATTGACTTTGTGGCCACCGGTGAACAACAACCTGAGACTGACCACAACATGCAAAATGAAAATTCAGGTTCGGGAAACACGCATAATGAGTTTTACCGTGACGCAAGCCGGGGAGGATATTTTAGCTACGAAATGAAAACAAATCACGAAACAGACCTTGCACTTAATGTACGCTATTGGGGGGCCGAATGGGGAGGCCGCAAATTTGATATATACATTGATGATGAAAAGCTTTTTACCGAAGATAATACCGGTAGATGGAATCAATCAAAGTTTTTTAATGTGGAGTATGATATTCCCAACTCAATGGTCAGGGGAAAGAGTGAAATCAGAGTTAAATTTCAGGCATTACAAGGAAATACTGCCGGGGCAGTTTACTTTATCCGTCTGGTAAGAAAAGAATAATTGATTGAAAATAAGTGCAAATGAATTCAGAAATGGTTATAGTTATAGTTGATTATGGACGGTAGGAACGTACATTTTAAAAAATGAAGGAAAGCCCATATCGTAGAAAGTACTAACAATATAACAACTATGAAAAACTATATGCAAAAAAAACGGAATAAAAGCTTTCGTTCAATTTTACCGGCCTTATTTCTTTTGCTGGTTTCTGTTGCATGTAACCAACAAAATCAACCTGCCCGTATCGAAACACTTTTCGACAATGGATGGAAATTTCAATTAGGCGATGTTCAAGGTGCCCAAATGCCTTCGTTTAACGACAGTGCCTGGCGTAGTCTTGACTTACCACACGACTGGAGCATCGAGAATCTTCCCAATCAGGAACCAGGGAAGGTAACAGGCCCTTTTTCCAAAGAAAGCATAGGCACCACTGCTACAGGATATACTATAGGCGGCACTGCATGGTACCGCAAAACATTTACTTTAGATGATGATGACCGGTTCAGCCAAACCATCATCAATTTCGATGGCGTATATATGAACAGCGAAGTTTGGGTCAATGGCAAACTGGCAGGCACACATCCGTATGGCTATACCGCTTTTCAATTCGATATCACGGAATATCTAAACCCTGCAGGAAAGCCCAATGTTATCGCCGTAAAGGTTAAAAACGAAGGGAAAAATTCCCGGTGGTATAGCGGTTCAGGCATATACCGTCATGTATGGCTTATCCGCAAACAACCCATACATATTACTCATAATGGCATCTTTGTAAATACCGAAAGCATCTCAGAAAATGAAGCTAATGTAACTGTATCAGCAACGGTTGAGAATAGCACAAACAATGTTTCAGATATACAATTGAAAATCAGTATTATCGATGCAAGCGGTAAGATTGCAATAACATCGGAAACCCCAGTAGAAAGCCTTCAAACGGGATCCGAAAACATTACTCAAAGTATAAAAATACAACAAGCCAAATTGTGGTCAACCGAAGAGCCCAATCTTTATACCGCAGAAGTTAAGGTTATTGCCAACGAAGATATTACCGACCACACCCAAACAACTTTTGGTATCCGTACCATCCATTTCGATGCAAAAACAGGATTCACCCTAAACGGAAAAACAGTATTGCTGAAAGGTGGTAATCTTCATCACGACAATGGGTTTCTTGGAGCCGCAACCATCGACCGGGCGGAAGAACGACGTGTTGAACTGATGAAGGCCAATGGCTTTAATGCCATTCGTGCAAGCCACAATCCGCCATCGAAACAATTTCTTGATGCCTGCGACCGCCTTGGCATATTGGTAATGGATGAGGCCTTTGATCAATGGGTACGCCCTAAAAACCCACAGGATTACCACCTGTATTTCAGGGAATGGTGGAAAAAAGACCTTAAATCGATGATTTATCGCGACAGAAACCATCCTTCGGTTATTTTCTGGAGTATTGGTAACGAACTTAACGAACGTGCCGATTCACTGGGCTATGCTATCCGGAAAGAACTGGTGGTCGAAACACACAAGCTGGACTCAACAAGACCTGTAACAGAGGGTGTCTGTGATTTTTGGGATCATCCGGGCCGGGAATGGTCAACTGCAGCACCTGTATTTAACGATCTGGATATTGCAGGTTACAATTACCTCCAGAAACAATTCGAAGCGGATCATGCCGAATATCCCGACAGGATTATTGTGAGTACTGAATCGCATGCCGCAGACGCTTATGCTTATTGGCAGGGGGTTGAAAAAAACCCTTATGTGATCGGTGATTTTGTATGGACAGGCATGGATCATTTGGGTGAAACAGGATGTGGCCATTCAAAAATTGCCGGAAAGCCGGGTCCTCGCGTTGGACTTCAACCCTGGCCCTGGTTTTCAAACAATTGTGGCGACATCGACTTGTGTGGAAATAAAAAACCGCAATCATATTACCGGGATGTAGTTTGGGATAACAGCAAAATTGAAATGATGGTGCATACGCCAATCCCCGAAGGCATGGTAGAGACCTACAGTTACTGGGGTTGGCCCGATGAATATCCAAGCTGGAACTGGGCAGGAAACGAAGGCAAACTGATGGATGTACGGGTTTTTACTAAAAGTCCTATGGTACGGCTCGAATTGAATGGAAAAGTAATTGGCGAACAGGCCATAGATACCCGCACCGGAATTACTGCTAATTTCAAAGTTCCTTACGAACTTGGAGTACTGAAAGCCTTTGCTTTGAATAAAGGAAAAGAAGTTGGTTCTAAAGAACTTAAAACCACCGGTGCACAGACAAAAGTTAAACTTAAAGCCGATCGATCCGAAATCAAAGCAAGCCGCAACGACTTATCCTACATAAGTATTGAAATTACGGATAATCAGGGCAATGTAATACCTGACGCAAAGATACCTGTAACACTTAGGGTATCAGGAGTAGGTGAAATTGCCGGTTCGGGAAATGCAAACCCCACCGACATGGAAAGCTTTAACAACCCTGTTTGCAAAACTTTCCGCGGAAAAGCTCTGGCTATTCTTCGTCCGTTAGAAGATAAGAAAAGCGGTACTATTACCTTGATGGCCGAGGCTGATAGCCTGGAAACCGGAGAAATTGCTATTAAGGTTCAATAATTTTTTATATATAAAATAAAGAAATAAACAAATATTAAAAATCACAAAATGAACAAACAAATTTTTATATCCATTTTCCTGATGACGATGGCAATACCTTATTTTGCCGATGCCCAAAACACAGTTAAGCAACACCCCATCATTCAGACAAAATACACTGCTGATCCGGCACCCATGGTACACAACGACACGGTATTCCTTTACACCAGCCATGATGAAGACGATGCCATGGGCTTTAAAATGAAAGATTGGTTGCTCTATTATTCGACCGACATGGTGAACTGGACAGAGCACGGCGTAGTGGCATCATTAGACAATTTCGACTGGGTTCCTTACGACAATGGCGCATGGGCAGTACAATGTGTAGAACGCAACGGAAAATTTTACCTCTACTGCCCCATGCCGGGAGGAGTGGGCATCGGGGTTTTGGTTGCCGATAATCCTTACGGCCCATTCAAAGATCCGCTCGGAAAACCTCTTATTAAACAGGGCCATCACGACATCGATCCTACCATTTTGATTGACGATGACGGGCAGGCCTACATGTACTGGGGAAATCCCAAGGTCTATTACGTGAAGCTGAACGAGGACATGATTTCCTATTCGGGTGAAATCATACAAGAGCCCACAACGCCCGAAAATTATCAGGAAGGCCCATGGGTTTGGAAGCGCAAGGGGCATTACTACATGGCCTATGCCTCCACCTGTTGCCCTGAGGGAATTGGATATGCCATGAGCGACTCCCCGACAGGTCCCTGGGAATACAAGGGTATGATTGTCGATGCATCGGAGAAAACCCGGGGCAATCACCCGGGCATCATTGAATACAAGGGAAAATGGTACTGCTTCGGACACAGTTACGACCTCCTGAAGAAAACCACCCCGAAATTCTATGAGCGCCGCTCGGTTGATATGGATGAAATGGTGTACAATCCCGACGGAACCATCCAAAACCGGCATTACTGGTCAGTTGAAGGCCCCGAACAAGTGGAGCCCCTGAATCCTTTCAAACGGGTAGAAGCAGAAACAATGGCCTGGAGCGAAGGCGTAAAGACCAGGTTTGAAACAGAGTGGGAAGGAGATTTCGATTGGGACAGAGGGAAAAAAATCGCCGACCGTCTATTTGTAACTGCCATAAATCATGGTGATTACATAAAAGTAAAAGGCGTTGATTTTTCCGACGGCGCTGAATCGGTTGAAGTGAGTGTATCCCCCATTTACGGAGGAAAAATTGAAGTACGGGCCGATAAAATTGACGGACCGGTCATCGCTACGGTTGAAGTAAATACCACACGCGAAGAGGGCATTTGGAGTACATTTACAGCACCGGTCAACGACATCACGGGAATTCATGATGTGTACTTTGTTTTCACAGGAGAAAAAGACTTATTCTATTTTGACTGGTGGCAGTTTTACCCTGCAAAGGCATCAGAAGAATAGAAGAATAAAAGGGAGCCATTCAATCAATGAGTGTGGTATAAAAAGACATATTTTTATCAAAATCAAGGCGTTTTTAATTTTTTTATCGGAGTTAACCCATTTTTAATGAGGATGCAAAAATTAAAACAACAAAGAGTTTGGCAACAAAGATGCTTTTTAGAACGCACTCATCAATAATACCATAAGCAGGAAACTAATAGGGAATCGCTTATTTGATTTTGAACGGATAAAATTTAAAGTATTTTAATGCAATAAAAACAAACAACCATGAATATCAACAAGTTATTATTTCCGCTTTTCAGTCTGGGTATATGCATTTCAAGCATTGCCCAAAACCCCATAGTACAAACATATTACACTGCCGACCCTGCACCTATGGTGCATAATGGCAAAGTTTACGTTTATACATCTCATGACGAGGACACAACAGTCAATAATTTCTTTACCATGTACGACTGGCGGTGTTATTCGTCAGATGATATGGTGAACTGGACCGACCATGGAGCAGTCGCCTCTCTGAAGAACTTTGAGTGGCTCGACAAGACAAATGGAGCATGGGCTCCGCAATGTATTGAACGAAACGGCAAGTTTTTCCTTTACGTACCCATTCATGGTGAAGGAATCTCCGTGTTGGTAAGTGATTCGCCAACCGGCCCGTTTCATGACCCTTTGGGACACAGACTAATCGTTGACAGTGAGGATGTCTGGACCGACATCGACCCTACTGCTTTTATTGACGACGATGGACAGGCTTATTTGTACTGGGGAAATCCGTCGCTCTTCTATGTGAAACTCAACGAAGATATGATTTCGTACGACCGTAGTATTGGTAAGAACGGGATTGTAGCTGTGGAGATGAATGCAGAGTCATTTGGAGAAAGTAAAGCTAAAGACGGCAAACACCTTACCAATTACACCGAAGGCCCGTGGTTTTATAAACGAAACGATATTTATTACCTGGTTTATGCCGCCGGAGGCATTCCCGAGTACATTGCCTATTCCACCGCTCCTACGGCTGAGGGGCCATGGACTTATCAGGGTTACATTATGGAAAGAGCGCCTCACCTGGCTTTTACCAACCATCCGGGAATCGTTGATTTTAAAGGAAATTCCTATTTCTTCTATCACGACCAGGATTTATCAGGTGGAGAAGGTTTTAAACGTTCGGTAAGTGTTGAACAGTTCGAATATAATAAAGACGGGTCTATTCCCATGATTACTCCCACGAAAGAAGGAGTAAAAGAAAGTGTTGCGAACCTGAACCCTTTTCAAAGAATAGAAGCCGAAACAATTGCATGGTCGGAAGGTCTGAAAACCACATCCAACGATAAAACAGGTGTCTATGTTACCAAAGTTGACAACGGCGATTTTATCAAAGTCCGTAGTGTTGATTTCAAAAAAGGAGCAGATACATTCACGGTCAGAGCGGAACCGCTGAATGGAGGAAAAATTGAAATTCGGCTGGATTCCAAAAATGGTCCCCTATTAGGTGTTTGTGAAATAACAAAAACAGAAAGTAAGAGTAACTGGCAAACATTTACCACAAGGACTGATAAACACAAAGGTGTTCACGACTTGTTTTTTGTTTTCAAAGGTGGTGAAGGAGAGTTATTTAATCTTGATTACTGGGAGTTTATCAAATAATCAAACCATCAATCATTAGAAATCATGAAATATTTCAGTTTATTTATTGTTCTTCTTGTTTTTACGGGATGCAAGAAAGAATTGAATTACAAAGAGATACCGAAAGGAATAAACATCGAATTGGCAGACGGGACACTTGGCATATACCCTGTAACAGACAATGCAGTGAGAATTAAACTATTTAAAGAAGAAGAACCGGAAATCCCCGAGTTTATCTTTACCAACAACCCCGAAACACCTGAATTTAAAACAACAGAAACCTCTTCTAAATTAGCTGTAACACTCAAGAACCTCCAGGTCGTTGTGGATAAAAAAACAGGTCGTTTGTCTTATGCCTCGCCCACCGGAAAAATTTTTCTGCAGGAAAAAGCCGGTTCAAGGAGACTGGTTCCTGATTCGGTAGAAGGAGAGCCTTGCTTCATCGCAGAACAAGGTTTTGAATCACCCGAAGATGAGTCTGTTTTTGGGCTTGGACAATTCCAGGATGGTCACTATAATCTGAAGGGAGTTACCCGGCGATTGACACAGGTCAACTCTCAGATATCCATACCCTTTATTTATTCCAGCAAAGGCTACGGGTTGTTATGGCATCAGTATGGACTTACCGATTACAATCCCGCAGACAATTTAATTGAATTGAAAAAGCAGGAACAACCTGCCGGAGATGAAGAATTGATTGAAGTAACAACAACTGCAGGGACACAAAAAGTATCACAGAATCAAACCCTTTACACGGGGCAATTCAGTGTTCCGGAGGATGGAGAATACTCAGTGTTCCTTGACCTGGGCGATATGGGGAATCGTTATTATGTCGTGATAGATGGTAAGCCATACATTGACCAGACCAATATGTGGCTCCCTCCTACTGTAGGAACAATTGCAAACCTTGAAAAAGGAGAACACAATGTCCAGGTAATTTGTAAGTCTGACAACAAGCCCAAATTATCGTGGAAACTCAATGATAATTCCACCATCTTCAGATCGCCCAACGCCAAAGAGCTGGATTACGTGGTCTTTTACGGCCCTTCGGCTGACAAGGTAATTTCTTCATATCGTAATTTATCAGGAAATGCACCTATGTTTCCCAAATGGGCTTATGGTTTCTGGCAATGCCGCGAACGTTATACATCCGGCAAGCAACTTGTGGAAACGGTCGAAGAATTCCGCAATAGAGAACTACCCATGGATGTCATTGTGCAGGACTGGCAATACTGGGGAAGCAAAGGCTGGGGTGTTCCACAGTTAGATGAAGAAAATTACCCTAACCCGTCCGGTTTTATCAGTGAAATTCATGACATGAATGCCCGTTTTTGTATATCCATCTGGTCGAACCCCGACAAAAACTCAGAATTGGGCCGGGAATACGTCAACCGAAACCGCTTTATTCCCGGGACCAAATGGTTGGACTATTTCAATCCGAAAACAAGACAGGAATATTGGAATACACTGAACGAAAATCTGTTTGTTCACGGAGTGGATGCCTGGTGGATGGATGCAGTAGAACCTGAGAATGATGCCCTCGAAGGAACCCAAACGCACATAGGACCCGGTAATTTTTACCGCTTGACCTACCCGTTGATGGTGAGTAAAGCTGTGTACGAAGGTCAACGCAATACAACCTCCGACAAAAGAGTTTGTATCCTTACCCGTTCGGCCTTTTCAGGACAACAGAAATATGGCATGATCAACTGGTCGGGCGATATTGGGGGCACATGGGATGGCTACAGAAGACAGATTCTTGCCGGACTAAACTTCACCATCACCGGGTTACCTTACTGGACTTCTGACATCGGTGGCTTTTTCCGCCCAGGCCCGTCACAATATACGGATGAAAGATATCATGAATTGCTCACCAGGTGGTTTCAATGGGGAACTTTCAATCCAATTTTCCGTGTGCACGGTTACCAGTCGGAGACAGAACCATGGAAATACGGGCCGACTGTTGAAGCCAATATGCGGAAAATGTTGAATTTACGATACCGCCTCATCCCATACATATACTCCGAAGCCTGGAATATCACCCAAAATGGTTCTACGATGATGCGCCCCCTGGTCATGGATTTCAGAGAAGATACAGAAGCTGTAAATCACCTGTATCAATATATGTTTGGTAACAGTTTTCTGGTCGCCCCTGTTACCCAACCTGATGTTTTAGAAAGAGAGGTTTATTTGCCGGAAACGACAAGCTGGTATGACTTCTGGACCGGTAAGCATTTCAATGGCGGACAAACCATCAATGCCAATGCGCCCATGGATCAAATCCCGCTTTTTGTTAAAGCCGGCTCCATCGTTCCAATGGACAAAATATCACAACACACCGGAGAAAGCAATGCTGATTCATTGGAAATAAGAATATACCAGGGAGCTGACGGTAGTTTCAGTTTGTACGAAGATGAAGGAGACAACTACAACTACGAAAACGGAAAGTTTTCAGTCGTCCCCTTCGAATACAATGAACAAAATCAAACCCTTGTCATTGGTGACCGGGAAGGCCAATACCCGGGATATTTAAAGACACGGGTATTTAATATTGTTCTGGTAAACGAAGATTCCGGTATGGGTATAGCCAGGGAGGAAAAGAAAAAAACAGTTACTTACAGTGGAAGTAAAATAGAAATAAAACTTTAAATTAGTGCGTGTCTATAAACTCGCAAAAAATTTTTACAGTATGTGTGTTTTTGAATACAGGTATAAAAAATCAAATTTCACAAAAATGAAACTAAAGTACATACTGATAATCATATCAAGCTGTATCCTGTCACAAGCATACGCAAAGAAAGAACCGGAAAAGAGAAACTTAAAACCACGAATTGTAGTGCTTACCGACATCGCTCCCAACGATATTGAGCCGGATGATATGGAGTCTATGATTCGATTGCTTGTCCATGCTGACCAGTTTGAAATTGAAGCACTCATTGCCACCACTGGTTGGAGTAATAACGGCGGTAATGAACGTATTGATCTCATCCATGATGCGTTAAATGCTTATGAAAAAGATCTGCCAAATTTAAAAAAAAGGTCGGGGCAGAAAGATTTTGCGGCCGATGAATCAAAGCAGCATATAGGTTACTGGCCTACTCCCGATTATTTGCGATCCCGAACTGTGACGGGAAGCACAAAAATGGGAATGAAATTCATTGGCGAAGGAAACGATTCTGAAGGAAGCAACCTGATCATTGACCTGGCCGATGAAAATGACGACCGCCCAATCTGGATAACAGTTTGGGGTGGTGGCAATACATTTGCCCAGTCCATCTGGCGCGTGCAACAAGAACGGTCGCCGGAAGAGCTAAAGTCTTTTTTACGCAAATTCCGCATTTACACAATCACTGATCAGGATCGTCCATGGTCGCAAGGCGACACAATAAATTATGCCAACAGTTCGCATCAATGGATGAGGGAATTTGAACAGGATCTGTTGTTTTTCTGGGATGAATGTGCATGGAAACATCAAAACGGAACAGGCAGAAATAATTGGGATCAATACGCCCGACACATCCAGGATCATGGTAACCTCGGTGCGTTATATCCTAAATATAAATATGGCGTTGAAGGAGATACACCGTCATTTATGCACGTCATTCCGAATGGATTATCTGACCCGAATGTTCCTACACAAGTTAGCTGGAGCGGCTATTTTGAGTTTGGCTTAGGGCGCGACAGCCTGACTCGGTCTTACACCAATTATACTGGTAAACCCTATGAGATTAGCACAAAATATTTTTCGTATTTCTATCCGGCTATTTTCAACAATTTTGCCGCTCGTATGGATTGGGCCAAAGAAGGAAAGGGTAACCGTAATCCGGTTGTAATCATTAACAGGGATAAAGGCATCAACCCCATTGAGATAAATTGCAAAACAGGAGAAAAGATAAGGCTTAATGCTACAAAAACGTTTGATCCCGATGGCGATCAACTAAGCTATAAATGGTGGTTAATACCTGAGGCAGGAACCTATTCCGGGGATATTAAAATTTCGAATAGCAAATCCGGCATTGCCACCATTCATGTCCCTTCCGATTCAGCCGGCAAAAAATTTCATATTATTTGTGAAGTAACCGATAATGGAACTCATAATCTGACCGGCTATAGAAGGATAATCTTTGAACCGGAATAAAAATACCCTGAACCTAAGTGGATTTAAACCGATTCCTTCTTAGAACCGGTAAACGAATGTCGCCTATCCCACCCAACACACTTAAATCAATTTTTGGATAACAATAATAATCTTTCAAGAATGAAACGAGCCCCGGGTAATCGGGGATAGATAAATTTTATAAAGATGAAAACACACTATTCAACACTTATCATGTTAATTGCCGGTTTCTTATGGAGTTCATGCTCAGAAGCCGAAAAGAAACAGTTCGCTCAAAACCCTGTAATTTTCGCCGATGTACCCGATATGTCCATGATCCGCGTCGATGATACCTACTACATGAGCAGCACTACCATGCACATGAGTCCGGGCGTGCCCATCATGAAATCCAAAGACCTGGTCAACTGGGAGATCGTGAACTATGCTTACGACACACTGGCCAATAATGAAGCACTGCGTCTTGAAAATGGCCGGAACGCTTATGGACGGGGTTCCTGGGCCAGCAGCCTGCGTTACCATGAGGATACATTCTATATTTCTACCTTTTCGGCAACATCGGGGAAAACACACATTTATAAAACCACTAACATCGAAAAGGGACCCTGGGAGGCCATTACCTTTGAGCCGGTTTTGCACGACAATTCACTCTTCTTCGATGACGACGGCAAAGTCTATATGATATATGGCGGAGGCGATATCCGTATTGTCGAACTGAAAGAAGATTTATCCGGCATCAAACCTGATGGCATCAACCGGGTAATCATTCCTGATGCAGGGAAGGTAGCTTCCGATAACCTGATGCTCCATGCCGAAGGTTCTCAGGTTATTAAGCACAATGGCAAATATTACGTTTTCAATATCACCTGGCCACGGGGAGGAATGAGAACGGTTGTAGTACACCGTGCCGACCAGATCACCGGCCCTTATGAAGGGAAGGTTGCTCTCAAAGACCGTGGAATTGCTCAGGGAAGCATCATCGACACACCGGAAGGTGAATGGTACGCCTACATGTTTCGCGATTATGGCTCTGTCGGCAGAATCCCATACATTATGCCCATGAAGTGGAACGACGGATGGCCTGTTTTGGGGATGGACGGTAAAGTACCCGACACACTGGATATTCCTGTTAAAAATATCGGAGCTTCCGGTATAGTTACATCGGATGACTTTGAGGACGACAAGCTGGCACTCGCCTGGCAATGGAACCATAACCCCGACAATCGCTACTGGTCTTTAACCGAAAGAGAAGGCTATTTGCGGCTTACCAACGGACGCATTGATGAAAACGTGGAGCAAACCCGAAACACACTGACACAACGCACCTTTGGTCCGGTAAGTTCTGCTTCTACCCTGGTTGATGTTCAAGGCATGAAAGATGGTGATGTTGCCGGTCTGGTAGCATTACAAAACAGATACGGATTTGTTGGTGTAAAAATGAGTAACGGCTCCAGGTCAGTGGTGATGGTAAGTGCAGAAACCGAAGAACCTGTAGAACTGGCAACCATTCCACTGGAACAGGATAAAATCTGGTTAAAAATCGATTGCGATTTCAGAAACAGAACCGACAAAGCCTGGTTTTATTACAGCCTGAATGGTAGTGATTGGAAGAAAATCGGAGAACCACTGCAAATGGCGTATACCTTGCCTCAACATTTTATGGGATATCGTTTTGGGCTATTTTCCTTTGCCACCAAAACAACCGGAGGTTTCGTTGATTTCGATCATTTCAAAATTAGTGACGAAATAATTGAAGAAGTGGCAGATTAGGTCTGTCCCTGCAGAACGCAAACATGAATTGAAGACAGACACCAGTCAATAAGTGGTTGTCTAAAAAGTCAGTTTTTCTCTGTGCACCTCTGTGATGGGCTCTGAGAACTCTGTGTAACTAATTGAAATACAATGTTTGCTGACGCAAGCATGGTATTTATTTTCTCTAATTGGGGACTTTTTGGACACTCTCTAAACTCAAGAATATCAATAAATCATGAAAAAATTAAAGATTTTATCAGCAATACTCCTCAGTCTCTTTTGGGGAGCTTGTAACAAAGACACGGCACAAGAAAGTGATCTTAAACTATGGTACGATAAACCGGCCAAAGTTTGGAACGAAGCGCTGCCCATCGGTAACGGACGCCTCGGAGCAATGGTATTTGGCGATCCGGCCAATGAAAAAATCCAACTAAATGAGGAGACTTTCTGGTCAGGTGGCCCCTCGCGCAACGACAATCCCAAAGCCCTGGAGGCTCTGCCCAAAGTACGGGAATTAATTTTCGAGGGTAAATACCATGAGGCCGAAAAGATGGTTAATGAAAACATGGTCGCAGAACAGCTGCATGGCTCCATGTATCAGACCATAGGTAATTTAAACCTCTCTTTCGACGGTCACGAGAATTACACCAATTATTACCGTGAACTCGACATTGAGAATGCTCTTTTTTCAACTACATACACAGTAAATGGTGTGAACTTTAAACGGGAAGTTTTTGCCTCTTTCCCCGATCAGGTCATTGCTGTAAAGTTATCGTCCGACCAACGCAGAAGTCTGTCCTTTTCAGCCAGTCTGAACGGGCCTTTGGCAAGAAGCACCCAGGCATTGGACGCAAACACACTGGAAATGACGGGTATATCCAGCTCCCACGAAGGTGTGGAGGGACAGGTAAAATTCAACACCCGGGCCAAAATACTGAATGATGGCGGAGAAATAAAGCCTGATGGAAATAAAATCACCGTAACGAAAGCCGATGAAGTGGTCATTCTGATATCGATAGCCACCAGTTTCGTTGATTACAAGACACTCTCCGCAGATGAAAATGAGCGATGTCAAAAGTTCCTGTCAGAAGCCTCCCAAAAAACCTTCGCAAAACTAAAAAAGGCACATATCAGCGACTATCGTGAATACTTCACCCGATCATCCCTAAATCTGGGTACTACCCCGGCCAGCGAGCGTCCTACAGATATCAGAGTGAAAAACTTTTCTCAGACCAACGATCCCGAACTGGTAACGCTCTATTATCAGTTTGGACGTTATTTGCTGATTTCAAGTTCTCGCCCGGGCGGTCAGCCGGCCAATCTGCAGGGAATCTGGAATGGCAGCACACATCCTGCATGGGATAGTAAATACACCATCAACATCAATACGGAAATGAATTACTGGCCGGCCGAAAAATGCAATCTTCCTGAATTGCACGAACCTCTGATAGAAATGGTTAAAGAACTGTCGGAAGCCGGTGCGCAAACCGCTCAAACCATGTACGGATGCGACGGTTGGGTAACCCATCACAACACAGATATCTGGCGTATTTCCGGAGTAATAGACGGTGCCTTCTGGGGCATGTGGCCAATGGGAGGCGCCTGGCTCACCCAACATCTTTGGGAGAAATACCTTTACAATGGCGACCTTGAATATCTCGCATCGGTCTATCCAATAATGAAATCCGCCTGTCGGTTTTATCAGGATTTTCTCATTGAAGAACCCACCAATGGATGGCTGGTGGTCAGTCCTTCCAATTCACCTGAGAATGCTCCTGCCGGACGACCTTCTGTTACTGCCGGAGCAACTATGGACAACCAAATCCTGTTTGACCTGTTTTCAAAAACGATTAAAGCAGCAACATTGCTGAATCAGGATGAAAATCTCATCAGTGAATACCAGAAAATTCTTGACCGTCTGCCTCCCATGCAAATTGGTCAATACGGACAATTACAGGAATGGATGGAAGATTTAGACAGTCCTGAAGATAAGCACCGTCATATCTCGCATCTGTATGGTTTGCATCCTTCCAGCCAAATCTCGCCCTATTCCTCACCCGAATTATTCGAAGCTGCACGCACAACCCTTCAACACCGGGGAGATGTATCAACCGGGTGGTCAATGGGGTGGAAAGTAAACTTCTGGGCTCGCATGCTTGACGGAAATCATGCCCTCAAGCTGATCAAAGACCAGCTCACTCTGGTTGGTACGGATAACAACGCCGGAGAAGGAGGAGGAACTTACCCCAACCTGTTGGATGCGCACCCACCATTCCAGATAGACGGAAACTTCGGATGTACAGCCGGTATTGCAGAAATGCTGCTGCAAAGTCATGACGGCGCCATTCATTTTTTACCTGCTTTGCCCGATGAATGGAAAAATGGAGAGATAACAGGACTTAGAACGCCGGGAGGCTTTGAAGTCAATTGTAAATGGGAAAACGGCCAACTAATTAAAGCCGAAATAAAGTCGACACTGGGCGGAAATTGCAGAATCCGGGTTCCGAATGAAATGGTTTTGAATGATGATACAGAATTGAAAAAAGCTTCCGGTACAAATCCTAATCCTTTCTTCGAAAAGGCTAAGATCAAAGACCCTGTAATATCAGAAAAAGCCAAATTAACAAAAACCAACTTGCCTAAGACTTATTTGTATGATTTTCCAACTGAGGCCGGGGAAACGTATACTATTTTAGAAAACTGATATACAAAAAGCAACCTATAGAGAAAGGCGGAGAGCATGGGGCGAAGAGCATGGAAAAGAAAGAGAATATGGTACATTGAAATTAGAACATGCCCCGGGGTATCTGAAAATACCAATTCTCACTCTGTGCCTGCTCCGTGTTACTCTCCCGAAAAAATTGGGCAAAGGTGTGAAACAATAATTTTGGGGTTCTACAACGAATTTAATGACAACTTGCAATTTGTTTATAGTTAAAATGTAGTTTGACGTAGTCTATATGTTGCACTCTATTTTTTAAACCACATTTATAACTATATTTCAACAAATATTTAACCACTAAAATAAGGGTAGTACCAATTTTTATATTCACCGGAAATTTTTCATTCTCACCGAAAAATTCTGATTCTCACCGCCAAATTCTGACTCTCACCGTCAAATTTTCATTCTCACGACCAAATTCTGGATCTCACCGCCAAATTTTCATTCTCACCGTCAAATTTTGGCTCTCACCGCCAAATTTTGGCTCTCACGGGAAAATTTTGGCTCTCACGCCCAAATTATGACTCCCACGGGAAAATTCTCACTTTCACCGTTGAATTTTGTTTTTTTCTATCTCATTTTCGTACATACTCTCATACCGCCGTTTTTCCCCTTCTATAAACATCAAAAATTTTGGAGGCATATCAACTTTAAACATCAACCCCCAGCAAAGCATTTAAGCCAAAACCTACCAGAAAAGAAAAGGCTGCCACCCCCATACTTATTGCAGCCATTTCCAAAAACCGTTTTTTAAAATCAAGATCCCTGACGACCGAAACATAATAATTAAACCCCCAGATAATAAATAATGCAATAACCAGAACAATTCCCAATGCCACAAATTTATTATCCACAAGAAAAAAAGGGAGAATGAGTAAGATGACCGTTCCCAAATACGAAATACCGGTTTAAAGAGCAGCTTCTTTGGCACGTGGATCACCTTCGGCCTTAGTGGAAAGAAATTCCGACGCAGCCATTGAAAGAGCACCCGAAATACCCGTAACCAATCCAGCGATGGAAATTATTTTGGTTTCTCCCAGAGCAAGGGTAAATCTGGCTAAAGCCCCTGTTAATTCAACAATGGCATCATTAAGCCCTAAAACAACCAAACCAACAAAAGTAAGATTGCCGACTTCCAGCATTTTAAGAATTTCCTTTTCATGTTCCCCCTCTACCCTGGCAAAATCTGCTGCCTCAGGAAATTATTTTGCCTGACGGACATAATTATCTGCGCCAGTACCTTCTTTTTCCTCCATTAGTTTCAGAGCAAAGGACAGGCCCAGGAAACGCGCCAGTAATAAAGTCCGGTACAGCCGCCACTTATCGGATTTCACCTGTTGTCCGGTTTTTAATTCCCAATAAGCTGCATGTTGTTTTTCCTGTTCTGCAATACGGTTGAGAACCTCGGCATTTTTTGCATTTCTGGTCTTTCGGGCAAGTCGTTTATAAATTTGGTATTCGGATATTTCTGTCCTTTGCGCATCAAGCGCATATTTCCTGGCCTGAGCATCCATTTTTCTGATTTTTTTTAACCTTCCAAAATGTTTACTTCTTCAAATTTAAGACCATTGTTTTAGAAAGCCTGTCGTGCCAGCCAGAATCTTCACCTCCCCAAAAAGATAAAGCCTCGAAAGGAATGAAACGACACAGGCTTCCAACAAAAATCGTTTGAAATCCGGGATGATTTCCGTTCTGATCTACTACCTTGGTTTTAGTAATATATTTTGCTATTGTTCTGCCACTGGCAAATTCAATTATGGAATAATAAATCATTCCAAAAACGAAAGCTATGGAATAGTTAAAAATCCGGTTCTCCGGATCAAACCCCGCAAAAGTTGATGGTGAAATCAGTGACAACAAAACACTCCAAATAAAAAATTCTATTAATCCAAAAACTATCAGAAAAACCGAAACAAGCAAATAATTGACAAGAAGCTTTTCCTGACCAGCAAGGTTACCATTAACAGCCTTTCCCCTATCCTTAACTTTCTATTCTGCTTTTAGCTTCTGATCTTCTTCTACAAAGTGATCGCATTCCAAGTCAAAATCTGCCCGGCGACCGGTTAAACTGCAAATAATACCAAATTGGGAATCAAAGCCCTGATTTTTGCAAATCTTACAAAATCTCAAATGTTCTTCTCTTGTCATAATAAATTAGGTTTGGTTTATTTTTTATGTATGCTTCCAAAATAGATTAAATCCTGATACCATCTGAAGAAGCTCCAACAGATACCTGAAATGTGACAGGCTCAACAACCCGTTGCAATTTGGCATTAATAAACGAAAGGTCATCTTTTGACAAAAAGAAAGAGATACTTCTTCGTTTCGCCCTATTTAAGAAAAACTCTTTTGAAATGCTTTAATTGTTTCACTGGCGAACAACCTAGGCAAAATTATCTCTGAGATATAACTGAACGACCTCGTCTCCATTATAATCGCCAGTTTTGGTAACAGAAAATTTCACTTCAAACTCAAATTCGTCCTTTTGTTCCATCGTAAGGTTATCATATTCAAACTGAGAAAAGCTGCGTCAATAACCAAGGCTGTAAAGTGGCGTTGAAGGCACATCAATATAGCCATGACCTTTGGGGTGTCTTGTCCTCCATGGCGGGGAATGGTTACCGGTAATCTTCCTGCGGGGTTATATTCACCAAAAATGACATCGGCCAAAGCGTTGCCCCCCTCCTGCCCCGGGTACCAGGCTGTAAGTAATACATCGGCATTTTCTGTTGCCCAATTCATATTCATTGGTCTGCCCTGAATATAGATCACAATTACCGGAGTTCCAGTTGCTTTAACAGCTTTCAAAAGCTTCAATTGATACCTCAGCAAATCCAAAGTGGCTCTGTCAAAACCTTCGCCGGCATCCATATCGCTCAAATAATCATCACCGGCAACATCAGCACCGGTTTCCTTAAAAGTTGTTTGAAAATCTCTTGCGCTGGAACCGCCAACAACTACCACAGCCAAATCTGCTTCCCTGGCTGCTCTGACTGCTTCAGGTATTTCATTCCAGAAGGTATCTCTAATGGCACAGCCCCTAACGTATTTTACTCCTGATTTTCCTATTTTGGATTCAATTCCTTCACGCACCGTCACAATATTGCTTTAGGTCTGACGGGCAGTGTTGCCCCCCAGCATATTGTATTGTGTGTCAGCATTGGGGCCTAACCACCACGCTGGAAATTTGTTCCTGGCTACTGGAAGAATATCATTTTTGTTCTCCAGCAGGACGACAGATTGCCTGGCTGCTTTCAAAGCGACATCAATATGTTCCGTTGTGCGAACATGAAGTTTTGCATCTTTTGGCTGCATATAAGGATTCTCAAACAATCCCATTTCGAATTTTAAACGTAAAACCCGGCTAACGGCCGAATCAAGAACCAATTCCTGCACGACTCCGTTTTTTCTGCATCAATAAGCTAAAGATAGGCATTACCCCCAGGTCAACATCAACTCCGGCTTCCACAGCCATAAGTGATCTTCCTGCATGGTTTCTGCCACAAAATGATTGCCTTTCAGCCCTTCAATGCTAAAAAGATCAGAGACCACAAATGCGTTAAATCCCCATTCGTCCCGCAATATGTCTGTCAGTAAATATTTATTGGAAGTACAGGGAATCCCGTAAATTGAATTGTAGGCAGTCCTTACCGACAGTACTCCTGCATCAACGGCGTCCTTAAACGGGGGCATAGAATTCTGATGCAGTTCATTCATTCCAATCATCACTGAGTTACCATTCAGACCAGCTTCGGGAACACCATAAGCAAGGAAGTGCTTAAGCGTGGAAATAACAGCATTTTCACCGGCCAGGTTACCCCCGCTCGTGCCCCGAATCATGGCTGCACCCATCAAGGCACTCAACACAGGGTCTTCGCCGTATGTCTCCTCAACCCTTAACCATCTGGGATCTCTCATTAAATCGAGCACAGGACCGTATACTATATGACTACCCTGAAGATGAATCTCTTTGGATATTACCTTTCCAATTTCTTCAATGGTAGTGGGCGACCAGGTAGACTCCAGGCCTATTCCAGTCTGAAAAACGGTTATTCCGTTTGCTATGTGTCCATGCTGAACTTCTTCAGCAAGAAACAAAGGGATTCCCAACCGGGTGTTTTCTATAACATATCGTTGAAGAGCATTTGCTGTTTTTGCAGCTAAATCAGGCTAGAGTCCCGTCTCCAATGTCTTCTTTGTCCACGGATAAGCCCTGAATGTGCCTCAAAGCATTCCAACATACCAGTCGCCAACGTACGCTTTAAACTTCGTAGAAGGACTTACATTTTCACCTTCCTTTATCCACATCACCCAACCAAAAGGACATTACAACTGACCTGCTTTTTCCTCAATGCTCATATGACTCAGCAAATCCTTCACGCGCTCTTCTGTTGACAAACCCGGATTTCTAACTCAGAATTCTTCGGGGGGGGCATTGCTGTAAACTTTAGTAGCTAAAATATTGATAATGAAGTGATAGTGTGAGGATAAACGGAGGCTTCCGCCTCCTGTTGTGAAGAACGCCCTCATACCTAATTTTTTTTGGCCAACATATTGTTGGCTCGGCGTTTTACATGCCTCTAATATACTAAATATCTGCATTATATGAAATTTTTATTTAGATTATTTGTCCACTTCACCAATTAATTCTTCCTTTTCGATCATCATGTAATATATAGAAATTACAAGCATCCAGTAGTCGATTTATTGTTTCTCTTGTGGAGCCTTTATTTCCTCTCATAATTGTAAGCTTCCCCAAAAATAGGACAGTTTAAAAAAGAAAAATAAGTTATACTTTTAAGCTGTATTATGAAAAGAAAAAGATTCACACCACAACAGATTTCTTCCATATTAAAAGAGTATGAAGAAGGTAGCTCAGTAGATGAGCTGTTAAGGAAACATGGGGTAAGCCGAGCTACATTTTATAAATGGCGTCAACGATACGGTGGAATGGAAGCATCAGAGTTGAAGCGTCTAAAGGAACTAGAAGAAGAAAATCGTAGGCTAAAAATGATGTATAGCGAGCTTGCACTAGATTATAAATTAGCCAGGGAGATAATAGAAAAAAAGCTATAAAGCCCTGCGAGAAGAAAAGTATTGCAAAAGAAGTGTGTAATCAAGTTCCCGGCGGCATCAGCAGGGCGTGCCGTGTATTAAATCTAAGTCGGTCTGTTTTTTATTACCAAAGCCAACGAGAAGATGGGGCTGTGATGGAAGCATTAGAAAAAAAAAATCAAAGCTCATCCAACAGAGGGTTTTTGGAAAGCGTACAGAAGATTAAGGAATGAAGGTTATGAATGGAACCATAAACGTGTTCATCGGGTTTATTGTTTGATGAAGCTTAATATCCGAAAAAAAGTAAAAAAGAGATTACCGGCAAGGGTAAAAACCCAATTGACAATTCCGGAAAAGAAAAACCACACATGGTCGATGGATTTCATGCACGATGCGTTGGAGAATGGCAGAAAAATAAAAGCGTTCAACATCATGGATGATTATAACCGGGAGGCCTTGCATATAGAGTTGGATTATTCAATCAAGGCCACCAAGGTTGTGTATGTGCTGAATCATTTGATAAAAAGGCGAGGTAAGCCACAAAGAATACGAATGGACAACGGTCCTGAATTTATATCAGAGGTGTTGAAAGAGTGGAGTGAAATCAACAAGATTGAGTTGTTGCATACTCAACCGGGGAAACCGACACAAAATGCATTAATCGAGCGTTTGAATCGAACCTATAGGGAGGATGTCCCTGATGCATACCTATTTGCATCATTAGATGAAGCCAGAGATGTTACCGAGCAATGGCTCGATGACTACAATAATTTCCGCCCCCATGATGCATTAGGTGGTATTAGCCCTGTTGCATATGATAAGGAAATAACAAACCAAATTCTATCCAGCAAAGAAAGGGAGTGTGCAGAACCTGTCAAGGGTATATAAACGGCCTTCAAATTGAATACACAATTGCTGTAGCGTTAATGCCCAGTTTTGAAGGGGTCTGGTCCATTTTTTTGCAATATTTTCAGTGGTTAAATAAATTAACTTCAGAAGTGCCATATCGCTGGTAAAGGCTCCTTTTGTTTTGGTTACTTTCCTTACCTGGCGATGAAATCCCTCAATAGGGGAATGTAAATTTAACTCTGTCCGGTAGAATTTTCGTAACTCAAAATAACTCATATTTTTTCTTTCAACCAATTCTTAAAAGCTCATTTGGGTAGTTTTCAGGTTCTGTCAAGG